>JAHIVT010000155.1 GCA_018816555.1 Pseudomonadota bacterium
GCTGAGACGCCATGATGATGCCCGGAGCCTGCTGCGAGCCGCCTATGCAACCGAGGCGGACCTCATTCCGGATGAGAATGCCGGGACGCTGACGGTTCGCCTGCATCATCTGGCCAATCGAATGAGCAGTGAGGTCCTGCGGCATTTATGTGAGGAATTAAATGCCACCATGACCCCGTTTCCTGGCACCTCCATGCGCTTGGTCTACGAACTGGTGTCATGACAAATTCTCCCGAGGTCAGGATGTCTGACCCTAGGGATTTCATTTATCAAACCCTGACGATCCAGAACAATACCATCCACAACAGCTTTGTGCATGGAGTACAAAACTTCTTTTTCTCGGCGTTCCTCCATGTATCCGAAACTTTGCCCACAGCCGATGAAGGAGGATTACCTGCTCATCGGCCCTCTTGAACCGACCAACTCAGCTTATGCCGTGGCAAAAATTGCCGGGATTGAGATGTGCCGGTCGTACAATCGCCAGCATGGAACAACATTTATTCCGGTCATGCCCACCAACCTGTATGGGACGAATGACAATTTTGACCTGGAGAATTCCCATGTACTGCCAGCAATGATCCGCAAATTCCATCTGGCCCGACTGGCAGTGACAGGAGATTTTGCCGCCATAGACAGGGATGAGAAATTATTCGGCACAATTCCCGCGGATATCAAAACTGCGATTGCCCAGCCGCCTCCTCAAGTTATCCTGTGGGGAAGCGGTACTCCGAAACGGGAATTTCTCCATGTTGATGATATGGCGGATGCATGCATCTACCTGATGCAACACAATGATAATACTGATTTGATCAATATCGGCACCGGCCGCGATACAACCATCAGAAATCTGGCCGAACTAGTGGCAAAGATTGTCGGTTTCACAGGTGAAATTATTTTTGATTCCTCAAAACCGGATGGAACGCCCCAGAAGCTGCTGGATGTTTCACGCCTGAACCAGGCGGACTGGTCGCCGTCGATCAGTCTCGAGCAGGGCATCCGTGAGGTTTACCAGTGGTATACCAGCCAGCATTTATGACAGGGATTCCGCAGTTCAGACAACCTGACATTGTTCGAGTCGGAACTTCCAATCTCTAGGCGACACGGATTGCCTCCTGCAGAATCCTACTTCGCAGTTGCTTTTTCAAAGCTCCCTCCGTGACCAAGTCAACGGGCCGACCGACGATCTCTTCCAGATATTGTTTTAGGTCTAAAAATGCAAAAATACCCGGCGCTTCACGATAACGAACAAGAATATCCACATCGCTGTCCGGTGTCAGCGATCCTCTTGCAGCAGACCCGAATACCGACAGAGAATCAACACCAAATCTATCATGAACAGCTTGCAGGTTGTCGGCAAGTTTTTGAAGTATCTGTTCCCTATAATTTTCCATAATTCAGAGTTTTTGAACTTAATAGTTAATTTCCATGACAAAATGCTCATTAGCAGATAGATGAAAGCAATTTTCATCATACTGAAAATGGCTGATAAGAGTAAAGGGGAAAGGAGGAAGCTTGCCACGCTCTTCATGAAAAGAGCCTGCCCTGCACCTCAGTATTCAGGTCCCGAAAAAAATAATCGCGGGAAATAATGCTCCACGGCATCCATGGAGAAACAAATTCTTACCGGGCCTTTTTCCGTGTCGGAGGTGAGCAAGTTATGATCCAGTAATTCCTTCAGAATTCGTCTGGCGGATCGTTCTGGTTTTCCTGTTATTCGAGGGATTTCTCCGCGTTTTACCTCTCCCCGCAAAAAAACTTCTCTTACAACAAGGCCTCCTTCCCTTTTTATTTTTCCAAGACCTGCCAGATACTCGGCATGGGCCAGAATCCGCTGCTGCATATTATTCAGGTTGAGCAATTCAGACATAAAAGCAATCTGGTCGGAAGCTGTTTGAAGGAAAAATTGACAAAAGTCATGCAGCCCGGCATCGGACAGGTTGCCTCTGCCGTCAAGATCGCCTTTCCTCGGGGCATCAGCCAAGGCAAGATTTTGTTTGTATTGCTCTTTGTGGCGGGCCAATCCCCTGCTTATCATCCAGATTCCGTAACCGTCCACGTGGGCCTGAATCAGAAACGCATCTGTAAATAATCTTGCCACCCTGCCGTTTCCATCAAGAAACGGATGAATCCATAACAGCCGATGATGCGCTGCCGCTGCAGCCACGATCTGCCAAAGCGGGTCCCCTGGAGCTTCATATACTGTGGCGAACCTTTTCATGAAATTCTCAAGGGAGGATGCTGCCGGACAGACATGCCTGCCGATTATTACTGAGGTAGTAGCAGTTCATGGTGCGCACCACGCCTACCAAGGCCTGCCGGGTAATCGGATGCAGCATGCCGCTCAATCGGGCAGATTCGCGCAGTACGTCAAGAGCCAGACTATGTAATACTTTTTTGGGATCCTGCGGCAAAAGCGGTTCAAACTGAGAGATGGAAGAATACATTTTTAGGCCGGTATTTTTTCATTAAATTAATAAAATTAAATTCATATCTATTTGTTTTATTGCAAAAAAAAACAACAGAAAATTTATCATCCAAGGAAATGCTCCATAATTTTGGCCGATTATTTGGCCGATAATGCTCTGTGCATGGAGTACAAAACTTCTTTTTATCGGCAGCTCCTGCATGTATCCGAAACTTTGCCCACAGCCGATGAAGGGGGAGTACCTGCTCATCGGCCTCCCTGAACAGACCAACTCAGTTTATGTTGCGGCAAAGGCTGCCAGTTTAAAAATTTTTTATACCTATCTATTGAGCTTCTTGTAAGATTAGCAATTCAGTGGAAACCATGGTGGGGTTGTCGCCATATCGCAACAAAAGCTTCCATTCCATGTTCGCGGTTGCTCTGCAAAACTGGACAACCCGGTAAAAAGATAAAATTTCTTTCTCATACAACCCCTCTTGGATAAACGTTTGGGGTTGCATTGATAATTACCAAGATTAATCCAAGGGCCATGTCGCAAAATAAAGACTCGTCCTCTTATGACGATTGCCGAGCCACCCTGCCCCTCTTCCTCCCTTCACGCGCCGGCATAAACAGAACAAAGCTCATCAAAACAGCATGTTAAACGAAATTCTGCGAGTTACATCTGATGGACTTGTAACATCTGAAAATTTACCACAGAGAGCACAAAGCCCACAGAGCTAACTAGCTGTAATAAAAAATATTTCTCTGTGATCTCTGTGTGCTCCGTGGTGAAAAAAAGACTTTTTACGAGTTTATCACATATGCCGCTTATTTAAAAATTTCACATCCCTATGCGCAATAAGCTAAGCCGGCATAGATCTGGTCTTTTCCGGGGACTGGAAATTGCATGATATCATATTATTTAACTGCACATTAAATTTTGCATGTGGATTCAAGGAGGCAACAAATGAAAGCGTTATTTCTAACTCTCTGCATGTTGATTTTCTTTGCGGTTCCTGCCATGGCGGGCATCAACATTAACACCGCTGATCTGAATACGCTGCAGTCAATCCCTGGAATCGGCATTGCCAAAGCCAAGGCAATTATTGATTATCGAAGTGTCAATGGAAATTTCCAATCCATCGAGGATCTGACAAAGATCAGCGGAATTAGCGCCAAACTCCTGGAACAAATTAGAGAAATGCTTGAAATCTAGATATAATCCTAAAAGAAGGGTTGCCTGAAACCGAAGGGAGCCCTTCTTCCGCATGACTTTTCTGCACCATTATTCATTCCCGCCAGAAATAGACCGGATATTTTCTCCCCTGCCCGCAACCGATCATCTGCCTTGCGCGGCCCAAAAGCGATTTGAGCTTGATGAAAGATAATGAGCCGATTTTCAAAAAATACTCACAAAAATATTTAAAAACTCTGTAAGATAGAGATTATTTCTCTTGGAGATTTTTATGAAAGTGACTGTATTGAAAGAAAGTCTTGCCCTGCTGTTTTTTATACTGGCTGCTCTGCCATGCAATATCACCGGAATCGGCACGGCGTCAGCCACGGAAGAGAGCGAAAACCAGCTGCAGCTCCTTAACTGGTCAGAGTATTTTGATCCCGAGGTGCTTGCCGAGTTTAAGGAAAAATTCGGCATCACCGTGACGGAGACCTATTATGAAACCGATGAAATACGCAACGAAATCCTGTTCAGCACTAATGGCACAGGTTATGATCTCATCCTTTCCAACGGCTCATCCATTGCCTCCTATGCCAGGCATGGCTGGCTTGCGCCCATCGTCGAGAAAGATATTCCCAACCTGCGGCATGTGAGCCGTAAGTGGCGCACCTCCTTTCCGGAGTCGGAAAAGTATGGCGTGCCCTTCTTATGGGGCACCCTGGGTATCGCCTACCGAACGGACCGAACAACAAAGCCGGTGACAAGCTGGCTGGATCTGTTCAAACCCGAAGAGGCTGTACAGGGCAAAATCATCATGATAAAAGATTCCCGCGACCTGGTGGGTATGGCCCTCAAGGCCCTTGGCTATTCCGTCAACTCAACGGACAACAGGGAACTTGAAGAGGCCAAGCAACTGCTCCTGGCCCAGAAGCCCGCTGTCAAAACCTATTCCTATGTGACCCTTGGCGAAAATTCATCCATGGTGAGCGGAGACGCCTTCATGTCCATGATATACAATGGTGACGCCCTGGTGCTGCAACAGCACGACAAGAAGATTGATTTCGTCCTGCCCAGGGAAGGCTGCATGCTCTGGTGTGATTTTTTTGTAATCCCCGCCTCTTCTAAGAAAAAAGAGCTGGCCTGTAAATTCCTCAATTTTATTCATGAACCGGCAATCATGGCGAGACTTGCCCAGTTCGCCTCGTACGCCACAACCAATACGGCAGCGGAAAAACTCCTGCCCCGGGAATTCAGGGATGATCATAATATCTACCCGACCAAGGAAATTCTTGAAAAATCCGAAACCTACACGGATCTCCCGCCCAGAGTAGCAAAAAAATATAATGACATTTTTAATCTCGTCATCCAATAGGGCTTCACGTTGAGACTTCAATCAAAAATCATCTTTATCACCACGCCGGTGGTTGTCATTTTCATCCTGGCCATCGGGGCAATCTCTTTTTCCATGCTGCAGGAGGCCACGGTTGAAAAGGCAACGGGAAACACCCGCTCCTTTCTCAACACTACCACCGGCAACGTACAAGTCCTCTATGATACGGCGACAAAGGATATCGAGCTGTTTTCCAATTCCAATCTGCTGGAAAACTATCTGCTCACCACTGATGAGGAAGTGCGCTACACCCTGCTGCAACCAACCATTATCAGGCTCTTCAGCAGTTATCAGAAAGCCAATCCAAACTATTATGAGATCCGCATCCTGCTTCCGGACGGCTATGAAGACACCCGGGTGGTGCTCACCGACCTGCCCAATATCACGGAGGAAGAGGGAGAGACGGAGATTTTTCAAGCCATGCGCCGAACGGATAATGATCTTTTTACCCGCATCTACCGAAATCCGGACAATGGCAAAATTTCACTGCTGATCAGCAAAAAAATGCTGCTGCGCGACCCCAACCTCAACCCGATCAGTTCGCCCAAAACTTTACGCGGGTATCTGGTGGTCACCATCGACCTAAATTTCATAGATAAAAAAATCACAGAAGCTGTTGATGAATACGGGACAACCTTTCTCCTGCTGGACAGAGCCGGCAACATTTTTTTCCAATCGGGCACGGAACCGGTTCTTTCGCCCCTGCCGGGTAAATTCCTGCAGGAGGCAATGGATCACATGAAGGGTGAGTCCACTTTTACGGTTGCCGACAAAACGCATTCCTTCCTGGTGCTCAGCAGCAACGTCAATGATTCTCTCCTGATGCTGGCCAAAATCCCAAAAAATCATCTCTACGCGGCAAGTTACCGACTGGGGCTTGCCGTCACCTTTACCACCATCTGTGCCATTGTCATCTTTTCCGCCCTGCTCTTTTATCTTGGCAAGAAATTCATTGTCAAACCGGTTATTCTGCTCCGGAATGCCGCCACCGAACTGGGCCATGGCAATCTCAATATCAGTATCGATCAGAGCGCCGACGATGAGATCGGCGAACTGGCCCGCTCTTTTATGGAAATGCGCAATAATCTGCAGCAATCCCACGAACAGATCAAGCGCCTGGCCTATCATGATTTTCTTACCGGACTGCCGAACCGGGTCATGTTTCTCGATTTCTTCACACGGGTTGTTGAAAATGCCAGACGCCACACCAGATCATGCGCCCTGATGTTCATCGATCTCGATAATTTCAAACGTATCAATGACACCCTGGGCCACAATCTTGGTGATGACCTTTTAAGACAGCTGGCCAGACGATTACAGGAAACCATCCGCAAATCCGATTTCATCTCCATTTCATCCATTGACAAAGACCCGGACATGATAGCCAGACTGGGCGGGGATGAATTCACCGTCCTGTTGACCAGTATCCGCGACCAGAATGACGCGGCCATTGTCGCGCGGCGGCTGCTGCTGGCCCTGGCCGAGCCGTTCATGCTTGACAGCCATGAGGTCTTCATTACCATCAGCATCGGCATCACCGTTTTCCCCCATGACGCAACCAATGAGGAAGATCTGATCAAAAATGCCGATATCGCCATGTATCATGCCAAAGAAAAGGGGAAGAACAATTTTCAGTATTACTCCAACACCATGAATGCCGAAGCGCTGGAACGGCTTACTTTGGAAGGAGAACTGCGCTGGGCGGTGGAACGCAACGAATTCATCGTGCATTACCAGCCCCAGGTGGATGCGAAGACCAAGGAGATTGTCGGGCTTGAGGCCCTGGTCCGCTGGATCCATCCTGTAAAAGGAATGATCCCTCCCAACAACTTTATTCCGGTTGCCGAGGAATCAGGGCTTATCGTGCCGATCGGTTCCTGGGTGATGAAAACAGCGGTCAGACAGATCAGGGATTGGCAGCAGCAGGGGGTTCCCGTGGTGCCGATTTCCATCAACCTTTCAAGTCCGCAGTTTCAGAGCAAGGAGATTTACAACATCATCACATCAATTCTCAACAGTACCGGTGTTCCCAGAAAGTATCTCAAGGTCGAACTGACGGAAAGTATCCTGCTCAACGCGGAAGAAGAGGCAATCAACATGCTGCACGACATCAAAAAGACGGGGGTAGAGATCTGTCTCGATGATTTCGGCACAGGCTATTCGTCGCTGAACTATCTCAAGCGCTTTCCCATTGATGTCTTAAAAATTGATCGCAGCTTTGTAATGAATATCACCTCCGACCCCAAGGACGCGGAAATCTGTTCGGCGATCATTGCCCTGGCCAAATGCCTCAATCTTTACGTAGTGGCGGAAGGCGTCGAGGGGCGCGATCAATATGAATTCTTAAGAGATAAAGACTGTGACTGCATCCAGGGATTTTATTTCTATCGGCCGATGCCTGCCGAAGATATCGAAAAGCTGCTCATCGCCCTCAAAAAGCCTCAAAAAGAGGCAATGGAAGTGCATTGAAATAAAAGGCAATTCCTTTTATACTACGAATTGAAAGGGAATACGTCCAATCCTCCAAGATGGTACTAATTTTCTTTCATAAGGTAGAGCCGTGAAAGGCTCTACCTTTCTTTGCTTTAACTGCCGAGCACCCCTCTTTTGTCTGCCGCAATCCTGCCTGAAAACGTTTTTACCCGCGCTCATTTAAAAACCTGGCTGATTTTCCATCGCCGGGTGGCAGCGTTTGCAGTCATTCAAGGGAAAAGCGATTTTCAGATGGCAGACTCCGCAGAATTTTTTCTCAAGGATGTAATCCATTTCAAAATGCGGGGTGGTCTTTTTTTTGATATTAAAAATGTCTGGATGGCAGTTGCCGCAGTCCAGCAGCCGGATATGCACATCATGGGGGAAGTAAGCCGGGGGGACAAAATTCCATTCCGCCTGTAGCTCCAGCCGGTTGCGAAAATTCATATCGGATTTTTCGCTCTCCTGAAATAAAACATAGCGGGGCTTTATCATGCCGAGGGATGCCGCCAGCACCCAGTCCACCTGATTGCCAAAAGATGTACGCGGCATATTCTTCGTCAGTTCTGCAAATTTTTCCTGGCCTGCGGAAATTTTGCCGGAGTGACACTTGTCACAGTTGTCCCTGGTGTGGGCAAAGGCCTCCTTGCCATTGTGGCAGGCGCCGCAGTACATGCCGTTGATATTGTCCTCTTCGGTAATCGGGGTGGAATTGGCGGCAAATTCAAATTCAAGTTCAAGATGACAGACCCGGCAAGCATATTTCACGCGATGACTCCAGTGGGAGAAGAACACCGGCTTGACCTGGTTGACCTCAGAGGTACGATTGATCAGGAGGTTGCCGTATTCGTAAGGAGGAGGCAGGGGAGGAAATTTCCATTTTGCCTGCAGTATGGATGGTTGCAATAACAGGCTCAACAATAAACATATGGATAGGAGAAAACTTTTCACCGGTGACCTCCTGCATTTCAGCAAAATGTTGGTCAATTGATCCTTTAAGTTATTGTGGGAAGTGTAACTCTTCGTTATGGTAAAAAAGAAACACTCAATAAAAGATAGGTCTTGTCCAAATATCCGCATCGCGCATGCAACCATCAGCAAGCGAGGAAAGATCATGCCCGGAAAATCATATCAAAATTCTATCATACTTTTTGCCCTGTGTCTTTTTTTCCTCTTTGTCACCGGCTGCGGGGAGCAGCAGGACAGTAAAACAAGCAATGTCTCAGGCAAAACTCACCCCGAGCAATTAAAAATAGGCCTGATCACCGAACATGATATCTTCTCGCAAAAAAAGAGATACGAACCGCTTGCCGCCTATCTTTCCCGCAAAATAGAGGCAAACATTGAGCTGTCAATTCTCTCCCGTTACGGTAACGTTATTGATAATTTTGTTTCCAACGGCCTGGATGCGGCTTTTTTCGGCAGTTTTACCGGGGCCCTGGCCATCAGGAAACTTGCGGTGCAGCCCCTGGCACGGCCGGAATACCTTGACGGCACCTCCACCTATTACGGCATGATTTTTGTCCGCAAAGACAGCGGCATCCACAATGCCGCCGATATGCGCGGCAAAAGATTTGCCTTTGTGGATAAGGCCACCACCGCGGGCTGGCTCCTGCCCATGCATTATTTCAAGGAAAACGGCATCGAGGATTACCAGACTTACTTCAGTGAGAACTATTTTACCGGCACCCATGAGGATGCCATTTACGATGTCCTGAACGGCAAGGCGGATATCGGTGCTGCCAAGAATACGGTTTTTTCCCGCGTGGCCCAAACCGACAGCAAGGTGGAGGAGCAACTGCAAATACTTGCAACTTCACCTGAGGTGCCGGCCAACGCCCTGGCAGTAAGAAAGGATCTTGGCGAGTCTCTCAAACTAAAGTTGAAAAATGCCCTGCTGCAGATGGATCAGGATGTTGAAGGCCGGCAGGTCCTGCATGAATTCGGCGCCAAAAGATTTATCCCTACCACGGAAAACGATTATGCACCTGTATTTGATTACGCCAATAAAATCGGCCTCGATCTGGCAACTTATGATTACAATAATGAATGATAAACACGTAAAAAAAGTCTTTTTTCACCACAGAGATCACAGAGATCACAGAGCATTATTGTTTATTACAGCCGTAGTCTGGAAGAATATCGGAGACAATTATCCAGCCTAAAGGGGGAAGAATCTATAAAAATAATGCAAACAGTCCTTTACCCATGCCCACTGATGCTGCCGGTTCATTGACGCCTTTATGAAGAAGAAAGTTTTCATAGCCTTGCTGATTCTTGTTTTCTGCTTCTCCGGCGGCGGAATGTATATTGCCAGATCAATCGAAGAGGTTATCACCAATCTGGAAAATGTCATCACCCTCCATCAGGTTGAATTTTTGAGAAAAGATCTGCAGAACAAAATCAAGGTGGTACAGACCGATCTGCTGCTCAAGGATTCTCCCCATGCCCTGCATATAGATCCCTTTATTGCCCATGTGGAAGAGATGGAAACAGCGTCCCACGTCTGCAGTAACTGCCATCATAATGAAGAAGTGAGTCAGCGCCTAAACCACTTTCAGCAGCAAATCGACAGTTACGTTAAAAAGTTGAGCCGGGTTTATACCATAAGGGCCAACAAAGAAAGACTGACTGAGGAAAAAAATGCCGCTTTTTCCATGGGGGAAGAGACCCTGGCCGAGGTGGAGAAAATCGTCATAACCTCATCGGAAAAAATTTCAAAAAGAATTACCCTGGCCCGCAACAGCATTGCCGAGACCGAACATCTGCTGTTCTTTCTCATCACCGCAGGCCCCTTATTGCTGATCCTGATCGCCTATTTCTTTCTCAGACATTTTACCAATTCGGTTGATGCCCTGCTCGATGCCACCAGGAAAATTCAACAGGGTGATCTGCGCTATCGGGTCCAGGAAGAATTACCTGATGAGTTTCAGGTACTTTCCAAGGCTTTTAATGATATGGCAAGCTCGCTTAAAGATCAGTGCCAACGCATGCAACAGACCGAGAGGCTGGCCGTGGTCGGCGAACTTGCCGCCGGTCTGGCCCATGAAGTAAAAAATCCTCTGGCAGGCATCAAGGTTTCCATTGAGGTGCTGGCCAGTGAACTGACCCTGGAACAGGAAGACAGGGAAGTTTTTCTGCGGATCATTAACGAAATTTACCGCATCGAGACGCTGCTCAAAAGCCTGCTCAGCTATGCCCGTCCCCCTGAACCGGAGACTGCACCCCTTGACCTGCATGAGTTACTTGACTTAACAATCAAATCCTCCAGCTATTCCCTGATCAACCCGGCCAATACCGCAAAAATGACCAAGGAGATCGAGATTGTCAAGGACTTCAGCCCCGAATTACCGCCAATTACCGCTGACCGTGGCCTGATACAGCAGGTATTTCTCAATCTCATGCTGAACGCCATAGATGCCATACCTGCCAAGGGTACCATCACCATTACCACCCAAAAAGAATCCAACCACACCGTACAGATCAGCATAACCGATACCGGCAAGGGCATGAACCCCGAGAATCTCAGCAAAATCTTCAATCCATTTTTCACCACCAAACCCAAGGGCACCGGCCTGGGGTTAGCGATCTGCAAACGGCTTATTGAACTGCATAACGGCTCCATACATGTCTCCAGTACGCCTGGAGAAGGGACAACTTTCTACATAACCTTACCGGAAAAACAACAGATCCAGGGTATTACACAATGAAAAATCGCGGCAGAATTTTCCTGATCGATGACGAGGAACTCATCATCTCCATGCTGGCCAGGTCATTAAAAAAAGAAGGGTATGAGACCAAGATCCAGACCAACGCCGACGATGTCATCGATAAAATTGCGTCATGGCATCCGGATCTGATCCTGCTTGATATCCATCTCGAAGAAGACAGGACCGGCCTTGATATCCTTGCCGACATCAAGAAGGAGAAACTTGATACCGAAGTGGTGATGCTGACCGCCGATGATACCGCCGAATCGGCAATCAAGGCAATGAAGCTGGGCGCTGCCGACTATCTCACCAAACCTTTCAACATCGATGAGGTGAAGATCGTCATCGCCTCCATTCTGGAAAAGACAAAACTGCGGGAGGAACTCAATTATCTGCGCAAAACCGGGACAGCTTCACAGGTACACAGCATGGTGGGCAAATCACCGCTCATGCAGGCAATTATAGGGAAATCGCAAAAAATCGCCGAGGCAAAGGCCCAGACCGTACTTATTACCGGTGAGTCAGGTACCGGCAAAGAGGTGCTGGCCCGTTATATCCATAACTGGCGGTATCTCCGCCAGGGAGATGAAACCGAATTCGCGCCGTATATTTCGGTAAACTGTACCGCCCTGCCGGAAAACCTTATTGAAAGCGAGTTGTTCGGTTATGCCAAAGGTGCTTTTACCGACGCCAAGACAGACCAGAAAGGCATGTTTGAGTTGGCCGACGGCGGCACCATTCTGCTGGATGAAATCGGCGACATGCGGCACGATCTGCAGAGTAAATTTCTCCGGGTCCTGGAGGAACGGCAGGTTCGCCGGCTGGGCGGCAGGATTGATCTCCCCATTGATGTGACGGTAATTGCCACCACCAACAAGGACCTCAAGTCCGCCGTACTCAACAAGGAGTTCCGCGAGGACCTTTTCTTCCGCCTCAACACCTTTGCCCTGCACCTGCCCCCTCTGCGCGAAAGACGTGAGGACATCCCTCTGCTGGCAGAACATTTCCTGTCGCACTTCTCCCATAAATACAACAGAAACGTCAAAGGCTTTTCAGCCGAAGCACTGAACGCGCTCAGCAGTTATGACTGGCGGGGCAACATCCGCGAGCTGAAAAATGTCATCGAACGATGTGTTGTTCTGGAAACTCTGGAAATAATCAAACCCGAGAATCTGCCTGCGGAATTGACCGGAGGTATTTCTCATGCGGCAAGCCAGGAGTCAACCCATATCAACCTGCCGGAGGAAGGCATCTCCCTCGAAGATGTGGAAAAAGATCTGATCAGGCAGGCCCTGGAACGGGCTGGCGGCAACCAGACCAAGGCGGCAAAACTGCTCAATATTTCCTATGACACCCTGCGCTACCAGGTGAAAAAATACGACCTGAAATAACCCGGGAGAGGAGCTCAGGCAAATTTAACCCCGGCGCGATATGTCTGCTCGTCAACCACCTCGCTCCATATCACTACGCCTGATCTGTTGTTCAGCTCTGCCTCAAAGCCGATGATCTGCGAGATTTTCAGGGGAAAGTCCGTCAACAAGCCGATTCCTTCCTCGCTGAGATCAAGCCCTTTCGCCTGAAAGGACATGCGTCTGGTCTCACCCTCAACGATCAGGGTCATGGAAAATGTAATGGGGTCAGTGAATCCTCTTCTTTGGATTTCCCGTCCGCCCTTCCCAAAAACGCTGCCGGTCGAGCGGAATTCGGCATGGAAATCCTTATCCTGGTCCAGCAGCGTCCTCACCACTTCTGTTATCTCGCAGAGACTGAAAGGTTTGGCAACAAACCGGCAGGCGCCGTTACTGGTTGCCTGCTGAAGATCTTCCGAGATAGTGGCGGAGTTGAAATAGCTGGCACTCATGATAACGACCTTGGTGTCAGGACACATGTCCTTGATGAATTTCATCAGATCCAGCCCGTTAAAATCCGGCAGATGAATATCCAGCAGGCACAGGTCATAGCGGCAGGAACTGAGCTTTTCCAGCGCCGCGGTGCCCGTATCAGCGGTTGTCACATTGAAGGATTCATGACTCAGGGCCTTTGCCAACCCAAAAAGAATAAGCTCGTTATCATCAACTATTAGTATGTTCTTGTGCACAATGACCTCTGCCGGGGGATATTTTTACCTGTTGCCCTCGTCGCTCAGGCAAATTATGTACCACGGGAAAGACATTTACATATAAGCATCTAAAAATTCTATCATTTAAGCTAGTTATCCTTGATCATTCCCCCTGTTGATTCCCGTTTTCACCTCGACAGAAGTGGGTAAATTGCCGCTGTTCAGCCATTTCACCGCTTTCCGTTGGGTATTATGCCATACATACTCAATTTTCTTCTCCTCTCATTTTTTCTGCCACCCGCTTACGGACAGCGATATTAGTTAAATTCCCAAACCTCATTTCGCCAAATCCCCATCTTCACCTCTTCCTGGCAGCCCCCTCTCCGGCCCATAGCTTGTAACATATTGTTATTACATGATTTGACGAAATACTCCAAACACGGCACACCCGTTGCAATACCACAATGTGCCATGAAAACTAACCGTAAAAAATACATAGCCGGCATACTGATGGCCATCTGCCTGCTGCTGATGACCGGTAAACAGTCAATGGCACAGTTTACGGAAAGCTATCTTTACAACCTCTCCAGTTTTACCGGAGTGGTTCCCTACAGCTGGGCCACCCTCTCCTGCGACGAGTGGCAGAATGAAGTCTACGTGGTGTACCAGAATCTGGTCACGGTTTTTAATGAAAACGGCATGGAGGTCCATAGTTTCGGCGACAGCCTTGATATCGGTCATATCCTTGACGTCGCGGTTGAAGAGAACGGCGATATCCTCCTGCTGGCATATAACGACCTGAAATCTTCCGTGACCAGGAGCAATTACCGGGGAGAGCCCAAAGAAGAAATCAAACTGAAAGATCTGCCCGAGGAATTTGCAAAAATGCACGCCAACCGCATCGCTTACCGGGATGGCAAAATCTATCTCGCCTCGGAAGCACAGATGCAAATAGTCGTCGTCGACGCAACTGGCCGTTTTGTCAAGGGATTCGATCTGATCACCATTTTCGGTCTTGAGGAAAAGGACCGGACGGATGCCGGCTTCAGCGGCTTCAACCTGGATAAGAACGGTAACATGCTGTTCACCGTGCCCGTGCTGTTCACGGCCAACATCCTGTCGCCCGACGGCGAGATCGTTTCCTTCGGCAAGCCGGGCGGCGCCCCTGGGAAATTCAACATCGTGGTCGGCATAGTGGCCGACAGCCAGGGAAATTACCTGGTGGCCGACAAATTGAAATCCGCCATCATCGTCTTTGATAAGGATCTCAATTTTATCAAGGAGTTCGGCTACAGAGGCGAGAAACCGGGCAACCTGATTGCCCCGGAGAGCCTGACCATTGACAGCGAAGACCGGCTATACGTATCCCAGGGCAGAAAAAAGGGAGTCAGTGTTTTCAAGCTCATACACGAATAGGCAACCCATTTTGCCGGCAGAACGAATGCCGGTAAAGCAAATGACAAAGAGGCTTTAGTCTCACAAAGAAAAAGGAGGACCTAACAAATCAAAAGTTACTAGGGGAAAAAAGATAAAAGCTGAGCAGTATCTGTCGGTCTTCCGACAGCAAGTATCCTCCGAAAAAGGTAAACCCATCGTGAGGTGGGGACACAAAGTCAACAGGTCCTGGAAAGGACGGCTGGACCGCCGGAGCTCAAAAACCATCTTGGAGGATGAAATGAGAAATACAAAGAAACTTTATATCACCGCAGCCTGTGCCGGTCTTCTTACCCTCGGATTTACCGGTTCCGCCTTTGCTTTCCATAGCGGCGGTGTCGCCGAGTGCGGCGGCTGTCACAGCATGCATTCACCCGCAGCAGGCGGAACCTTCCTGCTGGTAGGCACCGACCAGAGCTCAACCTGTCTGAGCTGTCATGAACATGCCGGTGATACGGGACCGTCAAGCTATCATATCAGTACCGCTGACGCGGATATGCCCTCTGGTGTGGCTCCTCTGCAGAGAACCCCGGGCGGCGACTTCGGCTGGCTCAAAAAAGACTATTCATTTACCGTGCGCGGCACACTCAATACAGAAGCCGGCGAGACCCATGGCCATAACATCATTGCCGTGGATAAAGGATATTCTGTTGATACGGAAAACGCCACTGCTCCGGGCGGTACCTTCCCCTCCAACCAGCTGGCCTGTAACAGCTGCCATGATCCCCATGGCAAGTACAGAAGGCTTGCCGACGGCACAATCTCAAGAACCGGCGCCCCGATCATCGGCTCCGGCTCCTACAATACCAGCGCGGCTCCCGCTGCAGGTGCGGCTGTAGGTGTTTACCGTCTGCTGGCCGGCGCAGGTTATACCAAGGACGGCGTGACCTATAACGGCGTTCCCGCCGCCAAGGTTCCATCCTCTTACAACCAGACCGAGTTAACCAACCAGGTACGCACCGCCTACGGTGTGGCAAGCGCCGGTGGTCATTCTACCTGGAGTAACTGGTGCTCCACCTGTCATCCCAACATGCACAGCTCAGGCAACATGGTGCATCCGGTTGACCAGGGCCTTGGCTCAAGCGTGGCCACCCTGTATGGTCAGTATGTGAAATCAGGCGACATGACCGGTACGGCAGCCTCGTCGTTCCTGTCACTGGCCCCGTTTGCCACAAACAGCTCAGACTATACCGCCCTGGCAGCCCTGGCCAAAAACGACAACACAGCGCTCGCCGGACCAGGCAGCTCTGACCAGGTCATGTGTCTCTCCTGCCACCGCGCCCATGCCTCAGGTTTTGAATACATGCTGCGCTGGAACAACGAAGGCGAGTTCATTACCCAGAACGGCGTCTGGCCAGGAATCGACAATGGTGCTTCCGTCCAGTTCGCCAGAGGCCGTACCGAGGCTGAGATGCGGGCTGCCTACTATGACAGACCGGCTACCACATTTGCCACCTTCCAGAGGGTGCTCTGCAACAAGTGTCACGCTCAAGACTAATTTTCTGACCATGTCGAGTTGCATTTTTTCGGCATAAAAAAGGGGGCCGGTGTTTCGCCGGCCCTTTTTTTCTTGAGGTGTTTTAGCGGTTATGCGTATGATAAAGATTGTTAGAAATTAAAAAAAAATGATATAAAAAGATTCAAAGCTATTGCTCCTCATGTCCGCAGGAGAAAATGAAAAAGGTCCTAACATGTCAGGTATCACGATGAGATCTGCGCTGCAACTATCTCCTTTGCCTTGCCTGATTTCCATTGTTTTCACTCTGCTCTTTTTTACCGGATGCCAGCCGGCCGGCCATTTTCCCTACAAGGAAGCCCTTGAGGATCAAGGTGAACTCAGCGTTTATACGCAGCCATTTCCCCAGGGAACCGAACGGCTCCACTTCAGCCTGCAGTCCCTCTCCGCTGTCAAAGACGACGGCACCATGGTGCCCATTGCCCTTGCCTTCAGCGACTTCAACGCCGTTGACATGCAGAGACAGAGGCTGTTGGGCTCCGGTATCCTTCCTCCTGGAAATTACCGGGGACTCGCTTTTGGGGTCAAGGAAGCCTTTTTGCGGGGAGAAGAGGAAGACTCCGCCCTGCTGGTTTCCGAAACAGCGGATATGGTTGATTTTCCGTTTCATATTGCCAAGAGAAAGGCCACACTTCTCCGGCTCGTCTTTAATTACTCGCAATCAGTGCGGGGAGGGTTCATTTTTGCCCCCGGTTTTGCCATCTTTGTCCCGGAGAAGCCGGTAACCGGTCTGATCGGCTATGTGAGCAATTCCGCGTCAAACAATATCACGGTCCTTGATAAAAATGCCCTGGAGGTTGTCGGCCTGATCGCCACCGGCAAGGATCCTCAAGGAATCGTGCTGGACCGCAGCCGCAACAGGGCCTACGCCGCCCTCTCCAAAGACGATGCCATCGCCGTCATCGATGTGAGCGGTGGAGAGGTTATTAACGAGATCCGCCTCAGCAGCGGAGACAATCCCCGGGAACTGGCCATTACCCCGGCGGGAGATCTTCTGCTCGCCGTAAACACCGGATCCAGCACCATCAGCCTGGTGGACCCGCTGACCATGTTTGAGATCGACCGGATTGCCGTTGACAATGAACCCCGCTCCATTCTCATGGACCCAACCGGCAAAAGGGCCTTTGTCTTTAACTCCATGTCCGGCACCATCTCGATCATTGACACTGCCCGCCGCGCCCTGGCCACCACCCTCTCGGTGGGGGAGACGCCCGAGAAAGGGGCATTCAACCGGAATGGGAACCGGCTGTATATCATTAACGCGGTTTCGCCCTATCTCACCGTCCTCGACGTCGACAATCTCATTGTTCTGCAGCGGGTTTTTGTCGGCAGCGGCATGCGTGACATCATGGTTGACCCCCGCACGGACCTGATCTATGTGTCCAGGAAACGGGACACCGCCGTGCAGATTTACGACCCCTTTGCCCTTTTACCCGTTTCTACCATCCAGACGGGTGCCGAAACAGCATACATGACCATCGACAGTGAGGAGAACAGACTGTTTCTGGTGCATCCACAGACAAAACGAATAGGGGTATTCGGTCTGATAAGCAGAAAGAAACTGACCGAAATCGACGTGGGGGATGACCCCTATTGTCTCACCCTGATGGGCGAGAGGTAGTGGTTTGTGAGTGAACGATGCAGAGCAGAGACTTTACGATATCGACGCTCCCTGGGGCTCCTGTTGTATCTTTGCTGCTGCTTTCTCGTCCCGGTACCACAATCGGCCAGGGCTGACAGCATCCGGGCTCTGCTGGAGTTTGATTACAACACCTTTGATCTGGAAAGCATGGATAAAGCCACCGGAGAAAAATCGGAAACCCAGAGTGAAACCTGGGGACAGAACTACAATCTGAATATGGACAAGACCATCTACCCCAATCTGCGCCTTAATTTCGGAGGAATTTTCCAGAAAGACGTGACCGATTCCACCATCAACGATGTGGACCGCGAAACAACCTTGACCAATACCAGACCCTTCGCCGACCTGACCCTGAGAACTCCCCTGTACACCGCAGGGGTCGGCTACAGCAAGAGAGATGCCCAGTCTCAAACTGATGATCAGCCTTGGCAGACAAACATCAACGAGCAGTACAACACCATCCTGGGGTGGCGGCCCGAAGGGTTGCCCAGTTTCGACATGAGACTGGAAAAGGCGGATTTCTATGACAAGGACCGCCTGGAGCAGGATTCAACCCAGACCACCGCTTCTCTCATCTGCCGTTACGCCAACGACAAGTTTGATCTCCAGTACCGGCCCTTCATGGTGGAGACGGAGGACCGGATCAACAATATTGACACCAAGACCACGCTCCACAACGGCAGACTTAATTATTCGGATTCCTTTTTTAACAAACGCAGCTCGTTTTCCACCACCTACAATGTCTCCCGCATGGAAATAGAAACCATTGCCTCCGGCACCGGAGAGGTCAGCGCTCCTCTTTTCCCCTTATCCGGCCTGTCCGAGCTTGACGATACCCCGACCCTCGGCGCACTCACCGTCAATCCCGGCCTGATCGACGGCGACCTAGCGGCCGGCAGCGGGGTCAATATCGGCCTGCCCTCCGGGGGTGACAACCGGGCAAGAAACATTGGTCTTGCTTTTGCCACGGACACGGAAGTCAACTCCCTGCGCATCTGGGTGAACCAGGAACTGCGGGGCAACAACAATGACATTGCCGATTCCTTCTCCTGGGATGTTTATACCAGTTCGGACAACGACAACTGGACGTTATTGACAACGGTTCATCCTGCGCCGTTTGATGCTTTCCAGAACTATTTTGAAGTCAACTTTCCCAGCGTGACCACGCGCTATATCAAGGTAGTTGTCAAACCCCTGTCTCCAATCGTACCGAATCCGGAAAATATTGCGGACATATTTGTCACCGAGATACAGCCTTATGTTACGAAACCGGTGCAGGATGTGGAAGGCACCAACACCACAACCACCCAGCTTCTCAACATGGATCTGCGGACCAGACTGGTGCAGGACCATGAGCTGTACCATGAATTTGCCTATTTTATGGTCACGTCCGATCCCGGTTCCGGGGAACGGTACACCCTGTCCAACGCCTTTTCCGGGTCACAACAATTTTCTCCGATCTTTTCCGGCAATTTCCGGGTTAGCAGAGAGGACATCAAGGAAACCACGGGCGATGGCGAGGCTTACGGTTACAGCGCCTCAATGCGTGCGGACCCTCTGCCCACCCTTGAGCATACGCTCCTCTACAGCGGCCGGAGGGAGAGCATCGGCGATGAAGAGCTTGACACGGATACGGTTTTTCTGCAGAACAGAGCGGAACTATACAAGGGCATTGACACCTTTCTCCATGGAGGCTTCAGCAGAAAAACCCAGGGTACCGGCGAGCAGGATGACAGCACCATCATCAATTTCGGCGCCACCGTCATCCCCCACCAGACCCTCACCATGACCCTGAGCTATTCCGGGACCACCACGGATCAGACAGGAGGAGACCGGGCCGAGGGGACGCTGAAGGATAAAAGAATGGATCTGGGCGCTGCCTTCAGGCCGTTCCAGACGGTGTACATCTTTGCCTCCATCGGTAGAGTGGAGCAGGATGACAAAACAGATACCCTGACGAATTATGCGCTGAACTGGTCGCCCTTTCCCTACGGCACGCTGCAGATGCAGTTTTCCTACAGCGAAGACCTGCGTTCCGAAGACCAGTCAAAAATAAAAACCATCCGTCCGAGCCTGCGCTGGGAGATCGCCCCGCGCATCTCGCTGGATCTTTCCTACATGGTAACCAAGAGCGATTCGGTCCGCGAGACCACGGACCTGAAATCAATTAATGCGATCGTGAAAATGATTTATTAATTATTCCCCAATGCCTGTGCTACAATGAGAGCATCAACAGCAAACATTGCTTTATTGAATCTTCATTGGAGACTGAAACGTGTGGCTTAAAAAAATTATACTGTCCGTCATACTCGCTTTACTCACGGCATGCGCCGCTTCGCCTTTATCGACATATCATGACACGGAAATGGATTTCGGTTCCATCCAGACCGTGGCGGTGCTGCCCTTTGCCAATCTCACCGGCCACACACGGGTCGAAGAACGGGTACGGGATGTCTTTATGAATATGCTGCTTGCCACGGCAAGTCTTTATGTCATTCCTCCCGGGGAGGTGGCCCGAGGCATCTCCAGGGTTCAGCTTGTTGACAGTGCGGCCCCCTCGGCCGAGGAAGTCCAGAAGCTTGGGGTCGCGCTCTCCGCTGATGCCGTCATCTCAGGGGTGGTCAGGGAGTATGGCGAGGTCCGGTCCGGGACCGCCGCTTCCAATGTGATCTCCATCGGCCTGCAGCTTATGGAGGTGCAGACCGGCAGGGTAATATGGTCAGGTTCCACCACCAAGGGTGGAATCAACATGCAAGACCGACTCCTGGGGGGAGGCGGCCAACCGATGAATGATATAACTGAAGAGGCGGTGCTTGATCTTATCCATCAACTTTTTAATAGCTAGGAGCGCCACCCTTCTCGCCGTCCTTGTCCTCCTGTGCGGCTGTGGAGCTGCCATGGAAAACCAGCCGGACAAGACTGACGCGGATAAAGCCGATCATCCCCTGCTTGCCGTTTTTCCCGTCCAGAACCTGAGCGGCATTCCCGCACCGCTGCAGGAGGTCCGCGAGACCCTGATCAACCTTCTGCAGCAACAGGGATTTGCCGTACTGGATGACAAGACCCTGGAGACATTCATGACCGCCCACCGGGTGCGCAATGTGGGCGGCATTGACGGTGGTACGGCCCAGGCCCTGAAGCAGGAAACCGGGGCGGAGGCGACGCTCATCACCTCACTGGAGCTGTATGGGGAGAAGTACCCGCCCAAAATCTCCCTGACCTGCCGACTGGTCACAGCATCGGACCCGCCGCTGATCCGGTGGATCGACAACGTGGGCATGACCGGAGATGAATCGCCGGGCCTGCTCGGCCTGGGGTTGATCGGGCAGGTCGATGCGTTGCGGGACAAAGCGCTGCAAACGCTGATGGCGTCGCTGCAGGAAAGCATGGCAGGAGAGCAGGAGATTCCGGGAACAAAAAACAAATTCCGCCCGAAACTTGCCTTTCGTTCCGATACCCTGGCGCAGGAGAAGCGAAAATATGGGATTGTTGTTCTGCCTTTTTTCAATCTCAGCGACCGCAAAAATGCCGGCGAAATCATAGTGCTCCATTTTGTCAAGGAACTGCAGAATCTGCCGAATTTCCAGGTGGTGGAACCAGGGGTTGTCTTCAAGGAATTGCTCCGTTTCAGGGTCATCATGGATGACGGTATATCCCTGCCCAACGCTGCGGCCATCTTCAGCGACCTGAACGCGGATCTTATCCTTTCCGGCAAGATTCTCGATTATCAGGATGCCCTGGGCCCATGGGGCTCTCCTTACGTCGATTTCTCCACGGTCATGTTTTTCAATAACAGCCGCGAGATGGTCTGGGCTTCAAAAAGTTACAATAAGGGCTCGGACGGTGTCTTCTTTTTTGATGTGGGCAGGGTATCCACGGCAAACGACGTGGCCTCGCAGATGGCACGGTCCGTAGCTGAAATGATTGTTAACTAATTGGTAAGAGCTTGCCCGTAAATAAACTTTCAAAAAACCGCAAAAGGAATCACATGAAGCGAATTGCATTATCTATCGGCGCAGTAATCACGCTTTTCCTTGGGAACGCCTTGTGGGCGCAAGCTGCAGGGACCCTCCTGCCCATGATGGACGGCAAGGAAATCGTCGCTAAAGTCAACGATGAACCCATCACCCTGGAAGAATTCAATGAGGCCCTGAACGCTCTTCATGGCCACGGGGCCATGGACGACGTCAAGAAAACCACAAAAATCGACTACGAAGCGCCCTTGACGCGCCTCATCAATACCAGGCTCATTCTGTTGGAGGCAAAGAACATCGGCCTTGACGAAATGCCCATTTACCAACAGCGGATTGAAGAGTTCTCCAGACAGGGCCTGGGCGCCCTGCTGCTTGAAAATCAGACCAAGGACCTCAAACCGGACCAGAAAGAGGTGGAGCGGATCTACAAAGAGGAAGTCAAAGAGTATTTCGTCCAATCCATGAAGCTGGAAAAAGAAGAGCAGGCGACAAAGCTGGCAAAGGAAATTGAGTCAGGCCAGGATTTTGATGCGGTGATCACCAAGGCGATTGCCGATGGCACAGCTACAGGAACCGTCGAGGCCCAATATTTCAAACAGACGAACATGCTGCCGCAGATTGCCCAGGCTCTGGCGAAAATGAAGACCAACGACGTAAGCCCGGTTATACCCATCCAGGGCGGCTTCGTGGTCATGAAACTTAAAGGTATCCGCTATCCGGACGATGCCCAGGCCAAGCAACGGGTTGAGGATTCTGTGCTGCAAGGGGAGAAGGAAGCAGTCAAAAAAAATTACATCGAGGCCCTGCAGAAAAAATATGGGAAAATCGATGAGGATTTGCTGAAAAGTGTCGATTATGAGGCCAAAGAGCCAGGCCTGGAGAACATGCTGCAGGACAAACGTCCTCTGTGCACCATTGAGGGGGAAGCGCCGATTACTGTCGGTGATATTGCCGAACAGCTCAAAAAGAAATTTTTCCATGGCGTGGAGCAGGCCCTCGGCAAGGGCAAGGTGAATCAGCAGAAAGAGGATTTGCTCTACAAGATTCTGACCACCAGGGTTTTACTGAAAGAGGCCCTGCTGCAGGGCATTGACAAGACCGACGTCTTCAAAAACACCGTGGAAGAATATAAAACATCCCTGCTGTTCGGCGCCTTTGTCGAAAAGGTTGTCCTGCCGGACATCCATATTGATGAAAAGGACATCAAGCAATATTACCAGGAGAATATCGCCTCCTATTCAACCCCGCCCATGATCCGCATCCAGAGTCTGGTTTTCGACGACAAAACCAATGCTGAAAAGGTTCAGCAGAAATTGAAAACCGGTACCGACTTTAAATGGCTTGCCGCCAATGCCGAAGGCCAACTGGACCAGAAAACCGAAGGCCTGCTGAAATTTGAGGGCAAACTGCTGCTCATGACCACCCTGCCGGAAGATCTGCAGAAGGTGCTGGCCGGCAGCAAGGACGGAGATTTCGAAATCTACACGGATGCCAAGGGGCACTCTTATGTGCTGTCAATCGGGGATATCATCGCTCCTGTTCCCCAGGAGCTGGCTGATGTCAGTGATGACATCAAGGAAAAGGTGTTCAAGCAGAAGTTGCAGCAATCGCTGGACGAATGGGTCGATAAGCTCAAAAAATTCTATACCGTGGAAATTTATATCGAGAATCTCGCCGATCTCGCAAAATAACAAGCCGACTATCCAAACGTAGCCGTGGGGTCAAAAATGCTAATGGTTTACTCAAAAGGGAAATGGATTCTTTTATCGCTGTTTCTATCTGTCCTGTGCGGGGTGTTCATTTTCGAATGTCAGCCGGCCGGCGCTGCAAAGCTTGGCTTCGCCAAAAAGGAATGCCTGGACTGCCACAAGGATTTCACTGACAAGTATCTTTCCATGAAGTATGTCCACACGGTGGTCAAGGAAAAAAAATGTGAGGATTGCCATCTCAAACACGGAATTGTGGCAAAGCTTATCTTAAAGAAACAGGGCAATCAGATATGCTTCGACTGCCATGCGGCGGACACCATCGGCATGGACAAGCCCCACGTCCACACCGTGCTGCAGCGCGGCCAGTGTTCCCAATGCCACAACCCCCATGCCTCCGATTCGAGTCATCTGCTGAACGCCGAAGGCAGGGAATTCTGTTACCAGTGTCATGCCAAGGAAAAATTTGAAAAGGGCCATGTTCATGAAGCCATTAAGGAGAAAGGTTGCCAGACCTGCCACTCGGCCCACGCCTCGGATGCCGAGAATCTCCTGATCAAGGAGGAGGTTCCGCTCTGCCTGACCTGCCATGACGCGGGCAAGTCATCCTTCAAATCAGCCCACGGCGAGTATCCGGTGGAGACCAAACGCTGTACAATCTGCCATAATCCCCACTCATCCACCCAGGCAAAGCTCCTGAAATCCAGCGCCCATGAACCGGTTGCCAATCATGAGTGCAATTCCTGCCACAATGACCCGACCTCTACCGATGCCTTCAAGACGGTGAAGAAGGACGGTGAACTCTGTTCCCAGTGCCACGAGACCGACAGCCTGACGGCAGGAGGCACCGTTCAACATGAACCGTTCCAGGAAGGCATGTGCCTTTCCTGTCACAACCCGCATTCCTCGGAAAGTCCGAAACTGATGGTGCAGCAGGGCAACAAGGTCTGCTTTACCTGCCATACCGACAAGGAGGAAACGGTTGCTGTCAGCCATAAACCAGTGGACAGCGAAAAGGGATGCCTTTCCTGTCACGCCCCCCATGCCGCCGCCAACAAGGGACTGCTGCTGAAGGAAGATAAGGAACTCTGCTTCCAGTGCCACGCCAAAACCCGAGCAGCGGAAAAGGCCAAAAATGTTCATATAGCTTTTACTGAGGAGACATGCACCACCTGTCATAATCCCCACGGGTCCAATTTTGACAAAATGTTCAATGACCGCATGGATGTGGTCTGTTACACCTGCCATTCCGATAAGAAAACGGAGTTCATCAAGACCTATACCCATCAGCCGGTGAGCACCGGGACATGCAATTCCTGCCATAATGCCCACGGCACGGACAAGGAAAAGCTGCTCAAGGAATCCGGCAAGAAATTGTGCGCTCAATGCCATGACAAACTCATCAAAGGGGCTGGAGAAGAGAACATCCATGCGCCGTTTGGCGATGGCGAGTGTATGACCTGCCATGATGCCCATGGCAGCAATTTCATCGGTATGACCACCGAAAAACAGGGTACGCTGTGCGGCTCATGCCATGATGAGCTGATGGCAACCCTGGAAGCAGGGAAAAGCAAACACGCTCCGGCGATTTCCGACCAATGCACCCAGTGCCACAATCCACACCAGTCCAAACTGGCCAAGCTGATCCTGGCGGAGACTCCGGACCTCTGCCTGGCCTGCCATAAAGAGCTGAAGGAAAAAATGGGAAAAGAGCAGGTTCATCCCCCGGCGCAAAGCGACTGTCTGGGCTGTCATCAGCCCCATGCCGCGGCCGAGCCCTCACTGCTGCTCCAGCCGATCCAGCCTTTGTGCGGAGAGTGTCACGATCTGAAGGATGAGGGCTTTGCCGCCGCCCATATCTACATCGATCCGGCGGTGATCGACTGCAGGAGCTGCCATAATCCACATGCTTCCAAGGACCCCAAGTTTTTCAAGGATAACGTTCATCCTCCGTTTGCAGCCAAAGACTGTACGGAGTGTCATGAAGTAACGAAAAAATAAAAGGACGAACCATGCGTTGGCGACCCGATTTCATCATCCCATTCCTTGCTCTTATTCTCTGTCTAGGGGGGCAATCTCTGACCCATGCGGAGGGCAAGTTCAACCTCAAACCCGGGGCCAAGGGCAAAAACTGCCTGAACTGCCACGACGGTTTTGAGGAAATTCTCAAAAATCCCTTTGTGCATAGCCCGGTCAAGAGCTGGGATTGCGTTGGATGCCACAACCCCCATGCGGCATCACACGACAAATTTCTGGACGCAGATCCCAAGGATATCTGCGTCCGCTGCCATACCAAGGTCTTCCCTGACAATCCGGTCAGCACCCACAAGGTTGCCGCCGACGGCAACTGCGTGAACTGCCATGATCCCCATGCGGCAAAATTCAAATTCAATCTCCTCAAGGGCGGCAGCGAACTCTGCAGTGAGTGCCACAAGGCCCTGGGTGAGCGCATTGCCGCAGTGCAGTTCAAGCATGCGCCGGTGGAAAAGGGGTGCGTCAACTGCCACGATCCCCACGCTTCGGCCGCCGCCGGAAAACTGCTGAAGGATAATGTGCCAGGCCTCTGTATCAAATGCCACGACACGGAAAAAATCAATTTCCAGAAAAAGCATATGAACTATCCCATGGCGGGCACGCGCTGCACCGCCTGCCATAACCCGCACGGCTCAAACCAGCGGGGACTGCTGTACGACAAGGTGCACAATCCTTTTGCCAACAGGAAATGCAACCAGTGCCATGAGGGGCCGTCTTCCCCCACTCCTCTCAAATTGAAGGCCGGCGGCTTTGAACTGTGCCGCGGCTGCCACAGCAATATGATCAATGAGACCCTGGCCCAGAACCGTCTGCACTGGCCTCTGCTCGATCGCAACGGCTGTCTGAACTGCCACAATCCCCATGCCTCCGACCAGAAGGGGCTGTTGGCGGGGCCGATTATGGATGTGTGCGGCAAATGCCATGTCGACACGATTAACAAACTGAAAACAGTAAAAAGCAAGCATCCCCCGGTTGAGGAAGGAACATGCATGGCCTGCCATCTGGCCCATTCATCGAATCAGGGCCTGCTGCTGAACAAACCGTCTGTTATTGATATTTGCGGGGAGTGCCATGACTGGCAGAAGCATTCCACCCATGTCATCGGGGATGAGGCGAAAGACCCGAGGAATCCGAATCTCACGGTGACCTGCCAGAGCTGCCATCGGGCACACGGCACGGACGCCGATAAAATGCTGCTTTCTCCGACCCAGACGGAAATGTGCACTAAATGCCACAAGGAATTCAAGAGGTAAGCGAATGCCGATAAAATTGCTCTACACACTTCTTTTCATGTTGATGGCGCTTGCCCCGGCCGCATCATTTGCCGAACAGGCGATACTCTTTCAGCCGGTGGTCTCCATTTATGCGGACGCGGAGGGCCAGGGGCTGCTGAACCCGGAAGGAGTGGCCTGCTCGGACAATACCCTGATAATCGCTGACACGGGAAATAATCGTCTCCTGCAGTACATGGTCAAGGTTGACACTGTGGAATTTGCTTCTCAGATCAAGGTCTCCCAGTTGACCAATCCCATCAGGGTGCAGGTCAATTCCCAGGGAGAGATTTTTGCGCTGGACGGTAAGAATCGCCGCATAGTCCGCCTGAAAAAAGATGGACAGTTTGCGGGGAATCTCGACTTGAAAGGTGTGCCGCCTGACACCGGCGCCACCATTGTTCCCAGAAGTTTTAAAATTGACCAGGAGGACAATATCTTCGTTCTTGATATTTTTTCCGGCCGGGTGATCGTGCTCAACCCGCAGGGCGACTACCTGCGGCAGATTCCCTTTCCGAAAGAATTCGGGTTTTTCTCCGATCTCGCAGTGGATCGTGGCGGGAGCGTCTATCTGATCGACAGCGCCAACTCAATGGTCTATTCCGCGGCCAAGGAGGCAACCGACTTTCTTCCCCTGTCAAAAAGTCTGAAGGAGTACATGAACTTTCCCACCTGCATCACCACGGACAACCGGGGAGTTCTCTATGTCACCGACCAGAACGGCGGCAGCATCATTCTCCTCGGTCTGGACGGCTCTTTCCGCGGCAGAAAAGCGGGGTTCGGCTGGAATGAGGGCCTGCTGAACTATCCCGCCGCGCTATGCATCAACAGCGCAGGACATGCATTTGTCGCCGACAGGGACAACAACCGGGTCCAGGTTTTCCGCTAGAGGCTACCCTGCAAGCAGAAATGCATGAGGCGTTACGGTCACAGGACTGTAGCGCCTTTTCGCATTTTAGCGGGGGAGAAAAACGGTACGACCCGCCATCACTACAACATTTTCACAGCAATGGGGCAAGTGCCCGGCTTCACCCCTGCTCCTCCACATTCCCAACAGCTCCGCACCTTTCTTCAATGAGTTCCCTGACACCCTGCATGGTGGGCTCCAGGGCAGGAAAACTTTGCCCCTTGCTCAGGTCCAGCTCGGCCTGCTCAAGATAAACGGCCCGAATGGCCCCCAGAACATCCCTGGCGAAACTGTACATGTTCTTGTCAAGATCAGTGCCGGAGAAATAGCGCTGTCCGAAAATGACTCTGGCGGCGTTGTCAACGAAGATAATCGCCGCTCTTTCTTCACTGACCCGAGAGATGACAGCTGAAATTTCAACCACGACCTTTTCCCCCGAGCTGTTCAGCAGGGCGAGGGGGATCTTATCAAGCAGAGTCGGAATCTTCAAAATCTCGGCATCGTACTCATGCCTGATAAAGCGTCCCGGTGAAAACCCGGGGTATTGGTGTTCAAGCTCGGCGAGGAGATTTTGAAATTCCGCGGTATTGTATTGCCCGCCCAGCATCAGGGCATGGGCGCGGTCGGCAATCTTTGCTGCCTGGCCGATTTCCTCCCATCTGCTGACCTGTTGCGTAAGGGCTGCTTCCCCTTCTGCCGGAAGGAGATAGGGCAGAAGGCTTTCCCGATGTTGATAGATGGCCTCCACATTTTTTCCCATGAGATTGACGCCCACGGAAATGGGGGTGGAGAATTCCAGGTACAGGTTATCATCGGTATTGATGATGCCGTCAGCGCCAAATGCCTCCATGCCTTTTTTGCCCAGGACAAAATAGCTGAGAAAATCGGTGGCGGATCCCATCATCACCGGGGTGAGATCATCATGAATCGCCGGAAACGAGATGCGCTTCTGCAGCTGCTGCTCATCAATGATAATCGGGCAGTTGCTGCCGATGATCTCCGCATCATACTGGGTGAGCCAGGCCATGGTATACTTGAAGCTCCGGGAAAAGGTTTTCACCACGGACTGCAGGTCGGCAACGCTCAGTTCATAGATAGGCAACCACTGGCACATGACGCCGCCGTACTCGAGGTGCTCGGAGGCCAGCTTGAAATACTCGGCGGTGTAAAGATAACCGGAGCCCTGGGTCCAGGGGTGGATGGGGTCGGCTGTGATGACGTCATACTTCTTTTTCGTGGTCATCAGAAAATTACGGCCGTCGTTAAAGACGATCTTCAGCTTCGGATTATCCAGCACATGGTTGTTGTACCTGGCAAAGGTTCTGGCCGCGCCCACCACATTGGGCTCTATCTCGGCCAGGGTCAGCTCTTCCACCGAGGGGTGTATGGAGGTTGCGCCCAGGGTCATGCCGGTGCCAAGTCCCACCACCAGCACCTTTTTCGGATCTTTGTGCAGGAGCATGGGCAGATGCCCCAGAGTCAGCTGACACTGGCGGTCTTTCAGTGAGGCCGAGGCGACCACCTTGCCGTTGACCAGCACCGCCTGGTTGCCGCCCTTGATTTTGATGGAGCTTATCGTTGAATTGACGCCCTCATGATAAAAGAGGACATCGGTATTATCCAGGGCGTCCTGCTTCCTTTCCGGCGAATCATAGGATTCGGCCTGATTATTCTGAAAAATGGCAAAGTACTTGGCATTCCACATGCGGAAGACGTCAGGTTTTGCCACCAGAAAAAGCAGAGCAGCCAGGGTCGCGCCGACTATCGCCATGTTGACAAACTTTCTGTTATGGAGGCTGGCAATGACCAGCAGGCCGAAGCCGAAATTGATCACGGTCAACAGCTGAAGTGATCTTTCAATGCCGAATACATAAATCAGCACAAAGCCGCTGACAGCGGAGCCGAGAATGGCGCCGACCGTGTTATAGGTCATCACCCCGCCCACCGCATGACCTATTTTGCGCTGATAGGCAATATTGACTCTGCCGGCAATGGGAAAAGCCAGGCCCATGAAAAAGGCAGGGCCTACCATATAGAAAAAGGCCAGGGCCAGATTGGCCAGTTGCCGGGCGTGGAACACGTCAAGGCCGCGGCCCAGAAAATAGTTGCTCAAATGGATGGAATTCGTCGGCAGATCAAGGATATAGAATGTCACAACAAGCGCTGCAATGCCGATAATGCATTGCACCATACCAAAACCAAAAATCAATTTTGCCACATCCGTATCTTGAGCGGGATGCAGTCTTCTCAGCCACCCGTAGGCCTCACTGCCCAACGCGATACCGGAGAGAAAGGCCACCAGCATGATGCTGAAGCCGTAAACACTGGTGCCGATGGTCAGGGTGAGAATCCGCGTCCATAACACCTCATACCCCAGGGCGCAGAAGCCGCTGATGCCGATGCCCAGCAGAACCAGGCGGGCGGAAAAGAGATTATTAACCGTCCCGGCCGGGGCGGTGCCATTATCCTGTTGAAAATCCTTGCCTTGAGCCGTCTGGCCTTCCTCCCTTTCCAGGGAGGCGATGACCTGCGCCACCTTATCCTGCAGCAGGATGCTTGCCAGACCGATAACCGTGTTGATGACGATTGCCGTGTGCAGCGTCAGGCTGACAGAGAAAAAGCGCAGCAGAAAGAAACCGGCCGCGCCGGTGCCGATAACCGCACCCAGTGTATTCACGCCGTAAAGCCGTGAGAGTTTCGTGCCGATATTTCCGGAATGGCTGGTAACGAACCGGGTGAGCACGGGCAGAGTGCCGCCCATGAGGGTGGTGGGCACAATCAGCGCAAAAATGGCAAAGAGAACCCGCACACAGGTGAGATAGATTTTCGAACTTTCCGCACCCTGCACCAGAAAGATATACACGGAAGGATAGATCTTCATCAGAACAATGAAGCACAGGGCGGACAGGGCAATGCCCAACTCAAGGAACCCATAGAAACGCAAAGGCTTTTTCAGGGCATCGACCCGTTTGCCAATGAGATAACTGCCAAGGGCGAGCCCGCCCATGAAAACGGAGAGGACGGTGGTCACGGCCAGATGGGTGCCGCCGAAGATCAGGCTGAGTGACCTGACCCACACAACCTCATAGATGAGTGCCGCCGCACCGGAAAGGAAAAACATCAGATAGACAAGGCTCAGAAGCAGTTGCCGCATAGGTACTCCTTGAGATGATATTTATTATCAGACAGGTGGTTTGCTGCGACTCAAGACAAGGCTTTCTGCTGACAATCGCTCCTTCCTTCCCTCTCATCGCCACCGCAAAGCTTTACCATCTACATGATAGGCAATAACCATGCCCGCAGGCAACATATATAAAAACATAATAGTAACAGATTATTACAGGTTTAAGACATCCTGCCGCTGCCCGTCTGCTGGGTAAAACCAGCCATATGCCTATATCAGGATAGGGGATATCGCCAGATTGGGAATTTGCAACAACAAGGGCAGATAGCTGGACTTCCTCTACCTGATTTCATTATGGCGATGGCAAGATATTTGGTTGGTGAAGCGTGATAACACAATAATACAAGAAAAAATCCGATGCCCTTCTGCTCGGAGATAATCGTAATTCTCTCGTAATACTTCTCTATCAGGCCGTCAAAGCACAGGACTTCAATGATAGTTGTGAACACTACAGGAGATCTTCTCTGTGCAGCAGTGACTGGTCTCCGTCACCTTCACACAACGGGACGGGATGACCCTGCATGTCTGCAAGACACTTGATCGGTGAAAGTTATTCGTTTATAATTCCAAGAGTATGTTTGGTATCACCTTCGAATCGAATGGCCTCTGGGCAGCGAGACGACACACCAGCCGTACAATGAACCCATCCCTTCACTATGGCAAGCAGGCTATTCTTATACTTAGCCGTTTCCTTTCTCAATCTGCCACCTTTGCGTCGCACGAGGCGGTGCGGCCGCCTCTGGACAAGCAGCATTCCTGGATTTTCCCTGCACTCGATGGGAAGGTTTTCATCAGCCACCTCAGGATGGAGAGCACACAGAACCCAGGTTTCCAAGTCTTGCGAGGGGACGCATAGAACGACATTGGGGGGCAAAAATTCGCCGCCGAGCAATGAGGTCAAGTGATTGCGTATCCAATCACAGGCGTTTTTTGCAGGTGGGCAAGGTCCCTTGAATAAGGGTGTTTTGAAGTCGGGATCAGTCGCAACATCGGCGTCAATGTGGACGATAAGGCAATCCGCCTGCTTGAGTGCTTCATCGCGTCCGGCAGGACCACCCATTCTTTTTCCGACGCACCAATCGCGGACACCTTTCCAGCCATCGGAAAGATTGGTGTCCAATCCGTCGGCATAGGCAGAAGAAGGTGGTTGGATATACCTGGGGATGAAATCTTCCCCTCCCAGCCAATAATCGATCAGCCCTTCGATAACGATTTGATCCGTGGGGCCTTCGGTGACAAAATAGATGCGCTTCATCAGATGTTCGTGGGCACACCGCCGAAGGTGCCCATGACCCATTGCTGGGACAGAGGAACGCCTTCGTCCGCTTTGTTAAGCAACTGCTCACTTACTTCAACTCGATGCACGACGGTTTTCCCCTGCCTGCTACGCTCCACGGTGAAAAGTCGAATGGCATCATTGCGCAGTGGTAAACCGTCCAAGACCAGAGGGTTATGAGAGGTGAGAAGAAGTTGCCGATCCTGTCGCGCCATCACCCATTCGCAAAGATTGCGAGTCAGGGCCTTGGCCAAACGCGGATTGAGCGAGTGATCGAAGTTATCCACAGCAAAAACAGGTGGGGATTCGGAATGATGGACAAGCACCATCATGAACAGGACATATAGAGCCCCTTCGCTGGCGTCATACCCGGATAGCATGTTCCTGCCGTCCGCCATGAAACGATCCCGAAAGCGCAGAATTCTGGTCGGTTGCGGGATGTTCTTCGACACCGGTACCTCATCCGGTTTGGTCGCGCCCAGTCCATTTGCCCAATCAATCAAATTCAACACTGATTCACGGAACTCCGCCCGTTCAGAGAGGAGGGGGATCCGAATAAATACATCCCTGACCGCCTCGGCAAGGCGTCCGCCGCTCAGTCCAACCGGTTCACGGCTTTGCGGGTCGGTATCAAGCCCGCGCAGGGTCGCTGTGTCGGGGGAGTAGATCGCAAACTGACGCAGTTCCTTCAGCAATCTGCCTGCAAGGCTTTCTTCCGGGAGTTCCACAGCCTTGAGGGCAGCATATCCGGAGTAGGGATCAAGTCGGATTTTCTTTAACCGTTGGGAACGCCCGACAAGCTTCGTCGTTCCCTCAATCAATAATTCTGTTTTGAAACGCCAGGCAGGTTCCGGTTTATCCAGGGGATTGAAAAGCCCCACGGAGAATTCCGCGCCCTCGTTAGAGGCTGTGAAGCGAATCGCGGAAGGTTGCCGACTGCCTTTAAAGCTTGATTTATAGAGAGCAGGTAGTCCTGGCCTAACGCCACGCCGCAGCAAGGCTTCATCGTCAACCCGACCGTTGGCGGCGGCACCGAGCACGCCGAGGGCCTCCAACAGGTTGCTTTTCCCGCTGCCGTTGGCACCAATGAAGACGTTGACAAGGCCAAGGTCAACACTTACATCCTCAAGCGACTTGAATGATTTGATTTTGATTGTGCTTAACATAATCCCGCCAATCTTGACAATGATGGGAAAGATGCCACTTAAAAAAAGACAAAAAAGGCCTCTCCCCCTGCACTTTTATCGGGGTTGGGCAATACTTGTCAACCGAAAAAGGCTAGAAGTTCTCCTGAGAAGAAACTTTTTTGCCTCATCAATGGAAAACAGTCGCATCTTCTGGAACGACACACCGTCGGTTATTGAAGAAACATTGACCAAGGGAAAGGTGACCTAAAAACAAAAAAAGGAGTCAACCGTAAACGGCTGACTCCTTGAATTTCCTTGGCGTCCCCAAGGGGATTTGAACCCCTGTTGCCGGCGTGAAAGGCCGGTGTCCTGGACCTGACTAGACGATAGGGACTTAATTGGTGGGTCGTGCGCGACTCGAACGCGCGACTCTCTGCTTAAAAGGCAGATACTCTACCGACTGAGTTAACGACCCCTACACAAGAAGCGGTTTTTTTACATCAGTCGATTTCTTTTGTCAACCCTCTTTTAATCTATTTATTTTTTTTTGTCCATATCAAGTAGAATCCACCTGTTTTTTTTCCTCTGGAAAATCCCTTGAGATAGCCGAGCAGGTCTGCTATTCTTGCCCATCTGGATTGAGTATGAAAATCATCTCTAATGAAAATCTTCACTTCACATAACTTTTACCTTTAAGGTCTTACCCATATGGGTCTTTTATCCTCCTCGGCAACCTTTGTCCGCTATGCGGTTGAAGGTGAGCTACCGCCTAATTTCCTGGATTTCGCAGCCGAGCGAATTGCTGCCAACGCCTACCGGGATATTGACGACAATTATGAAGAACGGTCTGTCGGCTGGGTTTCCGTGCTGAACATGTTTGACTCCTCTTTTGAGTACGCCTCCTTTGCAGCCGGTGACCATATTGTTCTCACCCTGCGGGTTGATGAACGCACGGTGTCGCCCAAGATTCTGAAAAAATTCACCATGAAAGAGGAGGCAAGGCTGCTGAAGGAACGGCAGATCCCCAAGCTGAGCCGGACCCAGAAAATCGAGATCAAGGAAAGCGTCAAACTGATGCTGATGAAGAAGGCGGTGCCGTCGCCGACCACCTATGATCTCTGCTGGAATCTTTCCGAAGGCACCCTGCTCTTTTTTTCCACCAGCCAGAAGGCCCAGACGGAGCTGGAAGATTTCTTCAAAAAGACCTTTGATCTTTCGCTGCGCCTCCAGATCCCCTATCTCACGGCGGAACATCTTCTCAAACCGGAATATCATGACGCCCTTTCCCGGCTAACCCCTGATATCCTCATCTGAAAGGGCCATTTATGGACTTAGTTGATTTAATTGTCGAAAAAAGATTTCTTGGCCAGGAGTTTCTTACCTGGCTCTGGTATAAGAGCGATGAACGGGGCGGTACGGTATTTCTGCCCGGCACCGGCGACACCCAGCTTGTTTTTGAAAAACACATGCTGCTGGAGTATGGTGAAGGAGAGGCCTTTGAAAAAATCATCTGCCAGGGCCTGCAGGCGGAGCTGAACGAAGCCCGCACCGGGCTGCGCATGGGCAAGAAACTGGAACAGGCCCGCATCCATATTATCCAGGGCGAGTATGAATGGCATATGACGCTGAAAGCAAGTCTGCTGGAATTCCGCAGCGTCAAACCGCCCAAGACCATGGCTGGCTCCGAGGAAGGCGCCACGGCGGAAGCCGTTGAGGGACGCCTGCTTGACCGGATCGGCATGCTGGAGACGGCAACCCGGACCATTGACGAGCTTTTCCGCGTCTTTCTTGAAATCAGGACCAGTCCGGCCGCCTGGCAGGAAGAACTGGACCGCATCCGGAAATGGATCCGCAAACCGGAGTAAACCACTGATTGATTATTAACGTGCATGGTCCGGCTACGGACCTTAACAAAGGACAAAGGCACGGCATTCCCCTTGTGAATGGCGGCCTTTAGCAACGACTATGGAATTTGAAACTGTTATCGGGCTTGAAGTCCATGCCCAGCTGAAGACCAAATCTAAAATTTTCTGCAACTGCACCACTGAATTCGGCAAACCGCCCAATACCAATACCTGCCCGGTTTGTCTCGGCATGCCGGGGGTTTTGCCGGTTCTCAACCGGCAGGTGGTTGAATTCGCCCTGAAAATGGCCATTGCCACCAACTGCGTCATAGCCGAGCTCAATCAGTTCGCCCGGAAAAACTATTTTTACCCTGATCTGCCCAAAGGCTATCAGGTGTCCCAGTTTGACCTGCCCATCGCCCAGCACGGGTATGTGGATATCGAGGTGGACGGCAAGACGCGCCGCATCGGGCTTACCCGCATTCACATGGAAGAGGATGCCGGCAAACTCATCCATGACGACGTCAAGCCGCAGAGTTATGTGGATCTGAACCGGACCGGCGTGCCGCTTATTGAGATCGTCAGCGAACCGGATATCCGTTCAGCGGAGGAAGCGGCCGCCTATCTGAAAAAACTGCATGCCATTCTCCGTTATCTTGATATCTGCGACGGCAACATGCAGGAAGGCAGTTTCCGCTGTGACGCCAATATCTCCCTGCGGCCGGTTGGACAAAAGGAGTTCGGCACCCGTACCGAGTTAAAGAACATGAACTCCTTCCGCAATGTGCAGCGGGCCCTGGAGTTTGAGGTGCGGCGCCAGCGTGATGTTCTGCTTGACGGCGGCAAGGTGGTCCAGGAGACCCTGCTGTGGGATGCGGACCGCAACGTGACCAACTCCATGCGCGGCAAGGAAGAGGCCCACGACTACCGCTATTTCCCTGATCCTGATCTTGTGCCGGTGGTCATTGATGAACCGTGGGTCGCCAGGATAAAACAATCCATGCCCGAGCTGCCCGATGCCAAGAAGCAGCGCTTTATCGAGACACTGCAATTTAACGAAGAGGACGCCAGTGTCCTCACCTCCTCCCGAGAACTGGCCGATTATTTTGAATCCGCCCTGGCTCTCTATCCGGATGCCAAAAAACTGGGTAACTGGATCAAAACGGAGATGATGCGCGAACTCAAAGGCGAAGATGGCCTTGATATCCTCGCCTTCCCGGTAACTCCTGAAAATCTTGCCGCCCTGCTTGCCTTAATCGACAAGGGCACCATCAGCGGCAAAATCGCCAAAACCGTTTTTGACGAGATGATGAAAAGCGGCAAGGACGCCCAGACCATTGTCAAGGAAAAGAACCTGGTGCAGATGAGTGATGAGGGCGATCTTATTCAGATCGTACAGCAGATTGTGCAGGAAAACCCGCAGCAGGTGGCCGATTTCAAGGGCGGCAAGACCAAGCTCATGGGCTTTTTTGTCGGCCAGCTCATGCAGAAAACCAAGGGCAAGGCCAATCCAAAAATGGCCAATGAGCTCTTCATGCAGGA
>JAHIVT010000156.1 GCA_018816555.1 Pseudomonadota bacterium
AGGGAGATGGAAATTACAATTTTACCGTTTATTATTATCGTCATGCCAGAATGGTTTTGTCGGGCATCCAGCAAAGATCCTGGATTCCCGCTCAACAGCATTGCGGGAATGACGGCGCTTTGAGGCTTGATAACCGGTATATTTAGAATTTCCGAGTCCCTTAGTGGTCTTGCCATAAAACGAACTTAGGAGCCGTTACGAAATAACATGGACATTTTTTCAATTTCGTTACGGCTCCTTATGCCGTTCCGCGCATTTCTCTGGACATGTTATTTTTTTACAACGGCTTAGCATAACAAATCTGCCCCCGTGATTTTCAGTTTTTTTATGTATGTAAGTGATTATGGCACACGATACCAGGCCCATCCCAGCCATTTGGGGGTCAGAGCGCATCGAACCCTATCGATCTTCAAAGTGTATATTCCGGTAACAGCTGGGGTAAACTGTACTATTTCGTACGTGTTGTCCATACTGTAGGAGCCGGCAATCAAGGTCGTCCCTCGGTAGATCTTCAGATCAAGATCAGCGCTGGGTTTACTGCCATATAAGCCATAGGCTGTGTTTTGATCCCAAACGATCACGACTCGTGTTCTCTTTCCCGCCGTCAGCGACATCGAGATTTTGTAAGGATCCGCCGTGCTGCAGGAATAAGCCATACCACCCCAGCGGCCATAAGCGTTACTGGTGTTCATGGCAACATAGTCAGCCCGGCTGGCGACAATACCTCCGGCACCATCTTTATCGCTCAAGCGTCTGGCACCTTCAATATTGTGCGTGGCCGTTGCCATCAGAATAGCCTTAACTGCCTCAGGCCAGTTGTCCAGTGAAGGATTACGATCGATCATCAGCGCAATCGTAGAGGAAACCATTGGCGCGGAATAGCTTGTTCCCGAGCCAATCGAGCCCAGCCACGGCAAATTCGTAGTGGTGCTGTAAATCCTGGAACCTGGCGCTGATACTTCCGGCTTCTCGCGATCGCCATGGCTTGAAGCTGGATCGACGTAGCTTGAGCAGGAATTCATGACATCATCGGCCAAACTGGACGTGTTCATATCATTAAAGTTGCCTACCGTGAGGGTGTTATAGCCCAACCCAGGGCTCAACACTTTGCCGTCACCGTTGCAAGGGCCTGCTCGATTGCCAGCCGCTGCGACGATATTGACATGCTTGTTAATCACCATATCATCGAAGAACCTGTCGTTAGCGCTTGGCACCATAGTGCTGATTAAACCGCCCCAGCTGTTATTAATCACATCAGCTCCCCAAGTGTACGCACGGGTGGCAGCGCTCTGTAACTGGGATCCATAGCCGATGCACGATCCCCCCACGCGGACATTTGCATTGTAGGAAATGCCTCTGTAGGTGCTGTTTGTGCTCTTGATGATGCCCACAACACCAGTGGAATGTGTCGACAGGCAGGTATTGTCGGTGTCCTGCACTACATCTGGTAGGTATGGGTTTGTCATGGGATGCGGAATCCCTCCGCCGACTTCCACCACGCCGACATATGATCCAAAGCCATTGATGCCGCGAGAATGAACAATATCGGCAAAGATCGTTTTGCGGGCAACATTCAACGCAGGTTCGTTGATCTGATCGAGATAGATCGTGTCTACTTCATCCCAAAAACCGGCTTCCAAAATCGCGGCAGGGGGCAGTTCAGCATATACAGCAGGAGAGTAGGGATCGGCAGTTGCCGCAAAGCCCATTTGTTGAATGCGCTCTCTGATCGGCTCGTTGGCCTTCTCAACATCAGCGGCCCGCTCAGAACGGACGGCTTCCTTAATCGCTGCCACGTCCGGCGCAAATCGATTTCCTTTTGGGGATGGACGTTGATAACTCTTCTCTGCCCCAAAATTATCCTTCAACCACAGGATTACCTTAATCTGTTCGTCGTCCGTCGTGGTTTCAAGGTGCTGCAGCAATTCGGGATGAAGACATCCAAAATGTTCATTGTGCGACTGTTGTTCAGCGTCGTCCAAATCAGCAATGTTGATTTCATCCAAGTCCTGATCGAGCGCGATAGTATATATCTCACCGTTTCGAACATTCAAAACCTTGCTTTCGAAAACTGTGGTTCCCAATGACTGGTATTCGACTTTCGCGCTGCCGACAACTTTAAGCTTTTTCAGTTGAACACCATATTGACGGGCTACATACTGCCGTGCGGCTTCCTTATAACCTATGTCGTCCGATGGGTTGGATTCTATGCCAGACAAGTGCATGTTGGAAGACTCAGCCTGAGCCAACGATACGATAGAGAACGTCAGAACGAGAAGAAAGAGACGGAAGCAGATTTTCTGACAGGGGCTCATGGTATTTGTTCCTCCTATCTTATGCAAAAGATTCGGGGCCGGGTCTTGAAAAATCAGTTTTTGCGGTGTTTCAAAACCTTACTCACTGTTGTATAGTGGATTTTTAGCTGATCCGCAATCTCCTTCAAGGTGAAACCATACCTCATATGGGCGGTTTCTATCTGTTTATTGCGGGCAGCTTTATCCGGTGGTTCCACTCGTGGAAATAGATCAGCCAGTGGTGGTCTGCCGGGGAATCTCTGAGCACGGGGGATTTCGCCGATTTCCTTTGCCTCGCTGAGTCGGCTCTGGATATCGGCCACAAATTCCGAACCGCCAAAAACGATCTGTCCTGTAAGTTTTTTCCAGGGAGTTTCGTCTTTGCTCAGCAGGCCATCGTCGACAAATTTTCGGTAGCTTGCGCGGGCCGTATTTTTCTTTTTGGCAAATTGGCTGAGAATCCAGTCCACCGCCAGAAACGAAGGGGGCTTAACGGCATAAGCGGTTGCCTGATAACTGCTCCAGTTCCATTTCCTCGGATCGCTTACCATGCCGGCACGCACCGGATTAAGGACGATATAGCGGCAAAGTTCAAGCAAGTGTTCATTTTTTTCAACGAGTATGGCCTTGTATCGTCCCTGGAATACGTGCCCGACGCGATTATGCCGGCGGTTGACCCTCTGAGTATACACGCCGTTTAACTGCCGCATTCCCAGGGCGAGATTGGGGTCCGGTGTTTCCAGCAGCAGATGATAGTGGTTATCCAGCAGGCAATAGGCATGACACAGCCAATTGTATTTTCCAATGACATGTCCCAGTATTTTCAGAAATACCTGCCGGTCAGCATCATCTAGAAAAATGCTTTGCCGGGCATTGCCTCGGGATGTGACATGATATACCGCACCGGGATATTCTATTCTTAGTGGTCTTGCCATAAACCAAATTTAGCACGACGAAACTTATTTTTCAAGACCTGACCCCTGATTTCCGACCCCTGATTTCCGCTTCCCGGGATCTTCACCTCTGAAGCAATACCCCAAAGACTCGATCGACCGCGGCTCTTGAACAAAGGATTGAAAGCGACAAAAAGACGTCGCATCAATCCTTATTGGTTATGCTCTCCTTCACTCAATAATAATTTTCCCCATAGCACCCCCATGATATTCGCTGACATTAATGAGAAGTTGAAATCGGTATTCTCCTTTTAGCCAGCGGCATGGACCTTTTTTTGCAAACGTCATCACGTCTATTGTATAACCGCCTCTTCCATCGTTGTACATATGTGTTGGTTTTAATAACCCACAGCCACCACCTGGGGTTTGTTTAATATATAACTGCCATCCAGGAGGAAATGATATAACACTGTTTGCATGCCCGATATGCCCTTTTGGTGCTAATGTAGATATTCCAGAGCCCGTTTCGCTTTCTTTAGCATAAACAAAGATTGAAGCTCTGTTATAATTGTCGACTCTATCATCGCCGAATTTAGCGGTTGACATAGAACCGTCAACTTCAATAACCAATTTAGTTGATTTTTTTTCAGACTGAGGTTGGCTTGGTTTTTCGAATGATTTCCTTCCAGGATTTATTATAGGAGCATGTAATATTAGACTGGAGTTTAGAGTTTCGCAACACAATGCGCGGGAGGTGTAAAAAAAATCAAATAATCGAAAAAAATTATTGACATAGCAGCGGAAATCGGAGCCGCGCCTTCCAAGGCAAAATTGCTCAGAGGTACTTTTCAACTCAGC
>JAHIVT010000157.1 GCA_018816555.1 Pseudomonadota bacterium
AAAAGCTAACAATACAGGAAGAACTTTATGGTCGCCTTGCAATATATTCCATGTAAATTCAATGTGTTACATTGTAAGATAACCAGACTCACCACCTGGTTGTCTTAATCTGTAAAAGCGTTCGCGAAAATCGGTGATAATTACAGATTTTTACTCACTGTTTTTCATGTTGCAGAGAAATCAGCACATTGGTGTGCTCAGATAAATTTTAATGAAGAAGTTCAGCAAATAGAAGTTCTTTTTTTGAATAAATTCAGTTTTATTGGAGATTTTAGCAAAGAAAAAGAGTCTATAAAAGATGTTGAGTTTTCATTCCATCCAGTTCGTCGTGATTTTAAATGCTATTTTCATCATAGAAATTGGCAGGGGCAAACTCTTGAGTTAAAAGAAAGGCCTGTTTTCAAAGTTGATGATATTGGTGTGCCACAAAAAAATACCATTTATGGGTTCTCTGGCGATATTATGCCGACAATTATTCCACAAGAAAATGCCTTTGTGACAGATTTTCATATGTTTTTAGGCCTGAAGTATGATCGCTATGAAAACGATATGTATTACTTCAAAATGCCTGAAAAACATCCAGGCCACGAGTGGTTTAGAGGTTGTAGTGGGGCTCCCATTGTTGGAGAAGATGGAAAAATTGTGAGCTTGGTTAAAGGTGGGTGCACCAAAAATAATGAGATTTATGGTAACAATTTACCGAAGTGTATAAGAACCTTAGAATATTTTATAGAATAAATTTTACACACCAGCCGTTTCACGCGGACTCGCTAAAGCTCGCCGGTGAACTTAACGTTCCCTCGGAAGACACGGAAATAGGGAACCCACTTCAAATTATAAGTTTCCCGAGGCAAATAATAAATCTGGCCCTATGTACTCGATTGGGCAGCTTCGCAAGTAAATACAATATCAAAGCGTAGAGAGAGTCCTTTCCAAACTGAAAAACAAAATCGCAGAATCCCCCAACAAAGTGCTTTTCATGCCGAATCAAAACAATCCTCCCAATCAAGCCCAAATAGTCTATTTCTCCCACGGCGGAGGCCCCCTGCCGATTCTCGGGGACCCCAGCCACCAGGCGATGGTCAAGTTTATGGATCAGCTTCCATCCCGACTGCGAAAACCGGAGGCCATCCTCGTCATCAGCGCCCATTGGGAAGAAAGCGCGGCAACCCTGCTGGCTTCCCCTGCTCCGTCCATGTTCTACGATTATTACGGCTTCCCTGAAGAAGCCTATGAGATCAACTATCCGGCCCCCGGCAGCCCCGAGCTTGCCGACAGGATAGCAAAACTCTTGATAAAAAATAATATACCTGCCCGGCTCGACCATGAGCGGGGATTTGACCATGGCCTCTTCATCCCGCTGAAAATGATGTACCCCCAGGCAGATATCCCTGCCCTGCAGCTTTCGCTGCTGCGCGGTCTGAACCCGGCGGCACATATTGCCTTGGGTCACGCCTTGCGGGAATTGCTGCATGAAAATATCCTGGTGATCGGCTCAGGATTTTCCTTCCACAACATGAGGGAATTTTTTCGTCAAGGGAGGGATGCGCCGGACCCGGCCAATGATGCCTTCCAGGATTGGTTGATTGAGGTGTGCACCGGCCCCCACTCCCAGGCTGCGCGCGAACAGCTTGTGACCAACTGGGAAAAGGCCCCTTCGGCCCGCTACTGCCACCCCCGCGAAGAACATCTGCTGCCGCTTCTTGTCTGTCTTGCCATGGCGGATAAACCGGCTACAACGATATTTGATGACTCCATTCTGGACAAACGCGCCGTTGCGTTTCTGTGGTGAGAAAAAAAAATATGACAAAACTTGATCGCATCTTTTCGGACCGAATTTCCGACGTACCCCGCTCTTTTATTCGCGAAATACTTAAGGTGGCGCTTGACCCCTCGGTGATTTCCTTTGCCGGAGGCTTGCCGAACAGGGAATTGTTTCCCGTTGCGGCGCTTAAGGAAGCGACATGCAAGGTGTTCGACACCCAGGGCAGGGACGTCCTGCAGTATGCCGGCTCGGAAGGCCATGCAGGACTCAGGGAATATATATCGACGCGCTATCGAGAGAAGGCAAATCTGGATATACCCGTCGACAGTATCCTCATCACCAGCGGCTCACAGCAAGGCCTGGACTTACTGGGGAAGACGATTCTCAACGAGGGCGACGCGGTAGTCATCGAAGAGCCTGGTTACCTGGGGGCCATTCAGGCCTTTTCCCTCTACAGACCACGGTTCCTGCCCGTCCCGGTTTCCGGGGAGGGAATGGACCCCGTCGCCTTGCGCAGTGCATTGTCCAGCCGGCCAAAATTGATGTACACCGTGCCGAACTTCCAGAACCCGTCGGGAATCACCTATTCCGATCAGAACAGACTGGAACTGGCCAGGATACTTGAGGAAACCGACACATTGCTGATCGAGGACGATCCTTACGGTGACCTGCGATTCACAGGGCACGCGCAGACTTCTTTCAAGGAACTTTTGCCCGGCAATACCATCCTGCTCGGATCATTTTCCAAAAGCCTGGTGCCAGGCCTGAGGCTGGGATGGATCGTCGCCCCGCCCGCTCTCATGCAGAAGCTGATCACTGCCAAACAGGCGACGGATCTCCACACCAGCCATTTCACCCAAGGCATCGTCTGCCAGTACGTGCGGGATAACGACGCTGACGAACACATCCGCATGATTCGGGACGTCTATGGCCGACAGTGTCAGGCGATGCAAAACAGTATACAGAGGTATTTTCCTGCCGAGGTTACCTACACCAAGCCGGAAGGTGGGATGTTCCTGTGGGCTGAATTACCGCTGGACATGGCCGCCATGGACCTGTTCGAGCTGGCGGTCCGGGACAAGGTCGTATTCGTCCCGGGCGATCCCTTTTATGTCCGGGGCAACAGACACCGTACGCTGCGGCTCAACTTCTCATGCGCCGACGTGGATACAATCGATGTCGGCATCGGCAGGCTGGGCAAGGCAATACGGGAGCTCATGGAAAGAGGCGCAGAACAATGAGTTCGACGCCGGGAAGCGCATCTCTGCTTCTCTTTCCGCCTTTTGCCGATCCGACCTGGCCCTATGTGGCCCTGCCCACTCTCAAGGGATATCTGGGGCAGCGCGGCATCGAGACCGTGGTGCGGGACTTCAACATTGAGGGACTTGCTTTCCTGCTTGACCCAAAAACCATGGCGGCATGGCGGCAGAGGCTGACGGAGCGCTTCCAGCAGCTGAACCGGCGCAGCAGACTGACGCTGTACGAGCAGATGGAATACCGGCGGGTGGCGGAGGCCCTTGCCCTGGACCGCGATTTCGGGCAATGTGCCGCTGTCATGCGCGACCCGCAGCAGTTTTACCAGAAAAAGGCTTACCAGCGCAGCCGCAACGGTCTGGAAGAACTCTTTCGCATCATGGAGGGGGTCTTTTTCCCCTTCCGTTTCGGCTTTAACCGGGCCAACCATCTCACCGCGCCCTGGGACTTCGACCTGCTGGACCATTATATCGCCGGCCGTTTAAGCCCCTTTGACGGCTTTTACCGCGAACAGTTTGGTAATCTCACTCCTCCGCGTTTTGTCGGCCTTTCCCTGACCTTTGTCTCCCAGATTCCCGAGACCTTTTATCTGTGCAGACTGATCAAGGAGTACTTCCCGGCCTGTTTCGTCATGCTGGGCGGCCCATGCATCGACCAGATCGTCCGTAACGCCGATCCGCAGACGACGGGCCGCATCTTTGACTACGTGGACGCGGTGGGCCTGCAGGAGGGGGAGAAAACCCTGGAAGAGCTGCTGCCGCTGCTGGCCGCAGGTCTTGCCGATCCGGCGAGGCTCGCCTCTATTCCCAACCTGGTCATGAAAGATCCGCACACCGGCGCCCTGCTGCATGGGCCGACATGGACCCTCGACCTGAAAGACGGCGCTCCCCCCGACTATGCCGATCTCGACCTTGACCGCTATCTGGCGCCGGACCGCCTGCTTCTCTACAGTCCCACCAGGGGCTGCTACTGGAACAAATGCTCCTTCTGCTGTTACGGCTTCAACCAGTCGGGCCGCCATCTCTATCGGGAAATTCCGGTGAAACAGGCGGTGTCCGACCTGCGCGCCCTGCAGGAAGAGTTCGGTGCGGCACATTTCTATCTTTCCTGCGATGTGCTGGCCCCGGCCTATGCCATCGACCTGGCCCGCGGCATCATTGAGGCGGGGCTTGATATCCGCTGGTCAACCGACCTGCGCATTGAGGCCGCTTACACCCCGGAGAACTGCCGCCTGCTTTATCAGGCCGGGCTCCGCACCGTGGCTTTCGGCATCGAAAGCGGCGCGGACAGGATTCTGCGGCTGATGAACAAGGGCATCAGTACCGAGCTGATCCGCCGCATCAACCGCAATTTTCACCAGGCCGGTATCGCCACCAGCTGGATGACCTTTCTCCAGCATCCCGGCGAGAACTGGCCGGAGGCGACGGAAACCATTGCGCTCATCGACCGGGAAAGCCCAGTGATCGATCAGTTCATTGTCGGCGACTTCAATCTCACTCCGGGTTCGCTCATAGCCTGCCGACCGGAGCAGTACGGCATTGCCGCGATCTACCATACCGCAGGCGATGTCTTCAAACTTTTCCCGCAGTATCGCATGGCCGAAAGCGAAGGCGACGAAGATGCCGAGGATGCGCTCGATGACAGCATCTCCGCCCTTTCCCGGCGCTATCACCTGGACCATTACCCCTGGGCCGGGGCCATTTCCACCCACCACTCCTTTCTCTATTTGCTGCGCTACGGCCAGAGGGCCTTTGCCCAGGGGTGGCAAGGGGTAAAAAATCCCGGCAAAAAACCGAAAAATGACCTCCACCCGAAATTCTCCCTGGCCGAGGCCCAGAGACGGGAGGAGGCCTTTATGCAGAGCTATCTGGCCAGGGCCCTGGCGCCGGGCAAGGACGGCGGCATGGCCCCCTTAAGTTATGCCCACTTTCAGCTGGCGCTGGAGCACAGGTAAAACCTGACGCGGAATGGATCAAACCCATGCCGCAGTGATGCTCACAGATCCCCGTACAGCCTGCGCGTATTTTCCCGCACCGCCGCAAGCACCGCGTCAACGGCAATGCCCTTGATCTCCGCAATGGCCTTTACTGCGATCATTACATTGGCCGGTTCGTTTCTCTGGCCGACATCAGGGCCGAGGACCGGACTGTCGCTTTCCACCAGCAGACAGAAGAGCGGCAGGAGCTTAACCAGCTTCTGTTTCTGGCGGGAACGGACAAGTGACGGCGGCACGGAAAAGAAAAAACCCGCCTCCACCGCCGGCAGGGCGGCGGAATACCTGCCGTCAAAGGCGTGCATCTGCACCCGCTTTGCACCCTGCTCCAGCAGCAGGGCCACCGCCTGGCGGCCGGCGGAGCGGGAATGGACATTGAGCGGCAGGTCAAGCTCAGAGGCCAGCTCGATAAATTTCCGAAACACCAGGCGCTGCACCTCCCTTTCCGCCTCTTCTTTGGCAATCCAGAAATCAAGCCCCACCTCACCGATGGCATAAAAACGTGCGGCATGCTGCCGGATAAAATCGATCAGCCGCTCCGCCTCCACCATGTCGGCAAATTCAGGATACAGACCCGCCGCCGGTTTCAGGCACGGATGCTGCCCGGCCAACTCCAGGTTGCGCCGGGCATCCTCCATGGTCTCGCCGACCATGACGATGGCCGAAACGCCTGCTTCCTGCGCCCGGTTGATCACCTCCTGCCGGTCCTGATCAAAGGCCTGGTCACAGAGGTGGGCATGGGTGTCTATGAGGAAGGGATGCATTTTTTTGGGCTACAACTCCCCCTGCTCCAGAAAACTGTAATGCCCCTGCCGGCTGAAAATTATGTGATCCAGCACGGCGATACCAAGGGTTTCGCCCGCCTCCTTGAGCTGCCGGGTGATCTGCAGGTCCTCCTTGCTGGGGGTGAGATTGCCGGAGGGATGATTATGGGCGAGAATCACCGCCGAGGCCCGGTCGGTTATGGGATCGGCAAAGACCTCGCGGGGGTGAACCTGGGTTGTGTTGACCAGGCCGACGGAGACGACGCGGGTGGTGATGACCTCATGGGCGCCGTTCAAGGAAATGCAGAGAAAATGCTCCTGCTTGCGGTCGCCGTAATGGCGAATCAGGGGCAGCGCGTCAACCGGGGTCCTGATCTTGAGCCCCTCCGGCCGGATGCGGCGACGGGCAAACTCCAGGGCGGCGGCGATAAGGGTCGCCTTGGCCGGTCCCACCCCTTCCAGCCGCTGGAGATCGGCCATATCCGGTTTACCGTGCTGGTCATCCACCAGACGGACAATCCGTTTGGCCACGGTCATCACATCATGTCCCTTAATGCCGGAGCCCAGCAGGATGGCTACCAGTTCCGCATCGTTCAGGGCAGCGGCCCCCTTGCTCTGCATTTTTTCCCGGGGCCGGTCATGCTTGGGCAGGTCGGTTAAGCGCTTGGCCATAAGACAGGTTTCCTCCTTCCGTTCAGGCGGCTGCCCACTTCTGGCCGCTGTTGGCATACTGCAGCATCATATCAAAGATGCTGTCGCATTTTTCCTTGAACAACAGCCGGTCATAGCTGTCGGGTAATTGTTCGTCCAGCACCTGCTCAACGGTGGAGCGGACAATGGCTTTGGTCCGGGAATCCTTATACCAGTCCTGGATCAGCACCCTGGGGTGTTCCTCCAGCAGCCGGTGCAGCAGGGATTTGGCGGCCAGCTTGACCTTTTGCTCCTCTTCCCTGGTCATTTTGTCCTTTTTCAGCAGATCAAAAAGTTCCAGCTCGTCTTCGGACAGGCCTTCCCGAATATGCCGTTCATCCTCGTCTTGCAATCCCCTGGCAAGGTTCATCAGGTCATCATAATAATTCTCGGTGGATGAGCCGCCGGCGTTGTAAGTGTCGACGATCTCCTGCAGCTTTTGGCCGAAATCGGTCCGGGTCATATTCTGCCGCAGCATGAGGATAATTTTGCGCTCAATGAAGGTGCGCAGGTCGGCGATTTCGATATTCTTATAAACGGCATGCCGGAAGTCTTCCTTGAGCTTGTCAAAATCGATTTTGCTGAGATCCCAGGTTTTGCCGGTCTGGACGATCTGATACGCCGGTTTATCCTGCCCGGCAGTGAAGTCTTCCGGCTTGTCAACCACCACGCTCTCGTCCAGCAACTCAGCGATGCGCAGGCTCACCGCCTCGATATCCTGTTGGTCGATGATGCTGTCAATCACCCCGCGCAGGTACTGGAAAACCGCCACCATCCGCCCGCTCTCCCGTCCCAGGATCTCCGGCTTGCAGGCCTCGTACAGCGAAGAGATGGTGTTCTCAAAAACCATAAAGGACTTCCGCCATTCGTCATTGCCCAACAGGGTATCGGCATAGGCATTGAACAGGCCGATGTTTTTGAATACACCCCTGTTTTGGAGTACCCCTGGCATGTCGATCTCCCGTTCCCGGCAGAAGGACACCCCCTGCTCAATGGCATCATCCAGCAGCCGAAACAGTTCCTCTTTGTCCCGCACCGGCGTTTCATCCAACCCTTCCTCGCCCTGGGCATAATCCTTCAACGCCTTTTTCATATTGCGGAAAACATTGTAGTAATCGACGATTTCACCGTTGCGCTTCACCACCCCGTTGATC
>JAHIVT010000158.1 GCA_018816555.1 Pseudomonadota bacterium
AGATCCCCGTATATCAGCTAGAGCACTGGCGGCAATCGTGGGCATTTCCAGCCGCAAAGTGGAAGAAAACATTAAAAAGCTCAAGGAGCAAGGCCGTCTCATTCGTATCGGGCCGGCCAAAGGCGGCCATTGGAAGGTAGTTGGATAATAATTTACCACAGCAGAAATGTTGGCTGACGGATATGAAATTCCGCCGGAAGTGATCTCCGAGGCGATTGTCAATGCCATCGCCCACCGCGATTACACCAGCACCGCCAGCGTGCAGGTGATGTTGTTTGCGGACCGGCTTGAGGTATGGAATCCGGGCACACTCATCTCAGCCCTGACTCTCCAGACCCTGCGCGAACCGCACGGTTCCTATCCCGGAAATTCTTTGATTGCCGAGCCCCTCTACCTGACCAGATATATCGAACGAATGGGCACCGGCATCCACGACATGATCGAGCGCTGCCGCGAGGCAGGTCTGGCGGAACCGGAATTTAAGCTGACTGACGGCTTCGTCGCCGTGATTCGCCGGAAAGCAGGGAAGGCTTTTGAGGTTGTCGGCGGGAAGATCACCCCGGAAGTCACCGAACAAGGCGGGACTAAGCCGGGACCAGGTTGAAATCCTGAGAAATTGCATTCCTGAAAGGGCTATCGGTGAATTGATGGGCCTGATCGGTCGTGCCAACAGGACTAAGTTCCGGGACCAAGTTTTACAGCCTTTGCTTGATGCCGGATTAATCGAAATGACTATTCCGGATAAACCAACAAGCAGCAAACTGAAATACGGGCTGACAGAAAATGGTAAACAATTTTTAAAACAAATGGATGCAGAAGCAGAGAAATAAACCTTTTTTAACACGCTTAAAACGAGGAGAAAACCATTGGCCGTACCCGATTTTCAATCTTTCTTTCTGCCGCTCTTAATATTCTGCTCGGATGGCAAAGCGCACAGTGCCAAAGAGGCCCATGCGGCCATGGCGAAACATTTCAAGCTGAGCGAAGACGATCTGAAAGAGATGCTGCCCAGCGGCAAACAGACCACCTTTAAAAACAGGGTGGCCTGGGCCAAGGTCTATCTTGCCAAGGCGCTTCTTCTTGAAAGCCCGAAGCGAGGCATTTTCCGCATCACCCAACGGGGCCACGATTTACTAAAATCAAACAATGACGATCTTCGCGTCAAGCAGTTGAAACAGTTTCCCGAATTTGTCGACTTCCACACGTCGGGCAGCAAACAAGACAAAGGTGATGTAAACGCCGGGGATGAAGAACGGACAGTGACCCCGGAAGAGATCTTTGAAAGCGCCTACCAGGAACTCCGCCGCAGCCTGGCCAGCGAGCTTCTTACCCATATTTCAAGTAATTCTCCGGAATTCTTTGAACATTTGGTGGTTAAACTTCTCGTCAAAATGGGATATGGTGGTTCCATAAAAGATGCCGGCCAAGCCATTGGTCGGAGCGGCGATGAAGGGATAGATGGGATTATCAAGGAAGATAAACTCGGCCTTGATGTGATCTATATTCAGGCCAAGCGCTGGCAAGGTCCGGTAGGAAGGCCAGAGGTGCAGAAATTTGTCGGTGCCCTGCATGGTCAACGGGCAAAGAAAGGCGTGTTCATCACCACGGGGGCCTTTACCAAGGATGCCGAGCAGTATGTCTCCACTATCGACCCAAAGGTCGTTTTGATTGACGGCAACAGGCTTGTGGATCTGATGATCGATTACAACCTGGGCGTCTCCACTGTGGACACATACGAGATCAAGAAGATCGATTCGGATTTCTTTTTGGAAGAGTAATCTGGTGCCATCGACTTATGGACAAAAAACAACTCAGCGAACGTGACATCTGCACTAAGTTCATCACTCCAGCTATTCAGCAAGCAGGTTGGGAACAGAGCCAGTTTCGTGAAGAAGTCAAGCTCACTGATGGTCGCGTGATGGTGCGTGGCAATATGGCGGCTCGGGTAAAAAGCCGGGAAGCCAAAGGCGGCCCCAAGCGAGCCGATTATGTTCTTTACGCCAAACCCAATGTCCCTATTGCCGTGATCGAGGCGAAGCGGAATATTTTCGAGATTGGCCAAGGAATGCAACAGGCTCTTGACTACGCGGAGATGCTCGATGCCCCCATCGCAATCAGTTCGAACGGCGATGGCTTTCTTCTCCATGACCGCACCGGAATTACTCAACCCACCGAGCGAAATTTAACCCTCGATGAATTCCCTACATACGACGACTTTTGGGTCATCTACCAACAATGGAAAGGCTTAGAGTCTGAGCCCCAGCAAAAGCTCATTGCCCAGCCCTACCACACCGACGGCAGTGGCAAGGCGCCCCGATACTACCAACGCGTCGCCATCAATCGCACCATTGAAGCCATCGCCAAGGGCCAGCAACGTATTCTCCTGGTGATGGCCACCGGTACCGGTAAAACGTATACCGCCTTTCAAATCATCTGGCGGCTTTGGAAGGCCAAAAAGAAGAAACGTATCCTCTTCCTCGCTGATCGCAACATCCTTGTAGATCAGACCATCCAACAGGATTTCGCACCGTTCGGCGAATTCATGCACAAGATCACCAACCGTACGGTTAAGAGGAATTACGATATTTACCTCTGCCTCTATCAAGCGGTCACAGGCAAGGAGGAATGGAAACAAATCTACCGCCAGTTCCCCTCAGACTTCTTCGATCTCGTGGTCATTGATGAGTGTCACCGTGGAAGCGCCGATGATGACTCCGCCTGGCGAGAGGTCCTTGATTACTTTTCCGAAGCAACCCATATCGGGATGACAGCTACGCCAAAGGAGAAAAAGCCGGAAAAAGGTGAAACCACCATCAAAGATCCCGAATATAACCTCAAGTATTTCGGCAATCCCATCTATACTTACTCGCTCAAGCAAGGGATAGCCGATGGCTTTCTCGCCCCCTACAAAGTTATCCGCGTGGTGACCGATGCCGATGCCCTTGGCTACACACCGGAAAAGGGAAAAACAGACAAGTACGGCCAAGTCGTGGAGCAGCGCCAATACAACACAGAGAATTTTGACCGCGATCTCGTTCTCACCAAACGCACTGAACTTGTGGCTAAACGTGTCTGGGAATACCTCGAAGCCACCGATCCAATGGCCAAAACCATTGTTTTCTGTGACGATCAGCCCCACGCCGAACGTATGCGGCAAGAACTCGTAAAACTCATTCCAGAGGCTGCGAGTAATCGGCGTTACGTTGTCCGCATGACTGGTGATGATAAAGAAGGCAAATCCTTACTCTCATACTTCATAGACAACGACGAGCCCTACCCGGTTATCGCCACGACATCAAGACTCCTTTCAACCGGAGTCGATGCCAAAACCTGCAAACTGATAGTCATCGATCAGACCATCAACTCCATGACGCAGTTCAAGCAGATCGTAGGCCGTGGCACTCGAATTCGTGAGGATTATAACAAGCTTTATTTCACCATCATGGATTTTAAGGGAGCCACCCGTCTCTTTCAGGACAAAGATTTCGATGGCGAGCCGGTCACCATCTATGAACCAGACCCGGACGATCCAATCCTCCCGCCAGAGGATGAGGTTGATGTTGGAGAGGTCATTGGAGACCCACCGCCCGGAGGCTCGACGGAAACAGGTGACGACAACCCAGAGGGTGACGATGAAGACGAGGGAGGTGGCGGTGATGGAATAGGTGGTCGTGTCCGCTACGTGATAGATGATGTCGAGGTCAAAACCGCCATTGAACGATCCCAATATCTCGATGAAAACGGCAAACTCATCACCGAGGACTATCGTGTTCTTCTTAAAGATGAAATCAAGAAAACCCTGCTTCGTGAATTCTCTACCCTCAACGATTTCTTACGTCGTTGGAGCGAAGCGGAACGCAAGCAAGCCGTTATCGACGAGTTGAAAGAACAAGGAATCCCCCTTGAAGTCCTTCGCGAGGTCGTCCCCGACGGCACCCAGATCGATGCCTTCGACCTCGTCGCCCACATCGCTTTTGACCAGCCGCCTCTGACTCGGAAGGAACGGGCTAATAATGTCAAAAAGCGAAACTATTTCAGCAAATATGGTGATGAGGCCCGAGCGGTTCTCGAAGCCCTGCTTGAGAAATATGCCGATCATGGCATCACCAATATTGAAGATCCGAAGATTCTTGAACTCCCACCCTTTAGAGAACTGGGCACAAAGACTCAAATTCGAAGGGGGATTTTCGGCGGGCCGGATAAGTTCTCCCAAGCACTCACAGAATTAGAGCAGGAGTTGTATAAAGATGCCATCAGTGCTTGAAAAAAAAATTCAGCCAGACAGCTTTATCAATTTCACAGAGTTTTTGGACTATGTTGTCTCTTCTACACAATACCGGACTATTCTTGAAAAAATGAATCAACCTTGTCCGGATCGTTTGTATCGACATGATTATTGGCATTCAGTTGAAGAATTACTTCGTCCCTTTCCCGATGCACATAAAGCTCTCATGGGATATGCGTTTGATAATTGGGATGAAGAAATGGCTTTCAGCGCTGGCAATCTGAAGGCCTGTTATATTTTAGATGAAGATTTTGTTAATGGTGGTAGGGCATTTATCTTGTTTAGCATAGTTGCCAGTAACTGGACCTACGTTACTCAGGTCAACAATCAATCAGAACTTTGGGAACGTTTATAATATGAACCTCAGCAGCACCATAAAATCAATACAAGACATCATGCGCAAAGATGATGGCGTTGATGGCGATGCCCAACGTATCGGCCAGCTCGCATGGATGCTCTTTCTTAAAATTTTCGATCAGTGCGAAGAGACCTGGGAAGACGATGCCGAAGATCGAGGCGACACCTACCAGTCCCCACTTCCCGAGGAATGCCGCTGGCGTTGCTGGGCGAAACACATTGAAGATGTTGAAGGGAAAAGGAAGCCCCAAATTTCAGCCCAAGACCTTATCCCACACGTCAATAATACGGTATTTCCAGCTCTTAAAGAATTAAACATCGAAAACAATCCCAAGGCCAAGGTTGCCCGTGAAGTCTTTGTCGATGCTAATAATTACATGAAGTCCGGCACCCTTATGTTGGAGGTGATTGATAAGCTTGATGAGGCCATTAACTTTCACGACATGAAAGCTCGTGGTCAACTTGGCGCGATTTACGAACAAATACTCAACGACCTGCGCAGCGCTGGAAACGCCGGGGAATTCTATACTCCCCGGGCGGTCACCGAATTTATGGTGCAGATGGTTAACCCAAGTCTGGAACGACGTGAGACTGTGCTTGACCCCGCCTGCGGTACCGGTGGATTTCTAACAGCCACCATCGAACATTTCGAAAAACAACTTACAAAGAAATCCAGAGCCGAGGACAAAAAGGCCGTTGCTGACTGTATCCGTGGCATCGAGAAAAAACAGCTTCCCCACCTCCTCTGCACCACGAACATGCTTCTTCACGGCATTGAAGTGCCAAGCATGATTGAGCACCGCAATACTCTTGCCAAAGGCTGGAACGAATGGGGCCTGAACGAGCGTGTGGACTGCGTCATCACCAACCCCCCCTTCGGTGGTATGGAAGAAGACACTGTCGGAAACGACTTCCCCTCCGATATTCAAACAAAGGAAACCGCTGATATGTTTCTTGTCCTCATCGTCAAGAAACTCCTCAAAGACAAAGGTGGGCGTGGAGCCATCGTCCTGCCGGATGGTACGCTTTTTGGTGAGGGGGTGAAGGCCAAGGTCAAGGAACTCCTCATGCGGCAGTGTCACCTCCACACCATCATCAGGTTGCCCAACGGCGTCTTCAACCCGTACACCGGCATCAAGACCAACCTCCTCTTTTTCACCAAGGGTAAACCCACCGATACCATCTGGTTCTATGAACACCACTACCCGGAAGGCGTAAAAAGTTACTCAAAGACAAAACCCCTCCGAGTTGAAGAACTCCAGCCGATTGCCGATTGGTGGGGCCGGGAATCCGACGGCTTTAAAGACCGCGTGGAGACTGAGCAAGCCTGGAAAGTCGACTTCAAGAAACTCAAAGAAGAGGCCATCGCTAAAGCCCAGCCCCATTGGGACAAGGCGGAAATGCTCAACAATGAGGCTGCCTCCGTTAATGAGCAGATGAAGGGGCTGCGCTCCTTAATCAAGGGAGAGAAAAAGGAATCCAGACGCAAGAAGGTTGAAGAGCAGATCCAGGAATTGGTTCAGCAGATTGAAAAATTACGTCAACAAGCCAAGGACGAACAGGCCGCAGGCGACCGCCATTACTGGCCCATCTATAACCTCGACAGCAAGAACCCGAATGCCCCCGAAGAGGAAAGTCACGATCCCGATGTCCTGCTGGTGAAATATAAGAAAATCCTCGTCGAAATCGAGCAGACTCAGAAGCAGCTCCATGACGAACTTGCCGCTGCTCTGTCGCATCATTTTGAGACCGGAGGGTCTGCAACATGAATGCGCAAACATTTTTGGAGAATTTCGGGCATATTGCCAATGCGCCCAATGGTGTATTGAAACTGCGTGAGATGATTCTTACGCTCGCAATGCAGGGGCAACTTGTGAAACAAAGTTCGGAGGATGTTCCTGCCAATGCCTTACTCGAAGAGATTGAAACGGTGCAAAGACGACTGGTCAAAGCACGTAAAATTAAGTCGCCTCAAAAACTCATAGAAATCGCAGAAGAAGAAAAGCGCTATGTCCTTCCAACAGGCTGGGCATGGGTAAGGTTTGGTAACATCGCTCAACATAACTCAGGAAAGACGCTTGACAAGAGGCGTAATACAGGTCACCCGCGCGACTACATCACGACTTCAAATCTCTACTGGGGGACGTTTGAACTAGGGGAATTACGCCAAATGCTCATTCGAGATGAAGAGCTAGAAAGATGTACCGCCAGAAAAGGTGATTTATTGATCTGCGAAGGAGGCGAAGCAGGAAGGGCCGCAGTGTGGCCTTATGACTATGAAGTTTCCTTTCAAAATCATGTTCACCGTTGCCGCTTCTACACCGGCATTGATCCTTACTTCGCCTATCGATTTTTTGAAAAACTTAACGCCACGGGAGAAATAAACCAATACCGTAAAGGCGTTGGTATTTCAAACATGTCGGGCAAGACGCTTGCATCCATAGTTTTTCCACTCCCCCCATTTGAGGAACAAAAAAGAATCGTCGCCAAAGTGGATGAGTTGATGGCCTTGTGCGACAAGCTGGAGGCGCAGCAGCAGAAACGGGAACGACGGTTCCCTGTGCTTTCCCGCGCTTTGCATGCCCGCTTGGCCGAATCACCCACCCCGACCAACCTCAAAGCCATTTTCGAGGGTACTGAAATTGTCTCACCTGAAGATCTCCGGAAAACAATCCTTTCGCTGGCAGTTCAAGGAAAGTTGGTGGGACATGATGGAAGCGATGGAAACGCAAATGAGCTTATTTACGTAAAACATAAGCTACCACCCGGATTCAAAAGACGAAGAAAGATTTTAAAGAAGTCGATCGTTAATTTTCCCTCAAGTCTTTTCCCTGAGCTTCCAGCAAGTTGGATATATAAATCTATTCAGGAACTATACGATCTAAATGTGATTGTCGATTACGCTGATGGTAACCATGGTTCTCTATATCCGAGAAAAGCTGATTTTGGCAATTCTGGTATAACCTTTGTCTCCGCAAAAGATATTAATAATGGCTGTGTTCAATGGAGTGAGTGTCCAAAACTCAATGAAAAAAAAGCTAATCAGTTATCTAAAGGATGGGCGGAAGGTGGAGACGTGCTTTTAACGCATAATGCCACTGTTGGAAGAGTTGCTAAAGTCGAAAATACAGTGGGGCGTTTTTTGCTAGGCACCTCTGTTACCTATTATAGACTGAATACAAAAGTGCTAGACCAAAATTATTTTTATTACGTTCTTTGCAGTCCAATCTGGCAGGACCAGCTTGGAGCAATAATGGAGCAAACTACTCGAAATCAGGTAAGCATACAGAAACAAGCTTTTTTTCGCATTCCAATTCCACCTTTGAAGGAACAAATCCGCATAGCAAGAAAAGTCGATCAGATAATAGCCTTAATCGGTCAAGTAGAAGAACAACAGAAACAAATAAAAGTTATAGCCAAATCCTTTGCCCAAGCCGCAGTGACTGCCATCACCGGCACCCAAGTCAAGGAACAAGAGAAAATGAAAGCACCCAAGACCGAACTGGTCACCAAACTCCTAGTGGGAAAGAAACCAAGGCCGAACGACAAGTCGCCCTTGGCCAATATTATCACCAAACACAAGGGCGAACTCTCTGCTAAGACTCTGTGGCAACAGTCTGACTTTAATAAGATCGATGAGTTCTACCAGCAGCTTAAAACCGAAATGGCTAACGGCTGGATCGTGGAGCCGGAAAAGGGTGCCATGAAAGCAGTGGAATCTATCTGATGCAACTCCAACGCCTCAAAATACAAAACTTTCGCAACTTGCGGGATTTTGAGATTAGCTTCACCGGTTCGGCAATTGATGCCGATAGCGCCGCGCGTGAATTCAAGAGCCACGCTGTCATCGGCCCGAATGGTTCCGGCAAATCAAACATGATCGAGGCCATCGTCACCATCTTCCGCGACCTTGACCTGAACCAGCCAACCGAATTCGCCTATGAACTCGATTATACCTGTCGCGGGCATCGCATCCAGGTCAACACCATGGAGGAAAAAGGGAAGGTCGCCATTACTGAAAATGATGCGAACCAACCGAAGGAATTTGCCATCTCCCACCTGCAGCGCCACGCCAAGAAGTATCTGCCGTCCCATGTTTTTGCCTATTACTCGGGCCGCAATGAACGAATCGAAGCCCTTTTTCAGCAACACCAGCAACGCTTTTACGATGCCCTGATCAACGGGAGTGATGAGCTGCTGCGACGGCTTTTTTACTGTCGGAGCGTCCATAGCCAGTTTGTCCTGCTTGCCTATCTGCTCAAGGATGATGAGGAATGCCGCCGCATCCTCTCGGACCTCAATATATCCGAGCTTGATTCCGTACTCTTCGTCTTGAAGCGCCCCTACTGGTTCAAGCCGGATATGTCCGAGGAGGTCCTTCATAACGGCGACAACCGCTTCTGGTACGCCCGAGGCATTGTCCAGGAATTCCTCGACGAACTCTGGAAAGTAGCCATCGCCCCCATCGACCACACCGAAAACCGCATCCTTGACTTTCGGGGCCGAAAAGAGAAACAGGACCTTCTGTACCTTTTTGTCCCGGACAAGGGGGCACTGACAAAATTAGCTGAAAAAATCGGAGAGCCTGCCCACTTTTTCAAATACCTCGAAAGCACCTATATTTCCGACCTGATTGACGAGGTCCGTATCAACGTCAAACACCGGGACGTCGAGGGCAACATCAACTTCACCCAACTTTCCGAAGGCGAGCAGCAACTCCTCACAGTCCTCGGCTTGATGCGTTTTACCAAGGATGACCAATCCCTTTTTCTTCTCGACGAACCAGACACCCATCTCAACCCGATATGGAAGCTCCGCTACTTCGACGAGATCGAAAAGGTTGTCAAGCTTCAAGACCAGTCAGCCACAGGCGACTCCCAACTCATCATCACCACCCACGATCCCATGATGATCGGCAGTCTCCGCCGTGAGCAGGTTCGGATACTACGGAGCGAAAGAGGCAGGGTCTTTGTTGAAACGCCGGATGAGCACCCTCAAGGGATGGGCGTTGCCGGGTTACTGAAAAGTGAGATGTTTGGTCTTCGTTCGACAGTGGACACAGAGACCCGGCGAAGACTCGACCGGCGCAACTATTTGTTTGCCATGGGGGACAAAAGGACTGAGGAGCAGAATGAAGAGCTCTCCCGCTTGAGCAATGAACTTTCTGATCTAGGGTTTGCCAGTGATTTCAAAGACCCATACTTCACTCTGTTTGTGCAAAAAATGGCGCTGCATACCAAATTCCATAAAGAGACGCTTACCCCGGAAGAACAGCAAGAGCAGGATGCCATTGCTGACGCTATTATTGATGAGATTCTGAGGGAGGAGCAAGGCTGATGAGGCATATCGACTTCGAAGGGAAGACGCCCGTCAACACACCTTTACATCCTGCTTTTCCAAACTGGCAACCTTGGACCCTGGAAAGATGGAATCAATGGCTCCAGAGGTCACAGGAATATGCCGATCAACTACAGCTAATTCATCAACAGGGAAATCTAGAAGCGAGAAACCAATTTATTGATGTCCACGCGGGGCATTGGGGGGAGTTGAAACTCTGGCTGCAGGTACTTTCTCAAGGAAAATGCTGGTTCTCTGAGGTTCGTGAACTTTATTCCCACTACGATGTTGAACATTTCCGACCAAAAAAAGAAGCCAAAGCAATCGATGGAACAGTGAGAGATGGCTATTGGTGGTTGGCTTTTGATTATACCAACTACCGTCTCTGCGGTAACGTCGGAAATCGGAAAAAAGGAGGGTGGTTCCCGCTACAGGTTGGTTCTCTAATATCAACCTTCGATAACCGTCGTGAGGAATCTGAAGCCACCTATCTCCTTGATCCTACTGACCTTGATGACGTTAACCTGATTGCTTTTGACGAAGAAGGTAACGTCATTGCCGCCCCTGGCATATCTGAATGGGAAAAACAGCGGGTTGCTGAAACTATCAAGCGATTAAAACTAAATGAGCACGAGGCACTTTTTGAAGAGAGGAGAAAAGTGTGGCAAAGAATGTCTCGGGAAATTGAGCAGTATTTAACCGCAAAAAGGCGTTGCATAACGGGAGGGAATCCAGCCGCAGCGCAAAAGGTTCGCGAGCATGTTCGTGTAATTAGATCAATGACAAAAGAAGAAGCAGAACTGTCTTCTGTGGCTAAATGGTGTTTGCTCTTCCGAAATGACCCTCAACTTTCCCGGCTGGCAGCATAATGTATTACGTCATTATATTTAACTGAAATCAAAGAGAAACGGGCAGATTTTTATTTTCCAAATAGGTACAGCAACGATGCCGGAAATATTCACAATTAAATAGGCAAATTTCATGAAAGTCATCCAACATCTCACCCTTCGCGTTGCCTGGCACGACTCAAAATGGAACGGACTGGTATGTGCTGAACCTTCTGCAAATTCTTTTTGTGTGATGCTGGATCGTGTCCGCGAGGAAAGGGATGACGCTAAGGAAGATTCTATTCGAGGTAAAGCATGGAAGGACCTGCCTCCAGAGCAACTGCCTCCTTGCAAAGCTGAGTCGGGGATCTTTATGAATCCCGAGTCTTGGCGGCGGGAATTCAAACATCCCTACGTCAACAACAAGCATTGCAAAGAAACGCACGGAGGCATGCGTCCGCGACTCCTTGAAATTCCACCACATACGGCCATTGCGGTGCCTTTTGGGTGGATGCTACGGAAAGAGCAGGCTCGGATTGATGGTCAAGTTCCGGAACCACTACCTCTTGAGATACCACCACCCTTTAACACTGCGTGGGTTTTCGGCAAAGAGCGCCAGTGTGCACTCTTGAATCATGTGTTTGGAAAACTGGAAGAGAAAAAGTCGCTGATATTTTTTTATTGCAAAGAGGGGCATCCGGTTGGGGACGGGATTCGTCGGTTAGTGGTCGGTGTCGGAACTCTGACGAAATTGGGCAAACTAGAAAAGTATGACAGTGTCCAGGGGCCTAGCTATCCTTTATGGGATCGACCGGTAAGCCACAGCATCCGGCCGGATGGCCACGAAGGCTTTCTGTTGCCCTACCACGATTATCTCGAACCCACAGGAAATCCGGCAGAAGATGAACGCCGCAAAAAACTTCTTCGTGAAATCATCGTTGAAGCTGAAGATTCTCACTACGGAGATTTCTCTTATGCTGCAGCAGTGACCCGGGCCGACGTTGCTTTATCCACTCTAGTGCGATGCCTGAAGGCTGTGCAGTGCATCCGGAAACACGACATTGTCCCAGGCCCTTGGCAAGCGCGAGAAAATTGGTTAAACGCCCAGATTGCAGCTGTCTGGAAAGACCGCGGTCGTTTTCCCGGTGTTGGGTCGGCCCTCGAAGCGCTTGGCTTAAGGTTGGGGACGGCACTGGTTCTGGAGATGCGCGCCCGAGAGTTGCTCAGTGCTGAGAAAAATCCATGGCCGGCCATTACCGGTGTATTGGCAGGCTCACAACCACCTCCACACAATGCCTACAGCAAAGACTTGGCCATTGTTAAGCCTATTTGGGGGGCCTTGCCCGAAGAGCGACGAACCCTTCTGAAATTGTTGTCGAGATTTGATTTGACCCCAGCGCAGGCGAGTCGTTTTTTTGAGCCGAAAAAGCGGGCGATGAGCTTCACTCCTTGCCCAACGGACGCAGAGATTATTGAAAACCCATATATCCTCGCTGAGGGTGATTTGGGTACGGCCACAGAAATTCCGGTTTCGATGACAACCATTGATCGGGGACTGCTGCCTGATGAAGTAGCTGGCAGCGATGATCCAGTCCCTGAACCCAGCCGCGTTGATAGTCCCATTGACCCTAGGCGGGTACGCTGTGCTCTAGTTGGAGTGCTGAGGAAAGCTGCAGACAATGGTGATAGCCTGCTTAGTTTGGCCGAGAGCCAAAATAAACTAGAGAAAATTGATACTCCGCATCCCATCCAGGTCACAACCGATTGGTTGCGAGGTCATGGGCCATTTGTATCGCAAAGGGTCGAGTACAAAGTACTTTCCCCAGACGGCCAGGAGAAGAACAATGTCGAGACGCTGCAATTGGCCGAACTTGCCACGCGAGAGAAACGTCTGCGTAAAGTATTGAGTGCGCGCTCGCTTAAAGAAGAACCCTCCCTGGGTGTTGATTGGAACGATCTGTTGATCTCCGCCATCCGCAAAAATGGCGGTGAAATAGATACTGACAACGAACGGCATAAATCCGCCCTGGAAGAGCAAGCTAGGGCACTGGAAAACATTACCACCCGCCGCTTGTCGGTGCTCATTGGCCAGGCAGGGACCGGGAAGACTTCTATTGTTGGCGCCCTAGTCGAATGTGAACAATTGATTAAGTATGGGATTCTTTTGCTTGCCCCTACAGGCAAAGCCCGTGTTCGCCTTGCTGGAGCTACCGGAATTGAGGCCATGACAGTAGCCCAGTTTCTTTACAAATTGGGCCGCTACGACGGGATTCGTCAGCGCCCTCGGTTTGAGGGAGATAACCAGAAGGCGACTAAATATTCTTCCGCCCAAACCGTGGTTATTGACGAAGCCTCAATGCTGACTATGGACTATCTGCAAGCTATCCTTGATGGTCTTGACCTGGCCATGGTGACCAGAATAATTCTCGTTGGTGACCCCAATCAGCTGCCACCAATTGGGGTTGGCCGGCCTTTTGTAGATCTGGTGGTCCAACTCGAAAACGCGCCCCAGCAAGCTGGTAAGGCCGCGCCGTCGGGAGCCATGGGCAGATTGCTGGTCGAGGTTCGGACCAACGCTGGAGCTCCTTCCGATGCGCTCCGGCTGGCGGCCTGGTATACGAATCAGCCAATCAATGGGGACTCGGAGCGGGTTTTAAGTGAGGTCGGTGAACGATTGGAATTCAACGATCTTGAAATCGGCTTCTGGAAAACCCCGGACGATCTGCACAGCGCTTTACTGGAGCAATTTCAAAAACATTTGGGATTGAAGTCGCCAGATGATATTGAGGGCTTCAACGCTGCCTTAGGTTTTGTGGATAATAACGTCTCCTATGCCAATCCCGATGGTATTGAGGATTTCCAACTCTTGTCCCCCGAGCGCCCACACCCATACGGAGTTCATGATCTGAACCGCTGGATCCAAAGTCGATTTCGGGCCAAAGAAATACGTGGTGCCCGCGAGTATTACAAGACTTCCATCGGTGCGGAAGAGATCGTGATCCGCGACAAGGTCATCCAGTTACGGAATGAAAAGCGCGAAGGATATCACTGGGGAACAAAGTGCAAAGAAGAACATTACATCGCCAATGGTGAAATCGGCGCCGTGGGGCCAGGGAAAGGCAGTTTTCTCAATGTTGCATTTGCTGGGAAGTCCAATGTGACCTTTGGTTATCACGGGACTAATTTTAAAGAAGATTCTGCGCCGCTGGAGCTAGCCTACGCCCTGACCATCCATAAAGCCCAGGGCAGTCAGTTCGGGGTTGTATTTGTGATTCTCCCCAAAAAATCACGCTTACTCTCTCGTGAGCTTCTCTATACAGCCTTAACTCGTTCACGGGAGAGACTGGTTCTCTTGATCGAGGGCGACGATGGCGGCCTGCTTTATGAATTCAGCAAGCCGGAACGTTCCGACGTGGCGCGCCGTAACACGAACCTGTTCAGCGCCGTGGTGAGGCGGGAACCTGATTCACCACCCTACGCAGAACATCTGATCCACAAAACTCTCAAGGGCCACATGGTGAGGAGCAAAACGGAACTCATCATCGCCGACAAGCTCTTCAATGCTGATATCGCTTACGACTACGAAAAGCCCCTAGATGGTCCCATTCGAAAAGGACGCATATTCCCAGACTTTTCCTTTACCGACGCTGCTGGCGACTTGATCATATGGGAACACTTTGGGCGAATGGATGATCCCCAATATGTGAAAGGCCACAATTGGAAAATAAACTGGTATGCTGAAAACGGTTTCTCCGAGGGCGAGAATCTATTCTTGACCAAAGAGTCTTTGGATTCAGGTATTGATTCCTCCGAGTTAGAACGTGTTCTAAAGCAGATTGATGAATTGATCTAGCCAAAGGAGAAAGCGAGAGGTCAAGTCATCTATTGAAAAGAAACATTATCTCAATACGAATCAGAGTTCAGGTATCAAATCTTCAAGTTTCACCATAAAAAGGTACTTAATAAATGAAACCTGGTGACCTCGTCCGAAAAATAAATGATGCTCAACAAGTAGGTGTTATACTGGATCTTCGTCAAGATGAACAACTTGACGAGGAGATGGCTAGGATTAAATTTGGCAATGGCATCCAGACCCTTTCTTTGTCTGAGATTGAACCATTTGATGGATCCGAAAATGACATGTGGTCAGATCTTGCCGCATTGAGATTAGGACGCACAAGAGCCTTTCGTACTATCATGACCTTCGAAAGGCTCAGACGTCCACCCTCCCCAATAACAAGTGCATTTGGTACAGCTCGCGCCCGTTTTTACCCCTACCAATTCAAACCACTTCTGAAATTTTTAGAAAATCCTGAACAACGAGTCCTGATCGCGGATGATGTCGGTCTGGGTAAAACGATAGAGGCTGGATATATCCTCCTGGAATGGCAAGCACGCTACTCTATGAACAATGTTTTAATTGTCGTCCCGGCTAGACTCAGATCTAAGTGGCAGCAAGAGCTGAAACAAAGATTTGGGGAGACCTTTGATATTGTCAGGGCCAGAGAGATCAGGCAAGAGTTGCAATCTGTTCAAAAAGGTAAAGAACTTTCACAATTCAAGTGGATAGCGAGTTATGAGACAATCCGTTTACCAGACCTTTTTCAACTTTTTCAAGATGTCCGACCGACAATTGACCTGCTAATTCTTGATGAAGCCCATCGTGTGAGAAACAGAGGCACTGCTCAATATAGAAGTACGCATGCTCTAACCGATTGTGCTGACGCAATCGTTTTTCTTTCTGCCACCCCTGTTCAAACTGGAATGGATAATCTTTACACATTGCTGAATCTTCTTGAACCTGACAAATATGGCACTGAACAGGAATTTCTCAGGCTTTTGGAGGCTAACAGGCCTATTGTAAGGGCATGCCAGTTTGTAAGCCAAGGGATGCTCGATCAAGCAAGTGAAGTAATGGGTACCCTTGGAAATAACAGGCTCACTCGATCTTTATGGAATGATGAACATTTTCAAGTAATTCTTGATCGACTTCGTGTTGTCCCCTCTACTGACCGTAAAGCTCTTGTTAAACTACAGAGGGATATTGGCGATTTCAGTCTTCTTGGTCATGTATTAAACCGGACAAGAAAAATAGAAGTTATGGAAGAATGGCCAAAAAGGGACCCGCAAAGTCCGGCAATAACCCTTACTGACGATGAGTTGGCCATTTACGACTCTGTCAGAGTGATCATTCGGCTCCTGAATCCAGAAGCTTCGGGTTGGGGGTTGAGTATGGCCGCATTAACGGCATTTCGATATACCGCAAGCTGCATCCCTGCTGCGGCTGAATATCTTGAAGAACGCTTACAGGCTGAGGGGCCTCTCAATTTACAGAGGGAGGTCGATTCTGATTTTATCGATGATGAAATTGCTAATGAAATAAATGTTAGTAATCACAACATTTATAGACAGTTATCCTCAACTATTAAAGAAATTCTGAACAGATGTCCAAAAGATGGACAGGACAGTAAGTTTCAGGTTTTTGTCCAGGCGATACAAGAAATTTGGATGGATGATCAGGACAATAACAGACCAAATCGAAAAATTGTGGTCTTTGCCTTTTTTAAAAGGACCCTTAATTATCTTAATCGCGAATTAACGAAAAAATTCATAAACAACCAACTCATACATGGGGATATCCCTCTGGACGATAGAGAAGAAAGAATAGAATATTTTCTTAATTCCGAAGATTGTAGTGTTTTGTTGTCATCCGAAGTCGGCGGAGAAGGTATCGACTTACAAAAAGCGAGTGTTGTTGTAAATTACGACCTCCCTTGGAACCCCATGGTTGTTGAACAACGTATTGGTCGAATTGACCGTATCGGCCAAGAAGCAAAACGACTGGTCATCATTAATTTAGTGTGTGAACAAACCGTTGAGGAACGCATCCTGTTAAAGTTGTATGATAGAATTGGCTTATTCAAGGAAAGTATAGGCGAGATAGATGAAATACTGGGACCTCAACAAATACAGGAATTGATGATCGATGCCTTACGGGGAGATCTAACAGAAGAGGAACTGGAAGCTCAGTTTGAACAGACTGCCAAGGCTGCTGAACAGAAAAAAATTCAAGCTGGGCACTTGGCAACTGAGGTTGATGGATTACTGGCAGCTGACCAGGCATTTTTAGATGAAATTTCTTTTTTAGTCAAACGCAAGCGTTTACCGGACCAGGATGATATTCAGGAGCTGCTTATGCAACTTCTCGAAAGTAAGTTCCCGGGGGTTTATCTCGACATTAAAAATCCCAATCAGCCAGGATCATTGCACCTTGGGAGATCAACTATAAGCCGTTTGCAACAGTGGGGGCAAGCATATGGGAATGAGGGAATGAGCATTGCCATGAGAGTACAACAAGGACCATTGCCCGTGACTTTTGATGCTGATGTTGCCATGGCTCATCCCCGTATAGAGTTTATCCAGGCAAGGCATCCCCTGATACAGTTTGCTGTATACCTGCTCGAACAAGAACAAGCAGAAAAAAATTGGTCTTTTGGTCTCAGCATTAAGACAGATATTGTTGAAGAAGGCCACTGGGTGCTTGGTGTCTGGGGGGTTGATCTATATGGGGCTAGAACTGAACATCGCCTGGAAGTTGTTGGTTGTCGTGCTGAAGACGGAAAAGCACTCTCAAAAGAGAATGCGGATACACTCTTAACTATATGTTTATCGAGAGATACCGTTGACCTTGATCCAAAACCATCTATACCTGAAGATGTGTTGCTTTGTTGCAAAAAGGTTCTCGATGAAAAATTCCACGATCTTTTTTCAACCATAGTTAAAGAATCAAAAGACGTTGAAGAAAGACGACTAGCACGACTTAAAGCAACATGGCGACAGACATTGGCCAGCAAAAAAGAGGCTGCTTCTCGAAGGCTAGAAAATTTGATTTTGAGAGGTGCACAGGATTTTGCAATTAAGATGGCCAGGGCCAGATTGAAAAAGAGTGAAAATTTCCTCAAGTCAAAAATGGAAGATTTCGATGGAAGGCTTTCCTTTCGAGCGCAACACAGAGAAATAGCTGCAGTTCTGGTAAAGGTACATAGATAAAGGTTATGTTTGGCTGGATTAAAAAGTGGTTAACAAGGAAAAGTTCTAAAGAGTCAACCTCTGTTGATGCTAGTATAAAAACGCAGCAACTTCAACAACCAGAACCACCCACTCCCCCTTCTATCGATTTCAACAAAAGAGTTCCACTGGAAAAAGAAAAGAAATCCATTCAAGCGCCCAAAAAACGCAGACGTTTTCACCTGGGCTTGGATTGGGGGACAAGTGCGACCAAGCTGGTCATAAGAGATTATGGACAAGGTGAGATGGGGACCGGTTTTGTCATCAAGCTTGAGAGTAATGATGAGTCATATAGATACCCTTCAATCGTCCAAATTGAAAACGGTCATGTATTTTTTGGTGCACAGGCAGAATTAATTAAAAAAAAAACATCATCCCATCCATATCTTTCACTGAAAAGTATGGTGGTACAACCGGATCAATTTAAGTCACTGGCAGCTGGTTCCCAAACATTTTCCTATGAAGATTTAGCAACGCTCTACCTTGCTCATGTAATTGCCTTGGGCAAGAAAACTGCTGATAATCTAGCTAAGCAGATTAATCAAGATGCTGTAATGGGGCTAACACTCGGTGTTCCCGCTGAAGAACTTGAAAAGTCTAATGTCTGTGATTCTTATCTTCGCATAATCAAAATTGCTTACGAGATAGCGATCCGATTGAATACAGATCCACAGGGGGTTGCAGAAAAAAAGGCTTTTGAACTCTTAACTACCTCCAAAAAAAATATCTTGTCCACTACCCCAACTGCTTCTACCGTCAATTACAGTCAATGGTTACGTCCCGAACTTGCTGCAGCAATGCTTTGGGGGTTTAAATCACCGGCTATTGAGCCAGATCTCTATACTTGTGTTGATATAGGAGCCTGGACCACAAACGCAAGCTATTTCAGAATTCACGGTAGCTCTGTTGCTGGTGAACATATGGAAAAAACCTCTATTTCTTTTTATGGGGGAGCATGCCGTCCGCCTGCCATGAATGAAGTTTGCCGGTTAATTTCAGAATATTTAAACCAGGAGAGTTTTGAAAATTTACGCGGGCAAGAAAATACGTTATTAAATGCCAAGGTACCTTACGAAGTCGTGGAGCCGGTGGTTGCAGAAATATATGCTACTTGGAAAAAGGGGTTTCATGCTGCTTACAGGAAGGAAGCCCTGCAAAGCAGGTGGGATAACCTAAAGGTGATGACCATTGGTGGTGGTTCCAAGGTTGATTATGTACGAAAAAAATTTGGTACTTTCCCTATGCCAGGAAATAATTGGCGAGATCCATCATTTATCCATAATATTGGCGTACCAACCGACTTATTTCATCTCCCTTCAAATGGCATAACAGCCAGAAATAGATTCGATGGAGATTTTTCATTTCTCCCCGTAGCTTATGGGCTGTCGGTTCACGCGGGCGATTTCCCCGATATTACTTTATCCAATGATGTAGAAGACTTCCGTCCAGATCCTCCGCCTAAACGTTTCCGCACATCTGAAGAATTGGGTTACAGCGAAAAATAGACTTCTGGTCCTGAGCTCGGGATGTCAAAACGATGATCAAATACAAATACCAAATATCGGGTAAAACCGACGAGGAGATCTGGGTCTGTGAAGCCTGCAGGAAAGTGGAAAATGAATTGATCTTGACAGGCAAATGGAAACTGATCGATCGATGCAGCGATAGCGGAATTCCTTGTACCATCTGTGAAAGGGATAAGGCTACTGCGACAAACGAAAACTTGACTTGTGAGAATAAACTGCCGATATTTAGCAAAAGGGAATGAGATTTGACAACAAGGCAGGACAAGATGACAACCTCTATAGAAAATGAAACCGCCCTTTGCCCGCACTGCGGTGCGGAACCGATGGACGACGATGACCTGTGCCGGTTCTGCGGCAAGGCCATGGTGCTGGTGGGGCCTGCCCAAAGTGCATCTACTATCGTGAGTGCAGGGTTGCGGTCAATAAAGGCAAAGATCCGACCGATGACTGCAGAAGAGCATGAGGAGTTATTTGAAGAGACGACCTTCAATCTTTCCAATCCTGCCGATCCCATCTGGGATGAGTGATCGATTTATTTATTTCTCCTGCTCTTTCCTGAGCGCCTCCTCAAAGGTAGCCGGAGCCGGGCTTTGATCTACATCGATCACTTCCATCTGTGATGCTCCTGGTTGGTCCGGTGCTCCGATATCCATGACATCCTGCTGGGGCCGTTCAGGTTTCCCAACAATTTTGCCGATGGCACGATCAATTTTTCCAATTCCCTGGCCTGCCATTCCGACAATGTTTGTTTGAATACGCCCCGCGCCAGTTCTCTCACTCTCGAAAAACTCCTGCCGGGCCTCGACCTTTGATTCGACCTCATGCTGGTTGGGTTGATCAATTCTTCCTTGGGGAGGTCCGGATGAGGTCTGCCCGCTGATATCACCTGTTTTATCAATTACTGTTTCCTCAACAGAATGAGCCTGCGCACGTAATGGTTCCTGGGCAGCCCGAACGGACTGGACATTTTTGTCGATGATATTCCCTGCACCGGTAGTACTAATTGCACCAAATCGACCGCTCAGGAAATCATTGGCAAGCTCCTGCAAATGCTGCTGATCTTCGTGGGAGCCAATGGCCTGGTCGTTCAGGAATGTCATGGCCTTCTGCACGTTTTCCGGGCTATCCGTGCCGTATCGATAGGCGGCATACCCCTTGACAAAAGCGGTTTCCTGATTGGTGTTGTATGTTGCGGCATCCGTATTGATCCGTTGGGCCTCGCGCAGATAGGAATGAGCTTCGGACGCCCCGATGGATTTGGATAGGTTGTCCGCATAGGACAGATTTTGGGTGTTCTGGAGAGTTTCGGTCAATGCCTCGGACCGGACTCGTTGTCGACTCTCTTCGAATGCCTGGGCCTCCTTTGCGGATAATGAGACATCGAATTTTTCACCGTCCACACCGACACCTTGCAGCCTGTAGCCTCCGCCAGCCTTAACTACTCCAAGATTAAAACCGGAAGAGCCTGCCGCTTCGAGTAGATTCCGTGTTTCTTGATTTTTAACCATTGAAAACGCCGACCCATTCTCAACGCTCTGGTTCCATTTCTCCTGTTCAGAATTGCTGAGTTGTTCGCTGAACGAGCGGGCTTCGGTGCTGGTGCGGCTGTCCTGCTTGAGTCGGTTGAGCATATTGGAATAATTCTCGCTGCTGGCCAGGGAGTGGGCCGCTTTTTCCAGATTACGCTCCTCCTGCTTCCGGGCAAAATTCATATCCATGTTTCTGACATTGGCGTTGGTGACGGTTTCTTCCCCGTCCCTGCCCTCGGTTACCAGGGTGCCGGCTCCGCCGGTATAGGTCGCAAGGCTGGCGCCGTCCATGCCGGTCTGGGCCTGCTTGACAAAACCCTGGCCGGTCATGTTCTGGGCGCTGCTGAAAACAAGCCTGCCGTCATGATCGGTGCTCAACTGGACCGGCCCCTGCCCGCCACCGAGGGAACGATTGGCGGTGAACATTGATTTGGCCGCCTCGATGTTGCCCATGCCTTCGGGGATCATCCCCGCCCCCCTGGCCGCGTTCAGGGTCTGCCAGTCCGCCGCTGTGGATTGAATACCCTTGTGGGCCTGCCATTGCCTGCTCGCCGCCTGAGTGGAAAATCCGTAATGATTGGCCATCTCCAATGGTACGGTGGTGCTGACCTGCTGATCAAGGGCCGAGGCTTTACCTTCCGGGGTGAGCAGGGTTCCGGCCCGTGCCCCGGCTCCCTGGATTGCACTCTGCAGGCTGCCGGCCATCATGGCCAGGGCGTGGCCGCCGAAGCGGATCAGCATCATGGACAGGAAGCTGGCCAGCATGATGCCGGATGATCTGACAATGCCGAACATGGCCAGGGCCTTGGTGGATGTCTCGGGAAAGGTGACGCAGGCATAGAGGCCGAGGCCGCTCTGGCGGATATCCTCGAATGCCTCCACCGCGTAATCAAGCGCCGCGCCGTGCAGGATGGCGTCCGAGATCCCCCAGGTGGCCAGGAAGACGAAGAAGCCGGCCATGACCGATAGAGCCTTGCCCACCAGCGGGGTCGGCAGGAACAGAGTCAGAAACGGAATGAGACCGATGGCCACCGCCGTCATGATGGCCCGCATCACCGGCAGCCACTCGTTGATGGCCGCAGCCATCCCCAGGCCGGACGATACCACCTGCCGGTTGGTCTGCACCAGCATGGCCGACTGAGGATCGGCATGATTAAGCACCTGAAAGATGAGCCTGGTGAGACTCGCCTGGCGGATGAAATGCTCCGGGGCTACCGCGGCCCCGGTGGTCCGGGCCAGGGTATCGCTGATCATACTCCTGCAGCTTGTCATCTCCGCGGCATTGGCAGGGTCATACAGCGATGCGCCGCACACGGTTTTCACGGCATCGGTGAAGGTGGCGGCATTATTGTAAATGGGGAAAAGATTCGACCACGCCTCCTGGCAGGTCATGGTCTGGCCTTGGGGATTTGCCGCGTCGTAATAGACCGTGAACACCGCCGGGTTATCTGCCTTAGCCAGTTCCGGCAGGAAATCAGAGGTGCCGTACAGCATGGTGTCGGCGGAAAAGGTGGTGCCGGGCCGCACCATCTCGAACATGACGCAGTCCTGGAAATAACGGGCCATGCTCTCCCTGGCAAATGCGTCCTTGGGACCGGCGTTCATGGACGCCTTGAGGGTGGAGAAACCGATGCCGCCCGCCGCCTCCTGGTATCTGGCGCCGGGCACACCGGCAGTGTCGATGATCTCCACCAGGCCCCGCTCGATTTTGTTGAGGATCCCGGCCGTGGCCACCACGCCGTTGGGTATGCCGCCGATGGTGTCGAAACGGTTCAGCACCGGATCATAGACCGTGATATTGCCCTTGGGCACGAAGAGTCCGAGATAGAGCACCACGCCCAGCAGCACCGGCATGGCCCAGACCAGGGGGACGATCCTGGCGCCGGTGGCCATCTTGACCATGAAGGCCATGGCGGCAAAGAGGATGCCGAGCACCGTGGCCGTAAAAAAGAGCCCGACATACCCGGCATCGGAGAAGATCAGCGCCAGTTTGCGGAAGGCCTGGGTCACCGGCCCGAAGCCATTGTAAGTATAGAACTCCATGTCCAGGGCCAGGGCGCTGTCAGCCTGGCAGAGGGAGAGCAGAATGAATGCGACGATGCAGCCGATCCTTGCGAAGAATGGCCCCCTGCATGGATAGGGAACAAGTCTCATCGCAGGGTACGTTCCGCCACGCCGGTGCCGTATTTTTCAGCAATGAGCGCGTAGAGCCGATGGTCCACGCTCTGCATGTGATCGAGAATCCTGAAGATGGTGGCCAGTTCCGTGGCCGAGGCCGAATAACTCTCCCGGGCCGCGAGCTGCAGCCGGTAGATCTTTTCGTTCATGCCTGCCACCTGATCATCGAGATTATCGGCGAAGATGGCGGCCTTGCAGGTCTCCGAGTCCTGGCCGGCGGCGGCGCTCGACCGTTTGCTGAGCAGCTCCTTGGCCTTTTCCATGACCAGGGTGGCGCGGTTATACAGATCGACCAGCATCTGCAGCACATAGGCCTTGGCGGTCAGATCGGACATGGTGGCGATGGTGGCGTCCTCCTGTTCGGTGCCCACGGCGGTTTTCAGCACCAGGCCGATGGAGAGCGGACTGTTCTCGATAAAGGCGGTGTCCGTGACGTCAAGCGGCGTCCTCGTCTTGATCTTGCCGGCCACCGAGTTCATCCTGGTCCCCACGTAGTGCACCAGGTCGGCATTGGCGTCGGTGATCGGGGCGCAGGC
>JAHIVT010000159.1 GCA_018816555.1 Pseudomonadota bacterium
AGATCCCCGTATATCAGCTAGAGCACTGGCGGCAATCGTGGGCATTTCCAGCCGCAAAGTGGAAGAAAACATTAAAAAGCTCAAGGAGCAAGGCCGTCTCATTCGTATCGGGCCGGCCAAAGGCGGCCATTGGAAGGTAGTGGGATAATAATTTACCACAGCAGAAATTTTGGCTGACGGAAACGGCTGAAATTTGCAATGAAGAAAAAATTACCTCAGCAAATAGTGCGGCCAGTGTCGGTACAATTGAAAAGGGTTTTATCTGCACGAGATGGTGATCGGGTCAAGAAACAGGGAATGAAACATAATCTTCATGACAGAACGAATGAAATGGGCTTGAAACCAAGCCATGACCAAAGCGATTTTTGCCACAAAGGGCAAACATTATGAGTGAATACCAGTATTACGAGTTTCTCGCCATAGACAGACCATTGACGACGGAGGAGATGTCGGCCCTCCGCGGGCTTTCCACCCGCGCCCACATCACTACCGTAAGTTTCACTAACGAATACCAGTGGGGCAATTTCAAGGGAAATCCCGACGATCTCATGAGGCGCTTTTTCGATGCCCATGTCTATGTGGCCAATTGGATGACAGCCATTTTTATGGTGCGCCTGCCGATCGAGGCAATGCCGAACAAAATTATCGAGGAAGTGATGGTTGACGGCGTTCTTGACTTCGAGGCCACGGAAACACATTGGCTGATCACCTGGAGACTGGACGAATCCGAGGATTACGGCCGTTTCGGCATGGAGGACGGCCGGGGCTGGATGGCGCGCCTTGCCCCAGTGCGGGATGAGTTACTGCGCGGGGATGCCAGGAGCCTCTATATCGGCTGGCTTGCGGCCGTGACCAGACAGATGATTGATGACGACGACCTGGAACCTTTGACCGTGGAAGGGCTGGGAAACCTGACCACGGCGCAGCAGGCTCTTGCGGAATTTCTGGAGGTGGATGAGGATCTTTTGGCGGGCGCCGGGATGGGCAGCCCTGTCCTGCAGGCCAAAGGCCCCCGGCAGAAGGAGATGGACGACTGGCTTGACGAGCTGCCGCACGATGAGGCGCTTGCATTCCTGAAACAGGTTCTGGCGGGCCAGTCTCTTAAAGCCGAACGGACGCTCAGGAACCGTTTTTTCGCATGGCGGCGCGGCGTGCAGGGTGACAAGGCCGAAACGCCCCGGCGCACGGTGGAAGAACTCTGGAAGAATGCTGAAGCGGCAGCGAAAAGACGACTTGAACAGGAAAAACGCCGGAAGGAAACAGTTGAAAAGAAGCGCCGCCAGGAACGCGATGCATACCTTGCGGCGCTGTCCAAGGATTTCCCCAAGGCGTGGAAGGCGGTTCGGCAAAAAATCGAGCGGGGGTCGGGTCTGGCCTATGATGAGGCCTGCCAGTCCCTTGTTAACCTTTCCGAGGCGTATTCCATTCATGCGAGCCGGATGGCCTTTCGCCAGGAGTTGCGCGCATTCATGGTCGACCATTTGCGGCGCAAGGCTCTTGTCCAACGACTCGTGAAGGCCGCAATCTGGCATGAGGAAAGGTGACGCGCTGGTTAAGAAAGCAGTGGCCAACGGGAACCGGAAGTAAAGAGCTGATACGGATTTTTAAAATGGTGGGAGCATGATTCTGCATTTGATGGAAAATGAAGGAAGATCCAGGGTGATGCTGCAGGAAAATGGCATGGAGACGGCATATGACGTCAGCTTACATGTCTGTGCCAATCCGGTCTGCAGCTGCGGTATCGTTGATATGACCCTTACTCCCGTTGTGGTTGACCGGGAGGCTGGCCGGCGGCTGCCTGACCGGATCGTGCCTATTGATGTTGTAAGAAAAAAAGTGGCGGACAAGGGCGAAGTGAAAAAACGCGGCCCGGCACGCGATTTTGCAAAAGTTCTTCTCAAACAACTGGACGGGGATAATTTTCAATTTTTGCAAAAAATGTACCTTGCCGCCAAGAAAGATCAGACCGACAAGGCACGCCCGAATGAAATCGAAGCCTTCTTTGAGTATGACAAGATCGAGGAAGACGGATTACTGACCGCCTATAACGATATCCTCCCCTATGCGTATCAACTTGTGGTGACCATGAACGGCGAAACATGTCTGGTTCTTGACCATTATTGCCTCAGAAACGGGTGTTCCTGTACCGATGCCCTCCTGTACGTATTTCCCGTTGACCACGGGAAGGTTGCCGGAACCAGGGAAATCGGCTCCTACTTTGTCAATTATCGGAAGAAAAAATGGTGGATGGGGGATGAAACGCGCGGCAAGAAGGAGTTTATCGATCTCAAAAAGGCGCGGCAATGCATAGAGGAACAGCTCCCATCAATCTATACGCTGATGAAAGAGAGGCACGCCCGGCTGACACAGATATACAACCATTGCCGCGGAAAACAGCATGGCATCGAGAATAGTAGGCCGGCGCAAACGTCCACGATCAGCAGAAATGAGCCCTGCCCTTGTGGCAGCGGGAAAAAGTACAAAAAATGCTGCCTGAGGAAATAAGAGCGCTGCCGCGAGGCAGGTCTGGCGGAACCGGAATTTAAGCTGACTGACGGCTTCGTCGCCGTGATTCGCCGGAAAGCTGGGAAGGCTTTTGAGGCTGTCGGCGGGAAGATCACCCCGGAAGTCGGCACCAAGTTGGCACTAAGTCGGCCCCAAGTCGAAATTCTCCATAAGTGCCTGGAAGAACGGGCGATTGCCGACTTGATGGTAATTGAAAGGCGCTCTGACCGCACCAAGTTCAGGAACCAGGTACTCAGGCCTTTGCTTGATGCCGGATTAATTGAAATGACTATCCCGGATAAGCCAACCCGCAGCAAACAGAAATATCGGCTGACGGAGATGGGGAAACAGATTTTGAATCAGGATATTTAAATGAGGTATCCTGCAACTGACTTTGGTTTTGGCGGACGAACTTGGTTCAGGAATGCGCAAATTGATGCGTTACTGTAAAGCCTTCGGTGGAGCGGACCCGATAATGATCGAAGGGGATGTGTTCCGTATCGTTGTCAAAGTACCTGAATTTGGCAAACAGGCTCCCCAGGATATTTTGTTGAGGCCAGAGTCAGGGGCAGAGTCAGGGGTGGAGTCAGGGGTAGAGTCAGGTATGACAGAACGTATTTTATCCATGCTGCATCAGGGTGCGTTGTCAAAGTCAGCTATTGCCAGAAATCTTGGGAAAGAAAAACCAACCCGGTATCTCAATGATCTTATGCGGCAACTGCTTGAACAAGACATGGTTGAATATACCATCCCCGACAAACCTCAAAGCCGCCTCCAGAAATACCGGC
>JAHIVT010000160.1 GCA_018816555.1 Pseudomonadota bacterium
CGTGGACTCGGAGACCGAGATGCTCATCGACCGGGCCATTGACTCCACCCTGGCCAACCGCACCAGCATCGTCATCGCCCACCGCTTGTCCACCATCAAGCGGGCCGGCCATATCCTGGTCATGGAGCAGGGCCGCATCGTTGAGGAGGGCAGCCATGACAATTTGATGGCCAGAGGTGGTATCTACCGCCGTCTGCAGGATCTGCAGTTCAGCGGCCATGAGGGGAATGGTGCGGGGAATGGTGTGAGATCTGTTTCATAACCGGCAGATCAGGATGTCATGGCCTTGAAATTGGTTTAGTTCCGTATAAGCGGACAAATTTTTATAAATAGTCCATTTTTGCGGAATGTGTATTGCAAAATACCGGAAAAGTATCGGATGTTTTTGGCCGGCCTCTGCTGGATTATATTGTATAACATATTTATGGGTGCCTTGAAAAAATAGGCATCTGGCCCGATTACTACGTCACAGCGAAAAGAAAAAATGCTCGCATATGCCCAATATGCTGCGCTTTTTATTTTCAACGCTCTTTGTCCTCAAACCAGATGCCTAATTTCTCAAGGCACCCTTATAGTATTCTTTTAAATTTTCCCAGGAACGAGGAATGACTATTGCTAGTACTTAATAGTAAAATCTGGCTGTCACATTAATATGCAGTCGTAGACTTTCCAAATATCATTCAGTCTGGGAGGATTGGAATGAAGACAATATATATGTTAGCATTATGGGTTTTTCTGGCGATTATTTCTTCCCCCCAGTCATTGCCCGCAGCAACGGTGCATTTCAGCGATTATGGAATCACCGGGAAAAATGGCAGTTATGATGCGGCGATCTCCTATATTTTCCTGGATGACCGGCAGGCAACATTGACCATTTCCCTTACCAACACCTCAAAGAATCACAGTGCCGGATATATTACCGCCCTGGCATTTAATAACCCGGGGAATCGAATCAGCGGCATCGTCATGAGCGGCACAAACGGTAATTTTTCTCTTATCGGTATGCCTGATTTCGGTGATGAAATTGCCGTTTCACCCTATGGATCTTTTGATATCGGGGCCAGCATCGCCGATGGCCCGAACAATTTATGGCTGGGAGGCAACAACCCTGCTCTCGGTATTGGGCTTGGTGAAACAGAGACATTTACCTTTTCCTTGGCAGGCAATATGCTATCGGAGTTGGATGAACTGAGCTTTCTTGAGGAATTATCCTTTCCCGCTCAGAATCGCTCCGAATCTTTTGCTGTCCGTTTTCGAGGCAATGACGGCACACTGGCAACCGCATCAGCGGTGCCTTTGCCTCCGACTGTTATCCTTCTGGGAACTGCACTCTTCGGCCTGGTGGGCTTACGGAGGAAATCAAGCTGAAAAACCCTGGAGTCAGGAGCAGTCCTTCGGGCTCATTGTTGTTACTCAAAAAATGAAAAATGGCCGGCTTCCAGGAAGAAGCTGTTGAATAGATTGGCAAGGCTTCCGAAAAAAGTTTCTGGAAATTTTTGCCGGCATAAAACTGCTCACTGAGCCGCGAGAAGTGTAGCCAGCTCATGGGTACTCTTTTCCTCACCGTCTCACCCTCCCACCTCTCCCCCTCGACTTTCACTTGCTCATCCCAATGGTTTTATTTTATAGTTTTCTCTGATTCTGTTGTACTAAGGAGCTACTGAGAAAAATGAAAGACTATCCAAGGAGTAATAACAATGCGCATGCTGGCTGAAAAATTACCGGAATTTACCGAAATGCTCGACAAGATGGATGAACTGCTTGTCGCAAAGCGTCCGGAATCCATAGACGAAAAGATCTACCAGTTCCTCTGTTTTGCCCTGTCCATCAAGGGCAGGTCAAAACCATGTGTGCTGAAGCATTTCAAGGGCGCCCTGGATGCCGGGGCCACGGTGGAGGAACTGAAAACTGGATCTTTGCCCTTACCATGCGGGAGGCCGCCGGCGTGGATGACTGCTGGACCCATGATGTGATCGGCGATTGGCAGCAGATTGCCGCGGGCAAGGTCAATTGTAAGTGCGGCAATGAGAAAGACCCTTTATCGCAGGCAGTGCTTGACCATGTGTCTGGGTGAGGGCGAATTTGCTGTCCCGGGTTTCGCTACGGGAAAAGCTGTAGAAATGTTTAAACAAATGTCCAAAACCTGTGGACAGTACGAGAAAATTATTATGAACAGAACCCCTGGTAAATCACTTTGCTGGACCATTACCCTTCTCCTGCTAGGTGCCATGCTGTCCGGTTGCGCATCGCTAGTGGAACCGCACTACCGGATGCCGGAAGTCAAGGGCAAAGTCATTGATATGGAGACCAATAAGCCGGTCAAGGGCGCGGTGGCCCTGGCTGTCTACGCAGGCACTACCGGCTCCGGTAATGTTAATGTTGACGCCCAGGAGGCAACTTCCGACTCCAATGGAGAATTTCTGATTCTCGATAAAAAGGTCTTTAATAGAGGCGATTATGGCAAGTTGGGACTCAGTCATCTGTATATTCTGGCTCCTGGTTATTTCCCGGCAAAAATCCAGGCGGTCAGCGACCAGCCAGTAACACTGCGGAAAATGACCCATTATCTGCATTACCGGAAA
>JAHIVT010000161.1 GCA_018816555.1 Pseudomonadota bacterium
TCCTGAAAGGTGATCACCAAGTCCTGCTGAATCCTGCCCTAACCGCGGCCGTGGCGCAAACAGTCAGCCGCCTTATCAGCAATCAAAAAGAGCAGTTAGCTGACAAACTCCTTGAACAGATAGCCCTTGCCACCCGCAGCGTGGACAAGAACATAAGCGGCGCATCATCCTCCTGTCTAGTCGGCACTGCGGAAAAACTGAGCGTGGCCGGACAGTGGGACCGCCTCGACCGAATTGTCCCCGTCCTGCAGGCCCTGAGTGGCAGCCTGGAAGTCAGCGAACAAGTCCGCTCGGAGGCTGATAAGGTTCTGCACCTGGTAAAATCACACCAGTCAGTTGTCCTGCCGGCAGAATCCTCCGGCGGCTCACAGAAGAAGGATCCGCTCACCCTCAAGGAAGAGCAGATTTTTCAACTGTCAGCGCAAGGCGATACCGAAGCCGCCAAAAAACAGCTTTATGAACTGGTGGTCGCTTGTGCCAAAAAAAAGGATTTTCAAAACGCGGAGCGGCTGCGGGAGAGAATGTATGAAATTGATCCCATGGCCTTGATGGAGATCATCCAATCGGGCGATATCATTGAGCAGGAAAAAAAAGGGGCCATCAGCAAGGACCATGTTGAAGTCTGGACAAATCTCCTCCAGGTGCTTTCCTCCGAAGAATTCAACTCTCTCTATCACGAGATGGGAGAGCGGACGTACAAGCCTGAAGAAATCATTGTCGCCCAGGGAGCAAAAAACGACGAACTTTTTTTTATCAACCATGGCAGTGTCAGAGTCACGTATTCCGGCGGCGAAAAAGAATTATTTTTCAAGAACATGGGCAAGGGCGAGATAGTCGGCGAGAATTTCTTCAACCCCTCGGTCTGGACCGTGTCACTCACCGCCCAGCAGCAGACCAGCATTTCCGTCCTGAAACTTGAAAGCCTGGCTCGACTGGAACAAAAAATACCCGGCATTGAATCCAAGCTGATCGATTATTACAACCGTTTCAGCGATATCTATGCCGAAATGAAAAAAAAAGGCATGGACCGCAGGGTTCATGAACGCTACAAGAAGGAGTGCAAAATCCAGCTGCAGATTGTTGATGACAAGGAAAAGGTCTTGAGCGCTTTTAAAGGCGACATGACGGACATCTCCCTGGGGGGGCTTTCCTTTTACGTGCGGATCACCAACAAAGAGAACATCCGTCTGCTTCTTGGGCGCCATATTAAAGTCATCATTCCGGTGACGAATCTTCCGGATGCCGTTCTCCGGGGCGTGGTCATCGGCGTCCAGGGCTGTGATCTGGTGCTCAGTGACTACTCGGTCCATGTCAAATTCAATGCGGAACTGGAGCGCAAGCAGCTTAAATCCCTGGTTGATTGACGAACTGTTTCGGTGGCAGGCCGGCCGAGTTTGTATAACAGATTGAAATCGTGAATTATATAACATTATCGCCCATCGTCATACCGGTAGATCCTGGATCAATTCCAGGAGCAATCCAGTGTTTATGGCGTCCGGGCGATTTCCGGATGCCGGATTGCGTGTTGTTGTATTCATGCAACTCATTGTAATTTCTGATAATTCAACCACTCCGCAAGTTGGATAATGACGTATTGTAATTGCCCGGCTGCAACCGCCAAGAAAGGAAAATTTTATGGAACTTATCAAAATTATCTGCGCAGTTCTGCTACCACCTTTAGGAGTGTTTCTCCAGGTTGGCATCGGAAAACATTTCTGGATTAACCTCATATTAACCTTGCTTGGCTATATTCCCGGTATTGTCCATGCCATATGGGTTATTGCGAAAAAGAAATAAAGGGGTCGTATTTCCATTCCAATCTACCATGTTATTGCCGCCCGGACTTCCCTATCGCAGCAACAGGGCTCGTTCCCGCAAGAAAATAGTGCTGTTGCTAACAGGCGCAATCAGGTAGAATAGCTTAGATCGCCGGGGAAAATCATCACCGCAATTTAATTGAAAGTAATCAAAAGATTACCGCGCCTGGCGTACGAAAAAATCATTGCCTTATACGGCCTTTTTTAGTTATTTTCCAAACAGGTTCAGCCGCAGGAAAATTGAAAAGGCCGTAAGGAAAAAGTCGTCCAGTCATGGAAGCCTTTGACGATGGGGGCCTTTTGGAGGCTTTGCGAAAAATCATGAGTAATTGTTATGGTGAAGCAAAGAGTTATGATGCCATTTCGTTGCCGTCCATGCCATGCAAAGTTAAGGGTTGCAGCACCATCAGCTGTAACCATTTTTGGGGTAAATGACCCCACCTGCTCGTTTTTGAGTTGTTTGCCTGCCAATCTATCGGCGGACTCAAGAGGTGAGATTGCACATTTCCCCGCTGTTTGCTGTGGCGCTCCGGGTATATGACAGGTATTTTCCTGTCATATACCTGGGTTTGTCCTAAAAAGTTTGAACTCCTCATAAATTGCAAAAGAGAAAAATTTCTTTCATGACCGACAGCAGCCTGCATTCAAAGGGAAAACTGGCCGATGTTTTCGCTAAGATCAACATGAGCGAACTGCCGGCCATGTCTGCCCATGTGCAGGAGTTGCTCGCCCTGACCAGCAGCAAAAGAAGTGCGAATTATGATGATCTGGCCAAGATCATCCTCAAGGATTTCTCCCTCACCCATAAGGTTCTGCAGTTTGCCAATTCCGCCTATTATGCCCTGGGCCAGAAGGTTTCCACTGTTTCCATGGCGGTTGCGGTACTTGGCTTTGATACGGTGCGGGACCTTGCCCTCGGTATCGTTCTTTTTGATGATTTTATTCAGGCCGGGGTCAATACGGAAGAGATCAGTGATCTGCTTGGCCGGTCATTTCTGTCCGCCCTGCTTGCTCGCAGCATAGCCGAATCCCGCTATCTGAAGGTGTTGCCGGAAGAGGCCTTCATCTGCGGTCTCATGCGCAATCTCGGCAAAATTATTGCCTGCATCTATCTGCCCGTTATTTACCGATCGATTAAAGAAAAGGTGGGAGAAGGGGTTTCCGAAGAAGAGGCGGCCATGTCCCTGCTCGATGGACTGACCTATGCCGGGGTCGGCAGAGAGGTTGCTATTTTCTGGAATATGACGGAAAGTGTGATAAGATGTATGGAACCGGACCCTGCAGTGCCGGAAGAAGACTATGATGTGGAAAGATATCTGCACTGTATTGTCGATTTCAGTAATCGCTATGTTGACTGCCTGTGGTTTCAGCAGAATATCGAGCCATTGATGGGAAAATATGGCTATCCTCTGTCCCTGGATGAGGAAGAGGCCGTTGAGATGCTCATTGTCGCAACCCAGGCCTCGGAGACAATTTTTGATTCGATCCGGCCGGGGATCCTTAAATTTGATTTCCGCAAGAGACTTGAGGAGATTCAGGCCGGGAGCGCGCTGGAGTCGTCTGTTGTCCGCAGAAAAAGCGTTGATGATTTCTGGAAGGAAATCAATACAATGGTAAAGGGGGCTTTCCGGCTCAATGATTTTTTCCCCCTTCTGCTGGATGCGCTCTGTTTTGGCGTCGGTGTTGACCGGGCAGTTTTTGCCATGCTGCAGTCGCGGGGCGACAGTAAGGTTCTGGTGGGCCAGCTGGGGCGCGGAGATATTGCCCCGGATCAGCTCAAAAAGTTCCGGGTGGAGTTTTCCCGATCAACGCCTAATCTGGTGCAGAAATCTTTGATAATGTGTAAGGATATTGCCCTGGCACCGGATAAAGTTGATTCCCTGCCTGATGAACTGCAGTTTCTCGTGGAGCAGCGCACGGTATATCTCTTCCCTGTCTGTTTGAAGGGAAAGGGGATTGCCCTGCTTTATCTGGACAGAAGCCGGGAGAAGCCCCGGCTTGCAAACGACCAGGTGCAAAATGTAAGAAAGTTGCGCGATTTTGCCCAGCAGGCAATTGAGATGAAAAGCAAAAAAGAATAGGCCATGAAATGATAATGAATATTGGATGGACAACAATTTCTTCCCTTGAAGAGGCGGAAAAGCTGGCCAGCGAAGCAGTTAGCGAACGGCTGGTTGCCTGTGCCCATGTTGATGGGCCGATCAGGTCCTATTATCTGTGGCAGGATAATCTGGAGCGCGACGAAGAGTACCGCATCACCTTTAAGTTTCTGGCCAAGAATGCCGGTAAATTAGAAATATGGCTCAAGGAAAAGCATCCCTATGAGTTGCCGCAATGGATCACGGTTCAGGCGGAGCATGTCATGTCCGAGTATCTGCAGTGGGCCAAGGGCAACATGCAGTCTGATCATAAGCGGGCCATCGAACTTTCCCGGCAGGGTTCGGATTTCCTGAAGAAAAGGAACTGGCGGGAGGCGGAAAACGCCTTTCTGGAAGCCCTAGCCATTGACAATGAGAATTCGTATGTGCTGGTGGGCTTAGGCGACCTGCATCGGGAAACTGGGAAATATCACAAGGGCATCGGGTTTTACGAAAAGACCCTTGAAATCGATCCCCTGAATATGTTTGCCCTGCGCGGCATCGGAGATGCCTATCGGGGCCTGGGCCAGGCAGGCAAGGCCATTGCTTACTGGCAGCGTTACCTGCAGCAGAACCATGATGATATTCATGTTTTGACCAGGCTCGCGGATTCGTATGTTAAAATCGGTAATTTTTCCGAATCCGAATCCCTTTATCTCAAGGCCCTGTCCTTGGACGGCACCGATAAATATGCCCTGCGCGGCATCGGCAATCTCTATTACAAACTGGCGGACCACGATAAAGCCCTGTCCTATTTTGAGAAGTTCATCGAATTTGATGATACATACATTGCCGTCCTCACCATGGCCGGCAACATCTACCGCCGACGCAAGCAGTATGATAAGGCGGTGTACTTCTATGAAAAGGCCCTGAAGCAGGAACCATGGAATATCTTTGCCCTGTATGGCATGGGCGACTCCCAGCGCGGGTTGCAGAATTATGAAAATTCAATTGTTTACTGGCTGAAGATTCTGGAAAAGGAACCACAAAACCAGAATCTCCATTCCCGGGTAGGTGATGCGATGGTTCTTCTGGGCCGGCTGGATGATGCGCTTGAGCATTATCAGCAGAGCATGAATATAGGCTATGACCAGTTTGCCCTGCTCGGAATGGCAAAGGCCTACAGGTTCAAAAGTGATTTTGTCCAGGCGGAGAAATGCTGTCTGCAGCTCTTGGAAAAAAATGCCGAGGAGCCGAGGGCTCTGCAAGAAGCGCTGGCTCTCTATGAGGAGATGGGCGACAAGCAGAAAGCCGAGGAAGTACGGGCAAGGTTATGAGAGAGGGGCAGAGTATCCATCTTTTCTTCCAACATCAGTCCGGATAACTGAATGTATACAAGGTTGCGGCACGGGGAAATGGGTTCTTGCCGATTTCCCCGGTGTCGCAGTTTCTGCCGGTTTTACAGACTGTCCGTAAGTTTCAGAATGATAAGTGCCCCCAGATAGGAAAAGGTCAGCAGGGCAATCCAGCTTAAGATGAGTATGGCGGGCATTGTTATTCTCCTTTATCGCTAAAGAGGGATCATATTTCCATGATCCCTGTCATGGGTAATTAATACATTTCCTCTGCATTTTCACTTTTCAGCTCGGCAATGGTGAGCCGTTTGCTGTCCATCTGTCTCCACACATAGGCAATATAGGCAAGGACAAAGGGTACGGACAAGGCCACATAGGTCATTGCTGTCAGGGTATAATGGCTGCTTGATGCATTGTAGATGGTCAGACTGCTCTGCAGGTCATAGCTTGACGGGTAAAAGGCGGTGTTGTTGAAGCCGGCCAGGAAAAACACGGCAAGCCCTACCAGGACGGTGCCGATGCCGCCGAACCAGATGCCGTTGTTTTTACCCTTGAAACAGGTGATGGCCACCGCGTAAATGACAAGCAGCAGACCGAGCAGCAGCAAGGCCAGGGTGGCGGGGTTGCCCAATAGGTTCTGCAGGTACTTGCCGCTTTGCAGGAAGATCTCCCCGGTTTCCGGGTTGCGGGCGTAACCCTTCATGAACAGCAGATTGGCCAGTACATACAGCAGGAAGGGCAGGGACCAGAGAAAGCTCTTCCAGGCCGATTTCCGGCAGCGGTCGGTGAGGGTTTTGTGGTCAATATTGTTGACCAGGTACATGGCGCCGAGCACCCTGGCGTTGAAAACCAGAAAAAGGCCGAGGGAAAGGTTGAAAAGATTTTTTGCTGCCTCAAGGCCTCGGTATGGAGTCTGCCAGGTGACCTGATTGTAGTCGTTGAGCGAGAAGCTTGATCCGGTGAAAAAGGTGCCGACTGCCGCGCCGATGAGTAGAATGCCGACACTGCCGTTGACGAACAGGAAGGCCTCATAGGTGGTGGAACCGAGAAAATTCAGCGGTTTTTTGCGGTATTCATAGCTGACGGCCTGAATGATGAAGGTAAACAGGATCAGCATCCACACCCAGTAGGCACCGCCGAAGCTGGTGGCGTAAAATTTTGGGAAGGCGGCAAAAAGGGCGCCGCCGAAGAGCACCAGGGTGGTGAAGGTTAACTCCCATTTGCGCCCCAGGGAATTGATGATCAGTGCCTTTTCATCATCATCCCTGGGAACGGTGAAAAGCAGGGTCTGCCCGCCCTGGACAAAGGTGAGAAAAAGGAAGAGGGAACCAACCAGGGAGGCAATGATCCACCAGATATGCTGCAGGGTAGAATAATCAAGATTTCCGATCATTTTAGTTTTCCTCCGGTCCGATATTTATCTGTTTCGCCAAGATGCTTATTTCAGCGATCAACAAAAGGGTGAAGATGCCGAGAAAGAGAAAAAAGGTGGTCATTACCGTACCGCTGGTGAGGTTTGAGTTGGCCACTTTCACCGGCAGCAGTCCGTAGATGGCCCATGGCTGACGGCCCACTTCGGCAAGCACCCAGCCGGCCTGCTGGGAAACGTAGCCCAGCGGAACGCAGAGAATGCCAAGATACAGCAGCCAGCGATGCGATGCCAGATTGCCTTTGATCTGAAAAAAGAGAATGAGGAGAAGCACAAGCGGGAAGATCGCCCCGGTCACCACCATGATGTGGAAGGCATAAAATGTGATACCAACGGGCGGGACAGCCTCGGACGGGCTGTTCAGATAGCCGTACCCCATGTTGCCCTGGTAATCGCCGAAGGCTTTCAGGGATGCGTCGGCAATGGCCTGATCGCCGCTTTTACGGGATTCCTTGTAAGTCCGCAGCAGTTCAAGTGCTATTTTCCCCTTTTCGATCTTCTCCTGGGCCCCGATAATATGCTGTTGCCTGTTGCCGAACACCAGATCATTGATGCCGGGGACAAAGGAGCCTGGATCACGGTTGGCCAGCAGTGACAGAAGGCCGGGTATCTTGATTTCCATGGCAAAAGGTTGCTGGTTGTCTCCTGGTAATTTGGAGCTGTTGATAAGTCCTGCGGCAACCAGAGGGGCACTCGTCTGACCATCGTAAAGGCCTTCCATGGCCGCAAGTTTCATCGGTTGTTTCTGGGCAACGGTATAGGCGGCTTCGTCGCCGGTGAAGCCCACATAGGTTGCGGAAAGCAGCCCGAAGACCGAGGCCACGATGATGCTCCGCTTGGCCATGGTCTGGTGGCGTTCTTGCAGGAGGTACCAGCAGGAGATGCCCACCACAAAAAGGGAGCCAAGCAGAAAGCCGGAACTTGTGGCATGGGTGAATTTGCTGATGGCAACCGGGGAGAAAAGTATTGCCCAGAAATTCTCCATTTCAAAGCGGGCGGTGTCAGGATTAAACTGCATGCCGGTGGGAAACTGCATCCAGCCGTTGGCGACCAGAATCCACAGGGCGGATAGGTTGGAGCCGATGGCCACCATCCAGGTGGAGAAGAGATGAAAGCCCTTGGAAACCCTGTTCCAGCCAAAAAACATCACGGCAAAAAAGGTGGCCTCCAGGAAAAAGGCAAAGATACCCTCAACCGCCAGGGGGGCACCGAAGATATCGCCCACCATCCAGGAATAATTTGACCAGTTGGTGCCGAACTCAAATTCCATGATGATGCCGGTGGCAACGCCGATGGCAAAATTGATGCCGAAAAGTGTCATCCAGAACTTGGTGAGTCGTTTCCATTCTTCATTTCCCGTTCGCACGTAGATGCTCTCGAAAAAGGCCACCAGGAAGGACAGTCCCAGGGTGAGCGGGACAAAAATCCAATGGTACATGGCGGTAAGAGCAAACTGGGCACGGGCCCAATTGACCTGAGTGAGATCGATTTGTTCAACCATTATAACCTCCGCTTTTATTTGTTTTGAGGGAGCTGGGTGATGTTATTGAAAACATGGGCAGCCCTCTCCTCATCATTTGAAAAATTTGTCTGTAAATAATCGGGGAAAAAAAAGACCTTCAGGATGGCAAACATGATGAAAAGCTTGATGAAGATAATGGCCCACAGTTTGCGGCCGGTCTTCATGGAGCGGAATCCGTCGGCGTAAAATCGGAAAATTCGAATAAGCATATTGATAATAGTTATTAGTTTTTAGCTGAAACTATTAAAAATCAAACTGCTTGTCAAGTAGAATTCGCTTTCTGGATGGAAAAAGTCAAGAAAAAAAATAAGATAAATAAATTATGATAAGATAATCGGCTAGGATTAGCCGGATACCCAAAGAAAAATATTTTCCCTGGTAAACAGGACAAAAGAATCAATTTTCAACATTATATTCTTTGATCTTATATAACAGGGCGGGAAGGCTGATTTCCAGCAGAGTGGAGGCTTTGGTTTTGTTGCCTTTCGTTTCTGCCAGGGCCTTAGCGATAAGCTGCCTTTCGAGTTTTTTGGTGTTGGTCTTGATGGAAAATTCGTCCCAGAAAAAAACATCGTCGCGCGCTGAGCTGCCGCTTTGCCGCAAAAGTTCCGGCGGCAGGATTTCAGAGGTCAGCACATCTTTCTCCGCCAGCACCATGCTTCTTTCCATCACATTTTCCAGTTCCCTGACGTTGCCGGGCCAGTCATAGTTTATCAGTCGCTGCAGACAGTCGGGGTGGACCTCTTTGATATCGAGTCCGAGGCGGATATTGTATTTCTGGACAAAATGCTCAGCCAGCAACGGGATATCTTCCCGGCGCTCACGCAGGGGCGGCACCTCGATGGTCAGGACGTTGATTCGATAAAAGAGATCTTCGCGGAAAAGACCCTTGTTAACCATGTCGCCAAGGGTTCGGGCCGTGGCTGTGATGATGCGCACATCAACCTTAACGACTTTGCTGTCACCTAAAGGACGGATTTCGTCCTCCTGCAGGGCGCGCAGTAGTTTCACCTGCAGGGACAGGGGGAGATCTCCCATTTCATCGAGAAACAGGGTCCCGCCGTCCGCCTCTTCAAATAGGCCTTTTTTGACGCGATAGGCATCGGTAAAGGCCCCTTTGGTGTGCCCGAACAACTCGCTTTCCAGCAGGGTTTCCGGAATACCGCCGCAGTTGACATCAATCATGGGACTTTCGCGGCGTATGCTATTGTAATGAATAGCCTTGGCAATGAGCTCTTTTCCTGTCCCTGATTCGCCGGTGATCAGGATGGAGGTCTTAAAATCGGCAATTTTTTTAATGGTATGAAAAATTGCCTGCATTTTGTGGCTGCGGGCGATTATATTCGAGAAGTTATAAGGGTGAAGGACTTCCATAAGGTTTCAGCTGTTTCGTTACACATTTAAAAGAAGTTTTAATGAGGCTGTTCCTGTCTGCATCATGGAGCTTTTCTCTGCAGGGTCTGCCTCTGCGCCAAAGATTGCCTGATGCCAGCTTTAGATCTTTATAATAATAGACAATACCATAAGCTAGGCCGGGAGTAAAAGGGATCGTAAATAAAATTGAATCTGCGGCTCAAAAAAGAGATAAATTAATGCCCCGGCGGCAAGAAAAGGTCCATAGGAGATGACGGTTTGCCCGCCTTTTTTCTGTTTGCTCATGGCCCAGATCCCTGCAACCGTACCGAGCAGGGAGCTGCTGAAAATCACAAAAGGCAGGGACTGATAGCCGAGAAAGGCCCCGATCATGGCCAGCAGTTTGATATCTCCTCCTCCCATGCCCACCCGCTTGGTGAAAAAATAATAGCCGTAGGCGATGAGGAAAAGTATGCCGCCGCCAAAGAGGATGCCAAGGCCTGAATCGCTCCAGGAGAGTGATGGGTTAAGGAAGGAGAAAGCAAAACCCAGGATGATGCCCGGCAGGCTGATGATGTCGGGAATGAGTTGGTGTTTGAAATCGATAACAATAATCACCAGCAGCGCTGCGGTGAAAAGGAAAAATCCAATAAACGGCCAGGGGAAGGGGAAGCTGTGGAGCAGGGCCAGCGAAAACAGACCCATTGCCAGCTCAATCAGCGGATACTGCCAGGAAATCGGGCATTGACAGTAACGGCATTTCCGTCTGAGGATGATAAAGCTCAGCAGGGGGATATTGTCATACCATTTGAGCGGGGTTTGACACTCAGGACAATGGGACGGCGGATAAACGACGGATTGATCCGGCTGGGGAATGCGGAGAATCGCCACATTAAGAAAGCTGCCGACCACAATTCCGAAAAGAAAGGCTATGAGAAAGCTAGGATATAAGACCATCTTTATGTATAATTTGCTATTATTACTTATGTTCCCGGCTGCGCTTGCTTCTTGCACCTGAGAAAAAATATTGTTAAGAATACCACAAAATTCAATTATGGCATACAATGAAAAAATGAACCTTTCAGCTGGCGGCTTCCAGGGAGAAAAAAGTGATTCAATTGTCCATTAGCGAGTCGATCAATCGGCTCAAGGTAGAGATTATTGCGCAGGATTGGGGGCTCAGCGCGAAAAGGATTGATCTAATTGAGGCAGCCTTTTTCTGTCTGAAACAGCGGTTTAAAAACAGAAAGGCCGCCCATGCCATTCTGATCATGGCCGGCAGCGTGCTTGAATACGTGAAGCGGAAGGGGGAAAGCACCCCTTCGGAATCCATTGATTTTCTTAAAGAGGCGATGGCCCATATCGTCAATCTCTACGAATCGGACGAGTTTGATCTGGAAAAAGATGAAAAACTTTTTAAAGGCCTTTATTTTCGTTTTAATGCCCTCAAAGAAAAAATAAAGGCGGGAAAAAACCTGGGAACGGCGGAATCGGATAATCCCCCTGCCGCTCAAGCTGTTGCCCGGGAGATGGCGGCGCCGGAAGATGATTTTGATGAAGAGGCGCTGGTGCCGGAAAATATCGATCAGTTGCGCCGGAAGGTCCTTAATCTGCGGGAAAGTGAGCTTGCCCTTGACCGTTCCGAGGTGGACCGACTGGTAAGTGACCTGCAGAACTCCCTGGAGCGGGCCGAATATGTGGGTGAGACCATCAGGCAGCTCTTGACCGAGTTGTTGCATGTCAGGAATAGCAAGGCGGCAGAAGGACCTGAACACGATATCCCTGATGATATCCCCGAGGACGAGTACATACCTGAAGATGATATTATCGATGATATTGCTGCTGCAGCACCACAGCCGTTGCCGGCAAGCGGGGGCGGCAGTTCGGTCCCTGCTTCGCTGATAGCTGTTGAAGAAACTTCGGTAAAAAATTGTCCGGCCACGGAACTGCGCGGCATTACCGTGGCAGATTCCCTTGTTTACATTCAGGAAAGCGCCATTGCCCTGATTCGCGAGGTGACAAAGGACAAACTGCAGGAGTATCTGAAAAACAGCAATGTGCCGCTCAAGGATTTCGGCAGTTTTTTCAAGCGGCTGGCCAGGCAGTTCAAGGGGTCGCTGGCAATGATCCCGGATAAGAAACTGAAAAAGCTTACCCTGCCGATCATGGTTCCTGCCGGCCATTTGCTGGCTGATGTTCCCGATGAAAACGGGTCGCAGTTGGTGTTTGTGACAAACGGCCAGTGGAACGGTGTTGTTGTCTGCTCGGATGTGGCAAGGGAGCCTGTTACCATGGTGAAGTTCAAGAGTGCCAAAAACGGTGATTTCGTGGGAGTCGGGTTTACCGAGGGCGGCCTTGAGTTGCCCCTGTTGAATGTGGTTTCCATATTGCGGCGGGAAGGGTTTCTGACAATGGTATGATATTTTTTGAGCTGAGGACAAAATTATGACACGTGATGAAAGAAGAAAAAATACCAGAGTCGTTTTTCATACAACAGCCACTGTCCGGTTTGCCGGCGATGTCTTTGAGCGTCTTGCCATCCGGGACTTGAGCCTGCGGGGCGTTTATCTTGAAGGGATTTCCGGGCGCACCCAGGGAGAAAAGTGCGAGGTGGAGCTTTTTCTGACCGGCTCCAGCAGCGAACTGAAGCTGAATATGGCAGGCAAGGTGGTTCGCCGCGATGACAATGGAGTAGGGATCCATTTTGAAGAAATCGATATTGATACTTTTTTCCACTTGAAAAACATTGTTTATTATAATGCCGATGATCCTGATCAAGTGGAAAATGAACTGGCGGAGAACATTCCTGAAGGATCCTTTGTCGAATAGTTGGACGGTGATCAAAAAAGGAGTTTGCCATGGCGCTGTTACAGCTCACAGTGATCCCTCTTGGTACGGGAACTCCCAGTGTCGGAGAGTATGTTGCCGATATTCAGAGTGCGCTGGAAAAAGAGAACGTTCGTTTTCAGTTGAATGACATGGGTACACTGATAGAAGGCGAGGCTAAAGAATTGCTGGCCCTGGTGGCGAAAATTTATGAGCTTCCCTTCCAGAAAGGCGCTCTACGCGTGGTAACCCAGATGGTTATCGATGACCGGCGGGACAAACATGTCGCCATAGGCGAGAAGATTGATGCTGTGCACAAAAGACTCTAATGGAGGCCGGCCTGGTTCTAGATCATGAGAAAAAAAAAGCCGTTACGAAAACTTCCCTTTATTGTCCTGGTGTTTTTTCTCATGCTCTTCCTGGCCGGAGTGATCAGCGGTGAACCTTCACGGGTCCTTGAGCAGTCTTGGCAGATATGCCTGAGCTGCATAGGGATCGGCTGATATGGAACTGGCAAGAAAGTGGGTGCAGTTGGTCATCGCCCTGTTGACCAACGGCTACTGGGGTTTCCCCGTCACCAGGACGATCTACCAGGGGCCGCTCAAGGTGGTCTGCTCCCCTGGCTTGAACTGTTACTCCTGCCCGGCCGCCACCACCTATTGCCCTTTGGGGGCTCTGCAGCAGTTGATGCTGAGTATACGCTTCAACCTGGAAAACGCGCAGTATTACCTCGGTTGGTATGTGCTGGGCTGTATCGGCGTGGTGGGGGCTTTTCTCGGCAGACTGGTCTGCGGCTGGGCCTGTCCTTTCGGTTTTGTCCAGGAGCTGCTTCATAAAATACCTTCGCGGAAATTTTCTGTTCCCCGCCCTTTGCGCTTTATCAAATACGGCATGCTGCTTTTCTTTATTTTTCTCCTGCCCTTGTTTGTCGTCAATGACTTTGGCATGGGCAACCCGTGGTTCTGCAAGTATGTCTGTCCGGCCGGGACCCTTGAGGCCGGGCTACCGTTGCTCTGGCTGCAGCCGGAACTCAGGAATACGGTTGGTCTGCTTTTTTATAACAAGGTGGTGATCCTGGTCTTCTTTGTGGGGTGGAGCGTGGTGGCCAGCCGGCCATTCTGTCGGGTGGCCTGCCCATTGGGAGCATTTTATGCGCTGTTCAGTCGCGCCCGCCTGGTGAAATTGTCGCTTGATCCGGCGAAATGCACCAACTGCGAAGCCTGCCATCATGTGTGCCCCATGGGGGTGAAGTTCAATGAGTCGCCGGATGATGCTGAGTGTATCACCTGTCTTGCCTGCATGGATCGGGCATGCAAATTTGACGCAATATCGCTGACAGTGGGAGGCATCCCTATACGGTCCGGCGAGGTGCGGAAACCTGCTGTAAATAAAACACTTTAAAAGTCTCAAGTCTGGTGGGAACAATGAAACAGTGTGTGCTGACAATTCTCTTTGTCTTATGCTGGGTAGCGGTATCCCAGGCAAAAATGGTCAGTATTGCCGGAGACATGGTGAATATGCGTTCCGGCCCGGGTGATAGTTACGAGGTTTCGTGGGAGCTTGGTCAGGGATACCCATTAAGCGTCATAGCTGAGCAGGATGACTGGCTGAATGTTATTGATTATGAGGATGACAGCGGCTGGGTGCGGAAAGATCAGGTAGCGGAAAAGCCTTATATGGTGGTGAAAAGAAGAATGGTCAACATCCGCAGCGGACCCGGCGAAAATTTTCGCATTGTCCGACAGGCCCAGCAGGGGGTGGTGTTCCGTACCTTGGAAAAAAAAGATGACTGGGTGAAGGTCAGGCATGAGGAGGAAGATGTTACCGGCTGGGTTTTGCGGAGTTTGATGTGGGGTTGGTAAGTTTATTGTCGTGGGCTGGATTTGTGCTTCATGAAGGTTCTTTCATCCATTTGATCTGTGGCTGGTTTTTAAAAAAAAGCGTTCCCCCATTGTCCGGCTGGTAGTTTAAGAAAAACTGGTAGGCAATGTCCTGCACGTCCTTGCATTCGAAGGTGAATGCTATCTCTTTTCCCTTGGCGATTGAGGTGATGCCGGTAATGAAATATGTTGTCACAGTGGTCGGACCTGTGGCAAAAATCAGCGATACGTTATTAATTTCAAGATATCTGTCCTGGTAATCGGGGGCGGAGGAAATCCATCTGCCAACCAGATAGTCTGGAACTTCCCACCTGTTGCTGTCTTGTCTCGCAGCCCAGAAAATAAAGATCCCGATGATTAAGGCAACGGCAGTAACAATAAAGACCGTCTTGCCGGATTTCTTTTCGATTTTTTTCTGTTTCTTCTTCACCATATCATTCCTGCCCACACCCCTTAAATATGCATCCTGCTGGTCGCTAAAATGCCGAGAAAGGCCTCCACCACGTCAGGATCAAACTGGCGGCCCGCTTCGTTTTTCAACAGGGTGATCACCTTGTCTTCAATCCAGCCCTGCCGGTATGGCCTGCTGGATATGAGGGCGTCATACACATCGGCAACCGCGAGGATGCGGGCATTGATGTCAATGGCCTGACCTGCGAGGCCGCTGGGATAGCCTTTGCCGTCAAACCTTTCGTGGTGCTGGACAACCATGGGGATAATATCCGCATAGGCCTTTATCGGTTCGAGAATTTTGGCGCCGATGGCCGGATGATCCTTGACCTTGGTGTATTCTGCATCGGTGAGCTTGTCCGGCTTGTCCAGGATGGCCAGGGGAATGCCGATCTTGCCGATGTCGTGCAGGAGTCCTCCTCTAAATAAGGTTTCAACCTGTTTGTCAGCCCAACCCATTGCCCTGGCGATTTTTACCGCCGTTTCCGCCACCCGTTCCGAATGGCCGGAGGTCCAGGAGGATTTTGCATCAACGGTGCGGGCCAGCGCCTCGATGGTGCCCAGGGTGAGATGCTCCATGTCTTCAATGAGGCGGGCATTGGACAGGGCAACTGCCAGCTGGTCGGCCAGGTGGCGGGCCTGCTGGAGTTTTTCTTCCTCTATGGAGCACTGTCCCCTGCTGCCCAGGGTGACAAAACCGGCCAGACGGTTTTTCAGAAAGACCGGCAGCAGCAGGAAAGCATGAAAGCCTTTTTCAGTAAAAACCGAGAGATGGTCCAGTGGTGCCTGCGGGCCGTCACATAAAAGATATGTGGCATTTTTTGTTAAGAGCTCAGCATCCGCCTCGGATATTTTAAGGGTTTCCATGGCAGGTTTTTTCTGCTGGGTGTTCTGCAGGGAAAAAACTTGGGCGGTATTTTCCTGCAACGGGTTTATCAGGCTGAAAGCGATCAGGTCGCAGCCGAAAAAATCATACATGTTGGTAAGAGCCGTGTTGATGATTTTACCACTGTCCAGCGAGGAAAGGATTGCCCTGTCTATTTCCGCCCTGGTGCTCATGGCCTTGAATTGCTGGTCGAGCTGACTGGTCATGGTGTTAAAGGATGCTGCCAGTTCCTGAAACTCATCCCCGCTGGTTACGGTTACCCGTGTGCTGAAATCACGTCTGCCCACTCTCTGGGTGCCTTCCTTCAGGATTTCCACCGGGGCCAGGGTTCGCCTGATAAAAATAAGGCTGAGCAGCAGCACAATCCACAAAGAGAGGAGCACCACCAAGGGGAAAATCTTTCTGAAATGGGCCAAAGGCGCGAGCACCTCGGTTTTTGCCTGGCCGAGCACAACCGTCCAGGTCTGGGCAAAAAATTTAGATTTGAGAAAGATGGACCAGTAGCTGGCAAGATAGGCAGCATCGTCATGTTGATATTCGAACTGGCGATGCACCTCGCCCTCCTGGCGTAGCGCCACCTTGAGGGCCAGGTTTTCCGGCACGGCATGGGAGTTGACCAGGACTCTCTTGGTCATGTCGAGGACAAAGAGTTCCGTCTGGGCAGGCACGTAATTCTCAACTCCCAGGCCCCAGACATAGGAAGGAATGATTTCGCCGTAGAGAATAAGTTCTTCAGGTGATCCTGGGTTGATCGGTTTTATGATGAAAAGCCGGGCAGCCTGATCCGGTAAGGGATGAGCGGTAATGACGGTCTCTCCTTTGTGGAGAGCGTCGCTTTCCGCCGGGTCTAATTCCGGAGGATCGACCATATGGCCGGCAATGTCGACCATGGGATGGCCGGCGCGGTACTTGCTGATGGCGACAAATCGTTGCTGTAGGCGTTCGCTGAAATGTTCCGTTGCGCTTCCTGTTGTCCCTGCCAACTGGGCATGGGCAGCCAGTACCTCCAGATCCGTATCAAGCAGCATGAGCCGCTCGTAAACGGACATGCCGTAGGCCTTGGTCTGGTCCTGCAGCCTCTTGTGAGTCTGCAGCTCAAGCTGCCTGATGACCTGATTAAAGGAAAGAATGGTCAAGGCAATCATGGGAAGCAGGGCGCAGCAGATAAATAACAGGAAGAAGCGGCATGCTATTTTGCTGCGCAGAAAACCAGAGGTGAAATTCATTTTATTCTCCTGATCGGTGATAGCGCTAAAAAAAGTGCGCACAGCTGTCGCAAGTGCTGCTAATATTCTGAAACAGGTCCTAAATATTGTCCGTCATTGGCCCGGACAATGTCATCCCGGCTACTTTTGGCGGTAAAAGGTGAGGCGGTTTTGCCGTCTGGTCCCATACTGTAAAGATCAAAATCGTGGTTAACCGGTACCATGGAGTAGTTCTTGCGCAACTTTCCGGGCGCGGTGCCCTCCACCGGCAGATAACGATAGGGATTGTTCCAGGCGTCTTTCATGTTGCCCAGGCCGATCTCGTCCAGGTTCTGTGGATAGCGGTCATAAGTATAATAAAAATTGTTGATTTCCTTTTCCAGCATACGGATTTCGATAAGAATTTTCTTTATCTTCACCCTTTCCACATAGGTGCGAAAAGTTGGCATGGCGATGGCCGAGAGGGTCCCCATAATGGCAATGACGATTAAGATCTCAATAAGGGTAAACCCTGAAGATGCCGGCTTGGGAACATTGTTATCCGAGCCCAAGCCGGCAGGACCCTTGCGACCCAGGAGCCTGGTGAAGAAGATGATGGGAGAGTTCATAATACGCTCATGTCGTATCTGGCCAGACGCTGAGTAAAGGTGATAAGCTCGTAAACATATGTTAAATTCTATCAATATAATGGAATGAAAGTAAAGAGCGCAGACGAAGAATATGAGGAGGGGGCTGGTTTCCCCTAACTACTTTATGCTGTTATTTTCGGAGGAGAAAAAAAATGAATCTCTAACTGAACAGAAGTGAGCCGGTATTGTTGAAGATTTCATGTGCTGGCGGGAGTTGCCCTGCACATTTTTGCAGGATAGCTATCCAGGGGATGATGCGGGCAGTATAAAAAAATTTTATGGCACGTGGAGCAGGAAAGGGGATAAAAAAAGACCCATTCTATTGCAGAAATGGGTCTTGTATGTCTGGCGGAGAGAGAGGGATTCGAACCCTCGGTAGAGCTTTTGACCCTACACTCGCTTAGCAGGCGAGCACCATCGGCCTCTCGGTCATCTCTCCGTAATCGCGTCAACAGCAAAAAAATGGCGGAGGAAGTAGGATTCGAACCCACGGAACTTTCGTTCAA
>JAHIVT010000018.1 GCA_018816555.1 Pseudomonadota bacterium
AAAATCGCGAACCCACGGCCAGGAGATAGGCGCATTCGCCAAGGAAAGTCTTGACCGCTACCAGAGCAAACTCGCTGTCGTTTACGACAACGGCCCCACCATCTATGCCCAGAGCTGCGCCTTCTGTCATGGCGAGCTGGCCGACGGTGCCGGCCCGGAGGCGAAAAATCTGGCGGTGCCGCCGGAAAACGTCGCTGCCGTGCGCACTACCGCCCCCTATCTGCACCAGATCATCACCCAGGGCGTGCCCGGCTCGGCCATGCCTTACTTCACCTTCCTGGACCGCAACAAACTGGACAGCCTGGCCGAATATCTCAACGCCATGTACCAGACCATGGGCAAGCCGGGTTCGTTGCCTGTCGACATCCCGGCGGCAACGCTCGAGCAGGCGGAACAGGTATATAAGGAAACCTGCACCCCCTGCCACGGCCTGGACGGCCGGGGCACGGAACAGTCCCGCGCCTACCGGCCTCCGCCGCCTGACTTCACCGCCTATGGCCTCACCCCCCAGCGGAGCTTCGAGGTGATCAGCAACGGTTACCCGGGCACTTTGATGCCCGGCTTCGGAAACCTGCCGGAAGAGGTGCGCTGGGGGCTGGTGCAGGTTGTCAACAGCAAACGACTCCCCTGAAACCTCCGGCTGCAGCACGCCCCCTAAATTCTTTACCGTAGGAGCGGGCCATGCCCGCGACATTTTGCCTAAGGAGACGCATTTATCGCGGGCATGGCCCGCTCCTACATCGAAACTACAAGGTAAGATTATCGTTGCTTCCAACTGCAGATATGGTGATTAACAAAAAATCCCATTGAACTTCCTAACTAAAAAAGACAGAATCAGAACAAAATCTGTCTTTCCCAACTTTGAAAACAGAGCAGCAATCAGCACAAAAGGAGAGTCAAAAATGCAGAAGAGCAGATGGCCGAGAATTATCTTTGTCGGCTTTTTTTTCGCAAGTTGCCGCCACGAGTTCCCATTGCCGGCGGCTGGGGCAAAAGAGATGGAGATTGAGCACAAAATACAGGTGGAGATCCCTGTGATGCCGGCAAAGGCAAACGTGGCGTTTAATAGGGATGCGCTTCAGGGCATGGTGCCTTGCTCAAGGCCATACCCTGCCGTCAGCACGATTTTTCTTTTGCCATTTCCCTGAGCTGATCCTCCAGCGCCTCGACAAAATCCATCATATAATCGCTGCGGTACGTGTTGTTCTTGGCTATTTTTACCCCGCCCTGCAAATCCTCAAATTCCACCAGATCTGCATAGCAGAACCGGTTTTTCTTATCCCGGTCCGCCCGGCCATAATCAGCGCCTTTGGGCTTGAAAAACTGATTTTTCGCTAATTCCGGCCAGTCATAAAAACGGCATGGGTAGAAATAGACTGGCACCACCAGCGTTTTGCCCGCCCCTTGTTGCTCCAGCAGTAGGGCCACCTCGTGCTCTTTGATATATTCAGAGGTCATTAAACGATCGCTGACCAAGAGAATAGCTAGATCGCAGGATGCCACCTGCTGCTGGATCCTCTCATGCCAGCCCGCGCCAAGGGGGATTTTCTCATCCGTCCAGATATCAAGCTGGGCAAAGGGTAAATTTGCCACCTGGGTGTCAAAATCATCCCTGAACACCTGAAAATACTCATCATAGAAATGAGCATAGGAAATAAAGCACCTGATCACCGGTTTTTCAGGCTCCATTCGCTTGCTCTTGAGAGCTGTTCTGGGCAGTCCCTTCTCCAGTTGTTCGTCAAAACTCTCTCGTTCTTCAAGCTGTAGAAAAGGCCGGAATAGTTCCAGTTCGACGAAATTGCCATTTTCATCAGGCACCGTTTCAGCTCTAGCCCGGTAGAACCTTTCCGCATCCTGGCGTTTGACAAAATGAGAGCCCCCATCCACTGAAAAAAGAATTTCCGGCTCATAGTCACTATTTAAAGAGGCTAATTCCTCCATGATTTTCTTGATCAGATCCATGGGTCGGTCGCCATGGGTCAATACCCTGATTTCCTTATCTCTGGGAAATGCCTCCACCAGTGCGTCCGTATTGCTTTTTTCGTCATAAATGGCGATGCCATTGCGCCAGATGATCGGGTCGTCGTCCTTTTCATTGACCATGCGGCCTGCCCGGACAATGAATCGTTCGATAATCGCACTGTGCAGGAATTGATAACGGAATTTCAGCGCCGATCCCTGGGGATCACACCACTCCCTCCTACACTTCACCCTTGGCGGCCGCTCCGGGATAAGAAGCTGGGGGGCAATATACACACCTTCCGCGAATTCAAAGCATATCTCCGTACTCACCATAAACCTCAACAGCTCTTTCTGTTCTTCAGATGAATATTTTTCTCCCCAGACGAGCCGGTCCAGATCGACAAGAGTGAAACCATGCCTATTGAGCCGGCAAAAATCACGGTAGCAATTATTGCTACGGGTGAGAACCGTATAAATGGCATCAATGGCCCACTGTTGGTCAAGAATGAGCCTGGGATCTTTGATATCTTCCAGAAAATCAAGAAAGCCGGAATCATGGAGAAAATAGAGCAGAGTTTCATGCTCAGTGCCCTTAAGCCCTTCTTCAAGGCAAAGGGAGACATACTCGGCATGGGAGATACTTCGTTTTTCCCGTAGACTTCTCAATCGCTCTTTCACCGACATCCACTGCGCGGGGATCAGTTGGCCAACTGTCGGCAGTTCCTCATAGGCCAGGCGGATAGAGTTCTGCAGTCCGGTTAATCCGGTCTGATAGTCGTTTTTTGCACTGACATACTGAAAATCAACGATTTTATCATAAAGGGAACACAACAGCTCTTCATAGACGGTATATCTGTCGCCTCGCCTGTCAACCTTGTTCTGAACAACGATAACCGGGCTCTGGGCTGCAGTGCGGATATAATCGATCCAGTGGGGCAATTTGAAGTTTTCAAAGGTATGACCATAGCCGTCTTCATGAGCGAATGCTTCCTCTGTCTCCTTGTCCCAAACCAACAGAAACAGGGCCCTGGTGCGCAAAAAAAGACGGTGGGTGGTGTAGTAAATCTCCTGCCCCCCAAAATCCCAGATGTTGACCTTGAGAGGATTTTCTTTGAGAACGTCCGGTTTTACACCTACCATTTCCCAGATCCGCAATAGAATTTTATCGGTGGAATCAACTTGTTCTGAAAATGTTCGATCAAGCATGGCCCTTACCAGACTGGTTTTACCCACCCGGCCATTGCCCAGGAGCAGCAATTTAACCTCGTTGTTTGGTGTCCCCCCTCTGGCAAGTGACTGAAAGTAATTACGTACACCTACCAAAGAGTCCCATTCCTCGATAATCTCAGCAGGGACGCCTGCTATGGGATTCCCTTTAAGATATAAATCCTGCAAATGTGAATAGTTAAGCAAGAAAATGGGGAATTCTCTTATCAGGTTGTCACGTAAGTAGAGACTTTGCAGGCCCCTCAGCTTTGACAGAATGCTGATATCACTGATATTATTTTCACTTAAGTCGAGACTTTGCAGGCCCCTCAGATTTGACAGAAAGCTGATATCGCTGATATTGTTGCCACCTAAGTAGAGACTTTGCAGGCCCCTCAGATTTGACAGAAAGCTGTAATCGCTGATATTGTTGCCACGTAAGTAGAGACTTTGCAGACTCGTCAGATTTGACAGAAAGCTGATATCGCTGATCTGGTCGTCACGTAAGTAGAGACTTTGCAGACTCGTCAGATTTGACAGAAAACTGTAATCGCTGATCTTGTTGTCACGTAAGTAGAGACTTTGCAGGCCCGTTAGCTTTGACAGAAAGCTGATACCGCTGATCTTGTTGTCACGCAAGTAGAGACTTTGCAGGCCCCTCAGCTTTGACAGAAAGCTAATATCGCTGATCCAGCTGTTACTTAAGGAGAGACTTTGCAGGCCCGTCATCTTTGATAGAAAGTCGATATCGCTGATCTTATTGTTGCGTAAGCTGAGACTTTGGAGGCCCGTCAGCTTTGACAAAAAGATGTAATCTCTGATCTGCCATTCACCCCAATCATCAGCTTCCAGCACCAAAATCTTTAAATTTCTCAGTTTCCGTATCCCGGCAGGAAGGTTTACAAGCCTATTTTCTGCCCCATTATTGGCGCTGGGATGCCATTTTCCCTTCTTTCGGTCAAACCACTCATTGCTGACAACCAATTCTTCAAGCCAGTGCAGGTCAAAAAGTTCCTCCGGCAGCTCTGTGAGACCACAATTGCCTAAATCAAGACGTTTGGCTGCCTCGTCTCCTCGCTGATGCTGGGCTTTATTTGCGGCTATTAATTGTCTGGCAAGTTCGCTCATGCTGGGTTGTCTGTTCGTTTAAATGGATGAAAGAAGCAGCTTTATCTCCTAATAATGCTATACGATTACCTCTTTATTACTGCTTCATGGGTCAGGCGGCCAGAAGAATCGGTCGAAAATTGAAAAAATTTGAAGGATTGGGAGGGATTTCTGAGGGAGATTGCAGTGTCTTGCCGGATTTTTCAGCGAAATGTGAACAACAAAGATTATCTCGACACCTTGCAGGAGGGGTCTGCACAAATTTCCTATTTAGCCTTATCGCACCGGGATCACCCCGGCGCGTCCCGCTGCATCCCCCCTCATCCCTCACACAACATGAATGCTAAGGGCTATGCCGCCCATGACCTTTTTCGTCTTCACGCTGCGTTTCACCAGGTTGACATGGATGTCATCGCCCTTTTTCGCATCCTTGGGCACATAGACGCGCAGACCCAGGAACCGATGGTACTGCGGGGCCAGGATCAGCGAGATGCGGGCATCGCTGCGGGCAGGAAACGGTTGGACCTTGTAGGCCGGGAAAAGCACATCGAGTTTTTCCGGGTTGGCCGAGGTAATGATCTCATGGCGGATACGGTCCGTGATGATCTTTGCCGTTTCCGTATGCCTGCGGGCAAGCAGCTCTTCAACCTCGCGGATATCCGGCTCAGGCAGTGGCCTGATGATCTTCTTCAGGGCATGCCGGGAGGTGTCCAGTGAGCGGATGTAGATGAGTTCCGCCTTGAGGTCCGCATATTTTTTCATGCGCACCAGCTCCAGGGTGTATTTGAGGCTGGCGCTGGACCAGCGGTTGGCCACCACAAAGGGCAGAACCACCCAGGTATCCGGCTGGGCATCGATGATGGTCAGATTTTTCTGGGCCAGGGCATTCTGTTCCCACACATGTTTGTTGGACAAGGGATGATTTGAGCGGGAAAAAACCGAGGCCAGCAGACAGGAGTGGGTTCCGGCCGGCGGCACCAGGGCCTTGGGCCAGCGGGCCTTGACGATGACCGATGCCCCGGGGGCCAGATCAAAGCCTGTAGCGGCGGCGGTTGCCGGCAGAAAATCCTGGGGATAGACGAATTCGACCCCGGCATAGGGTTTGACGTTAAAGGCCACGCTAAAATGATCCACCCTGGTGGTGGTGCTCAGATTGCGGACCCGGGCGTAGATCCAGTTATCAAAGCCGCTGATGGGACTCTGGTGGGTAAGCATATCGTCATCGCTGTTGCGCACCCACAGATCCGGAGAATTCCAGAAGGAACCGGATACCCACTGCTCCGTGCCGGTATGGCTGAAATCGTCGCGCAGCCATACCTCCGGAGCGGGTGAGGGATCGGCAAACCCGTAGACGAAGCGGTGAAAGGCATCGACGATGAGCGGATCGCCCAGCCGGCGCAGCAGAAATTCCTCAATGTCGATGGTCCGCACCGGTTTACCATCCCTTTGGGCATAAAAATCCTTCATGAGGCCGTCGAGAGCCGTGGTGCCGGCAAAACCGGCCATACCCTGCCAGAAAACAGTGCCGCTGGAATAGGACAGTCCTGCGGTCTTGCGCACCCAGGGATTTTGCGGGCAGAGCTCCACCGGTGCTGCGGCAAAATCAAAGGGCACACTCACCGGCCCGGTATCGATCTGATAGGAGGTCCAGGCCTCATCCAGCCAGGCATCCGGCTGGCTGGAAGGTTTC
>JAHIVT010000162.1 GCA_018816555.1 Pseudomonadota bacterium
CACAAAAGCTAACAATACAGGAAGAACTTTATGGTCGCCTTGCAATATATTCCATGTAAATTCAATGTGTTACATTGTAAGATAACCAGACTCACCACCTGGTTGTCTTAATCTGTAAAAGCGTTCGCGAAAATCGGTGATTATCAAACATAGAAATTTTTATTCCGTCTATCGATGTTATCAGTGCTTATGAAAAAGCCACTTTGTCATTATTTGAGCAAATTGTGATTAACAACCAATTATCCGCCACCCTCGTCCAAATCCGCGACGCCCTCCTGCCCAAATTGATGAATGGGGAAATATCCGTAGGGGCGGGTTCCAAACCCGCCCTCTATGAGAACCCCACCCTCGTCCTTGGGTTGGGTCCAAAAGACAGGGCAGGTTTGGAACCTGCCCCTACCCAATCCACCGCCACGGAATCACCACGGGGGCCATCATGACCGATAACGCCCAATACAACCCCGCCATTCACCATCGCCGTTCCATTCGGTTGCAGGGGTATGATTATTCCCAGGCCGGGGCCTATTTCATAACCATCTGCACCCACAACCGGGAATGTTTGTTTGGTGCCGTAACCGTAGGGGCGGGTTCCAAACCCGCCCTCTCCAAACCCGCCCTGGGGCCGTGGCCACAAGACAGGGCAGGTTTGGAACCTGCCCCTACCCAATCCGCCGCCCAAATGGTGTTAAACGAATTCGGAGAAATCGTCCACTGCACATGGGATGATTTGCCTAACCACATTGGCGGGATTGAATTGGATTCATTTGTAGTCATGCCAAATCATGTTCATGGAATTATCGTTATCACTGAGGTGGGGACGGAACCAAAGGATAGGGCGAGTTCGGAACCTGCCCTTACGGGAACAAGCTTATTACCGGAAATTGTACGGCAACTGAAGACGTTTTCGGCCCGCCGCATCAATCAAAGACGTGGCGTCCAGGGACTTTCGGTCTGGCAACGCAATTATTATGAACATATCATTCGAGATGAAAAGGATTTAACACGCATTCGTGAATATATCGCCAATAATCCCGTGAATTGGCAGTCGGATGAAAACTACCTGGAAATGCCCAGAACGGTAGTTGCCGAGAATTTCTCAGTAACTGTTAAGTCTCGACGTGGCAAGGAGGGCAATAAATGAGCAACCGACTTTACGAATCCGAGATCGAGCAGATCGCCCTCGACATCCTGCGGGAAGAAAACGGGTACACCCTTGCCTTTGGCCCGGAGATCTCCGAAGGCGTGCGCAAGGAGCGTGATTATACCGAGGTCGTGTTGCAGGGCCGGTTGCGGGAGGCAATCGACCGCCTGAACCCCGATATCCCGGCAGAGGCCAGGGAGGAGGCCGCCAGAAAGGCGTTGCGAACCATGTCGGTAAGTCTCCTGGAAAACAACGAGTCCTTCCACCGGATGCTCACCGATGGCATCGATGTCAAGTTTTCAATCGGCGACGGCAAGGCCAGGACCGACAAGGTCTGGCTGGTGGATTTTACCGTTCCCGAGAACAACGAATTTCTCGCAGTCAATCAGTTTACAGTACTGGAAAACCACAACAGAAAACGGCCGGACGTGGTGCTGCTGGTAAACGGCCTGCCGCTGGTGGTGATGGAACTGAAAAATGCTGCGGACGAAAACGCCGATGTCAGAGCCGCCTTCCAGCAGCTGCAGACTTACAAGCAGTTAATCCCTTCTCTCTTCACCTATAATGCCATCCTCATTGCCAGTGACGGCTGGTTCGCCCGGGTGGGCACCATCTCCAGCGAATATCCCCGCTTCATGGAATGGAAAACCGGGGACGGCGAAACCATCGTTGATACCAGGCGGGAGTCGGCCCTGGAACCGATGCTCAAGGGGTTGCTCAACAAGAGTACCCTGCTCGACCTCATCCGCCATTTCATTGTTTTCGAGAAAACCAAGGAGAAAACCCTCAAGAAGGTGGCGGCCTATCACCAATACTACGCAGTGAACAGGGCCATCGAGTCAACGATCCGAGCAGCACTGCCGCCTGCGGGGCAAGCGCAACTTGAGACCCGAGAAGACCCGGCGAAATACGGTTTTGCCAATGCCATGCATCAACCCGCCGGGGACAAACGGGCCGGGGTGGTCTGGCACACCCAGAGGAGCGGCAAGAGTCTGTCCATGGTCTTCTTTGCCGGCAAGCTGGTGCTCGCCGAGGCGATGAGCAACCCGACCCTGGTGGTGCTCACCGACCGCAACGATCTCGATCAGCAGTTGTTTGAAACCTTCAGCAACTGCCAGCAACTGCTGCGGCAGACGCCGGGGCAGGCGGCCAACCGCGAGGAGCTGAAAAAAATGCTTGCCGTTTCCTCGGGCGGCGTGGTCTTCACCACCATCCAGAAATTTCTCCCCAAGGAGGTGGGGGCAACGTATCCGCTGCTCTCCGAGCGGCGCAATATCGTGGTCATCGCCGACGAGGCGCACCGCAGCCAGTATGATTTCATCGACGGTTTCGCCCGCCACATGCGCGATGCCCTGCCCAACGCCACCTTCATCGGCTTTACCGGCACGCCCATCGAAAAGGAAGACAAGAACACGCAAGCCGTATTCGGTGACTATATTGATGTCTACGACATCCAGCAGGCGGTGGAAGACGGCGCCACCGTGCGGATCTACTACGAAAGCCGCCTGGCCAGGATCGAGCTTTCCCCGGAAGACCAGCAGGTTCTGGATGAGCGGGTGGAAGAGGTCACCGAGGGCGACGAGCTGACCGATCAGCAGAAGCGTTTTGCCCGCTGGACCGGTAAGGAGGCGGTGGTGGGCAGCGCCGCAAGGCTGCAGCAGGTGGCGGCCGACCTGGTCAATCATTTTGAGCAGCGACTGGCGGCGGCGGCCGGCAAGGGGATGATCGTCTGCATGAGCCGCCGGATCTGCGTCGAGTTGCATGACCGGATCATCCAGCTGCGACCGTACTGGTATGACGCCGATGACGACAAGGGCACGATCAAGGTCATCATGACCGGCTCGGCCAGTGACCCGCTCAACTGGCAGGGACATATCCGCAACAAACCTCGCCGCAAGGCCATCGGCGATCGGCTGAAGGACCCGAAAGATCCGCTCAAACTGGTGATTGTCCGGGATATGTGGCTGACCGGTTTCGACGCTCCCTGTCTGCATACCCTCTACATCGACAAACCAATGAACGGCCACAACCTGATGCAGGCGATTGCCCGGGTTAACCGGGTGTTCGGTGACAAGGACGGCGGCCTGATCGTCGATTACATCGGCATCGCCCAGGATCTGAAGAATGCTATGGCCATTTACACCGAAAAGGGGAAAGGACAGCTGGCCTATGACCAGGAAGAGGCGGTGGCCAGAATGCTGGAATTCTTTGAGATCGTCAGGGATATGTTCGGTACATTTGATTATCGACAGTATTTCAACCTGGAGCCAAAGGCCAAGCTCAATTTTATTCTGGATGCCGCCAACTTCATCTCCGAGCTGTCGGATGAACAGAACGGCAAGATGGTTCGCAACGGCAAGGAGCGGTTCAAGGAAAATGTCGTCAATCTGCAAAAGTCGTTCGCTCTCTCCGTCCCTCACCCCAAGGCCCTTGCCATCCGCGACGACTTGGCCTTCTTTCAGGCGATCAAGGCCCGTTTTGCCAAGTTTGACGAACAGAGCAAGGCTCGTACCGATGAGGAAGTCGAAACCGCAATCCGCCAGATTGTCAATGACGCCATCATATCCCAGGAGGTGATCGATGTTTTCGATGCGGCGGGAATCCGGAAACCGGATATCTCCATCCTCTCGGATGAGTTCCTGGCAGAGGTGCAGGGCATGGCCCGGAAGAATCTGGCCCTTGAATTGTTGAAACGCCTGCTAAACGATGAAATCAGGGGCAGGGCGAAAACAAACCTGGTACAGGGGAGGAAGTTTTCCGAAATGCTGGCCGAGGCGGTCAAACGCTACCAGAACGGCCTGATCGATTCGGCGAGAATCATTGAGGAACTGATTCAGCTCGCCAGAGAGATCCGCGAAGCAGACAAGCGGGGTGAAACACTGAACCTGAGGGTGGATGAACTCGCATTCTATGATGCCCTGGCGGACAATCCCATCGCTGAAGAGGTGCTTGGCAACCAGATCCTGAAACAGATTGCCCATGAATTGGTTGAGAGCGTAAGAAGAAACACCTCCATCGATTGGCAGTTGAAGGAGAGCGTGCAGGCAAAGCTGCGGGTCCTGGTGAAACGGATACTCAGAAAATACAAATACCCGCCGGATGATCCGAACACGGGAGAATATACCGTTTCGGTCAATAAAGTGCTTGATCAGGCAGAGTTGCTGGCGGATTTCTGGACAAAAGATGAAAATGACAAGAGTGGCTAATAAGGCGCTACAAGGATTGCCAGCCATGACAGGTGAAACTGATGGTGGAAGGTAAAAAGAAGGATAGTCTGCTATCTCAGATCTTAGTAGCGGTGGCAATCGCCCTTCTCGCAGGCGGCACCGCCCCCTGGTGGTGGAGCGAGCTCAAGGATGTCTTCCGCATGAGAACAGGAGAAAGTCCTGCAACTTCCGTGGAGAGGCCTCCAACCGAACCGCCGGTGGAATCCCTCAGACGCGCCTTAGAGGACTATGAGGCGGTGCATGCACTCTATGGCCAGTCCAGACCGGCCGATAACTGTGTTGAAATTCGTGACATCGTTGAGCACATCCGGCTCTATGTCGGCAACGAACGGCTCGTCCCCGAGAGCTTTCGTTATACGGTCAGATATCCGACACCGAAGTCTGTGCCAACAATTTCAGACCTGGCGACAGACCGGATCACCCGGATAAAGAACACAAAATCTCAATGTTTTGATTAGCCTTGCATGGATGTCGTGCTGGAGATTTTTAAACCTTCGCATTATGCTTGTCCTACATAAAACGCAAATCCCCGGGGCAATACCTTAATCCAGCAGAGAAAGGAGAAAACCCGCTATGACCGACGAAATTTTCCATTCGATTTTTCCGCGTCCTGAGATGGTGCCGGCTGCCTATGCCATCACCTCCCCTCTCCAACAGGGCCGCTACCTGTGCGATGGCGAAATCAGAACATGGTCCGGTCCCCACCAGGATGTGCTGTCGCCTGTACATGAAACAATCCTTGATACCATCCAGCCGAAACTCATCGGCAGCTACCCTTTGCTCACCGAGGAGCAGGCTCTGGAGGCACTTGATGCAGCCTGCCGGGCCTATGATCACGGCCGGGGGGCATGGCCGACCATGGGCGTAGAGGAGAGAATCAAACATGTGGAGGCATTTGCCTTTCGGATGCAGGAGGAGCGTGAGCATGTCGTTAAACTCCTGATGTGGGAGATCGGCAAGAGCCTGCCCGACGCCGGGAAGGAATTCGACAGGACCATCGATTACATACGGGACACCATCGATGCCCTGAAAGACCTGGATCGGGTATCGTCACGTTTTGTCATTGAACAGGACGTCATCGCCCAGATCCGCCGTGCGCCGCTGGGTGTGGTGCTCTGCATGGGGCCGTTCAACTATCCCCTGAATGAAACCTTCACGACCCTGATTCCCGCCCTCATCATGGGTAATGCGGTGATCTTCAAGCCGCCCAAGCTGGGGGTATTGCTGCACCAGCCGCTGCTTGAGGCATTCCGGGATTCCTTTCCCAGGGGTGTTATCAACACGATCAACGGAGAGGGACAAAAGGTCATCGGCCCCCTGATGAAATCCGGCAGAATCGATGTGCTGGCCTTCATCGGCAGCAGCCGGGTTGCCGACTCCCTGAAAAAACAGCATCCAAGGCCCCATCGCCTGCGTGGCGTCCTTGGCCTCGAAGCAAAAAACGCGGCAATCATCCTTCAGGATGCCGACCTGGATCATGCGGTGCAAGAATGCGTCCTGGGGGCGCTATCCTATAACGGCCAACGGTGTACGGCCCTGAAGATGCTTTTTGTGCATGAAAAAATTGCCGATACCTTCATTGCCAAATTCAGTGAGGCCGTTGATAAGCTGCAGATTGGCATGCCGTGGGACGACAAGGTGCAGATTACGCCTTTGCCGGAACCGAACAAGACCGGGTATCTGACACAGTTGATTGATGATGCCCGCAGCAAGGGAGCAAGGGTTGTTAATCAAAAGGGCGGCAGAGTACACCACACCATCATGAGTCCGGCTGTTGTCTATCCGGTCGGACCCGGCATGAGACTCTATACCGAGGAGCAGTTCGGGCCGGTGGTACCCATCGCGGCGTTTGCCGATATCGAAGAACCCATGAATTATGTGACCCAGTCCGACTACGGGCAGCAGGTCAGCCTGTTCGGCACTGACCCGGAGATCATTGCCGACCTGATCGATCCCCTGGTCAACCAGGTATGCCGGGTCAACATCAACAGCCAGTGCCAGCGCGGTCCTGACACCTTTCCCTTCACGGGCAGGAAGGATTCCGCCGAAGGCACCTTATCCGTTTCAGATGCACTGAGGGCCTTCACCATCCGGACTCTGGTCGCAGCCAAGGAAACCGACACAAACAGACGAATCATCAAGTCAATTATCACGGAGAGAAGATCGAGGTTTCTGTCAACGGATTTCATCTTTTGATGTAATCATTATCGAATCAGACGAACCGAAATCACCTGCGTACCGTTGATCGTTTCGTAACGGGAGTTCTTACACTGCTGGTGCTGCCTGGTCTGGGTTTTGTGCCGGGCTGGTAACTTCTGTTGGTTTTGCTGACAGCGGTTTTCGGTGCGGTTCTGGACCTGTTCATCGGCGGGGTGAAAGCAACGCGCTCTTTATCCGGTGTATAGAGTTTTTTCTCAAATTGACTGCCGCCTTTCTCAAAAACAAGAACCTCGGGTGAGATGCTGACCACCTGGTAGCCACTGACAGTCTCCCCTTCTTCAACAACCCTGGATGACCATTTTGCGGAAGGCGCCTTTCTGGCGGCTGTCACCCGGGATCGAACCCCTCTGTTTATCGGCATTGTGGCAACCGGATAACGAATCAACCCTTTGCGCGTACTGCCGCTGATCAGCGACCCGGCATAGCGGACTTCCTCCACATCAATGCTAATCGTATCATCAGTTGCCATATCTTCCAGGGTTTCAGCAGATTGGATCTTTCTTTCCTGATTAAAAAGATACCCTTCACTCAGATCAGGCAGTCTGGCAGGCAATGATGGATAAAATCGTATTTCGTTGGACAGAGGGGGAAGCTGCTGCTTCTGTGGACTTACCTGGCCGGAGTGGATAGGGATATCCCTACTCTGCAGACTCTCGACAACGGTAATGGAGAAAAAGATAAAAGAGATGAAAAGGGCGATGATCAGTATTATTTTCCAGCCAACTGTTTGCATGACGTTCCTGACTGCCGTGACCGCAAAAGCTTAACACCTGCTCCCATTGCTATTTGCCCCGACATTATAAAAAGATTTCCGGCAGTTTCTTTCCTCTACCACCCCCAGAGCAGCCTGCGGGCCACCCATCCTGTTTTGCCGCTTTCGTGTTTGACCTTGACCCAGTATTTGCTGCGTTCAAGGGTGCGAAAAACCACCCCGTAACGGGCCTGACCCGTGATCTTATATTTTTCCCCCGGCCCGCTGCGGATATTGACCAATTTTGTCTTCACAATCATATGCGGGGTAGACCTGGTCAGCGAGGCGTAAACCCAGCCCTCGTCATTCTCGAAATCCCTGACCTGAAGCCATTGCCCCCGAGATTTGAGCACCTGCAGGGGAAAACCCTTCCCCAGGACCCATTTGACCTCGTTTTTCAGGGAGGGGCCTGAGCGCAGATGCACCTCATCCTTGGCAATACTGACCATTTTTGCCGCACCGGCGATCGGGATCAGGACGAACAACAGGCTAAACAGCAATATTCGACATCTTCGGGACATTTTATTTATTTATTTTAAATTTTTTCCTGCATGAAAAAAGCTTCTTAAGGCATGACTGTCAAGAAAAGTCTACTCCGCTTCCGTAAAAGGAATCATGCCGGCCTCTTTATCTTTGACTTTCAGAGCGGCAACCAGTTGCACGAGCCCGGAATCAAGATCCGCCAGGGCATTGTCCGGCAGGCGCCGCAAAACATCGGCCAGGGCTCCCTGGGCCGGCCGCGGCGCCTTTTCCAGCAATGCCGTCCCCACATCCGTCAGAAACAGCCGAACCACTCTCTGGTCGCTGCCGTTGCGGTCCCGGTAGATCAAGCCCCTCTGTTGCAGCTTGTCCAGCATATTGCTGCTGGTGGACTGGTGAATGGACAGGACATTTGCCAGACGTGATACTGTCAAACCGGGCTCATTGTATAATTCCCAGAGCATCCAGAGCTGGGCGGCGCTCACCCCTGACTCTTTCTCCACCCAGCGGGAATAGGTCTGCACCGATCTGAAGATAATGCGAAGATTTTTCAAAACCGCCTGAAAGAGAACATGACGCGGTTCACTGTCCTGCTCCTGCGCAACCTGCTGCGCCTTGTCCATAACAGCCATGACCTTCTTCCCTCCCTGCTGGTGCACCATATTTGCCCAAATTATATTTATACAATAACATATTGCGAAAACATTTCAACCTGTCGCCCGAATATAACCGGGGCAAAACCAATTTCGCTTCAGCCCTTCCTGTCCTCCGGCCAAGGTCAATTTTTTTTGCCATATCCCGAAGGACGGGAACATGGTAAGATAGAAGCCGATTTCCCTGCCCCTCTGCATGATGCGGGAAATAGCCTGACAGATAATAAAGCCGGCATCCCCCTGCCTGGCCCGGCAAAAATAAAGAAAGAAAGCTGAATCGGCACCTTTTTTGCCTATTACACAACCATTTTCGCCATTATACCGTTAAATAAAAAGGGCGCGGAGAATTATCCGGCGGCCCAGTTGACAAAAACATTTGCCATTCACCTCCATGTCATCAAATCAGATAAAGGGTTTTCCTTTGCCCTGCAGAGCATTCATGCTGAAAAAATTTCTTTTCACCATCCTGTTTTTTACGGTGTCGGTGTTGGTGTTTGCCGACGCATTTCCCTGCCAACCGGTCTGGGCCGCAGAACCGGCAGTGACGGAAAAAAATCCCGAAAGCACGGCGCAGGCCACACCCCAGAGCACCATTGAAGAAAAGCTGAAAAAAATCCAGCTGCTGCTGGCAGACAGCAAATCAGAAAAAACAGAGGGCCTCGGCCAGCAGCTCAATATCCCGTTGGAGAAGTTCCAGGAAAAAACCACTGTTCTGCAAGAAATCGAGGCCACCTACCAGCGGCAGCTCACCGCCCTGGCCAAACAGTCTTCCCTGGCCCAGGAGCAGAAAAACCTGAACGAACAGATCGACTCCCAACAGGGAGTTCTCGTATCACAGCTGCCCCCATACTCCCTCAGCACCTATGACCAGTATCTTGATCAACTGGAAAAAGCCCAACAAAGGGAAAAATCGGCAAACGAAACCCTGCAGATCGACAAGAAAAACCTGGAGGATGCCCATGACGATATGAACGCAGCTGCCCAGCAGGTGCGGCTCCTGGCAGAAAAAGCCGGCAACGGTGGGAAGAAGACCGATGCCTCCGCCCCGAACATGCAACTCACCATTGCCAAACTGAAAAATGAGCTGTCTGAAGCAACCCTGGACCTCAATCGCTATATTTCCGACAACACCAAACTTGATCTGCAGATCGCCCAGCTGCAGAAAAAAATAACCCAGCAACAGGTTGACTGGGTCAAATCTCATCTTGCCTATGACGAACAGGACCTGCAGGCAAGGCTGAAACTTCTTGAGGGTCTCCGGCAGAAGCTTAAATCGCTCATGTCCTCCCTGGCCGCGGAGCAGCAGGGGGTGGAGGATGCGTGGCTCAAGGCGCAACAGGAATACAGCGACACGGGCATTAATGATGAATTGAAAAGAGAAAGAAGCAAATCCTGGCTGGACGCCCGCCAGGCATGGCGGGATACCTATCAGCAAGTCCTGGAGCAGACCGAGAATTCGTTGCGGCTCATCTCCCTCAGCGAAGACACATGGCAACGGCGCTATGCGATAATCAAGGGAGAGGCGGGGTTCGATGAGTTTAGCAAATGGGAAAAGGAAACCACGGAATCCATCACAAACGTCAACAGGCTCATTACCATGGCGCAAAATTCCCAGAGCAACCTGCAACCGCAGATCGTCTCGGTGAGGATACAACTCGCCAAACAGGGGATTGATCCTGTTGTCGCCAAAAACCTGAACACCATGCTGGAGGCGCTCAATAAACAGTTGGAACGGACGGTTGAATATCTGTCCAGACTGCAAACCATGGCCCTTTTCCAAAACCGTTTTCTCGAGGCAATCGACGCAAAGCAGAAAAGCGTCAAACTGATCGACATCCTGCAGGGGCTGGGAACCAATTTTGTCAATATCCTTGATTTTGAAGTCTGGGTCATTGACGACCAATCAGTGACGGTCAAGAAAGTCATTGTCGCCCTTCTGATACTCTTTATCGGTCTGCAGCTGGCCAAATACATCTCCCGCTTCACCACCAACCGGATCCTGCTGCGCACCAAACTGGATGAAAGCGACCGGGCGATTTTCGACCGCATCCTCTATTTTCTGATGCTGATTCTGATCGTGCTTTTTGCCCTGCACACGGTCAATATTCCGCTCACTGCGCTGACCTTTTTGGGTGGCGCCTTTGCCATCGGTGTCGGTTTCGGTACCCAGAACCTGCTGAACAACTTCATCAGCGGTTTTATTATCATGCTGGAGCGTCCCGTCAAGATCGGCGACACCATTGAATTTGAAAATACCATCGGTACCATCGAGGAGATCGGCATCCGCTGCACCAGGATACGCACAGCCAGTAATGTGCATATCCTGGTTCCCAACAGCAGCCTGCTGGAGAAAAATATCGTCAACTGGACCCTTTCAGACCATATAATCCGCTGCCAAGTTCGGGTGGGCGTTGCTTATGGCTCAAAGGTTCGGGATGTGTCAAAGCTGCTTTACAAGGCGGTTAGCGAACATGATAAAATCCTGAAAAAACCGGAACCGGTGGTCATCTTCAACGATTTCGGCGACAGCGCCCTGATATTTGACGTCTATTACTGGATACGGCTTGGCGACACCCGCATGGAAAAATTTATCATTGAGAGCAATGTGCGATTTCTCATTGAAAAACATTTCCGCGACGGCGGCATCAGCATCCCCTTCCCCCAGCGGGATGTTCATTTTGATGCCGATAAACCGCTCAACATACGGGTTTCCAGGGACAGCGGCGAGCCGCAGAGCAAAGATGCCGGTGACAACCACGGACCACAAACTTGATTGATTTACGACAAAGAAGAAACGTTCCCTACCCACGAGAACATGCCATGAAAAAAATTCTCTCCTTCACGCCTGCCATCCTGCTGCTGGTGCAACTCGCGTCCCCTGCCGCCTGGGCTGCCGGAGATTTCACAAGCTACGAAGAATGCCTGGTGGAGACCATGAAAACCGCGGCTGACTCCATGACGGTCAGCCAGGTAAAGAAGTCCTGCAGCCCGTATCTCATGCCTGAACTCATGGCGGAAGCCCCTCTTGAAGAGGCCCCTGAAGAGGCAACTCCGGTTTTGGACACGGAACAAATGGAGGAACTGCCTGCCGTAACCCGCCGGCTCACCTATGAATCAATAAATCAGGGAAACCTCTTCAACATCATCCCGCACAAACCCAATTATATCCTGCTGGCCAGCTACAATGACAACCTGAACGGCCAGGGCCTACAACTCGATGACAGCGAACTTGACCGTACTGAGGTCAAATTCCAGCTGAGCTTCAAGGTTCCCCTGACAAAAAATCTGTTTGGTTATGAAAATGGCCGGATTTTTGCCGCCTACACCATGAAGTCATTCTGGCAGGCATACAACGGAGACATTTCAAGCCCCTTCCGCGAGACCAACCATGAGCCGGAAATCTTTGTTTCCCTGAAGACCGACAAGGATATTTTCAGCCTCAACAACCCTTACATCCTGGCCGGCCTCTCCCATCAATCAAATGGACGCAGCGGCGACCGGTCGCGGAGCTGGAACCGGGTCTATCTTGACTTTATTTTCCAACGGGGGGACTTTGCCCTGAGCATCAAACCCTGGTATCGGTTACCTGAAGGAAGCAAATCCTACCCGGGTGATCCCGGCGGAGACGACAATCCTGATATCTCCGCCTATATGGGCTATGGGGAACTGACCGGCGCCTGGTCGAAAAAGGGCAATACCCTGAGCATCATGCTCCGCAACAACCTGCGCAGCAGCCACAACCGCGGCGCGGTGCAGCTTGGCTGGAGCTTTCCCCTGGGAGACGAGATGCCGCTGAAAGGCTATATCCAGTATTTCAACGGCTACGGCGAATCACTCATCGACTACAATACCTCGGTCAACCGCATCGGGCTTGGCGTGCTGCTCACCGACTGGCTTTAATTTTTCAGTAAAAAATCCATGCCGTCGTCCACCGTCATCATCTTCCTGGTCACCTACCTGGGCGTAGCCCTGGGCCGCATCCCCGGCCTGACCCTTGACCGGACCGGTATTGCCCTGCTCGGGGCAATCGCCATGATCATCAGCGGGGCGGTACCGCTGCCATCCGCCCTGGCGGCCATCGATCTGCCCACCATCGTCCTGCTCTACGCCCTGATGATCCTCTCGGCCCAGCTCCGCCTCGGCGGCTTTTATACCTGGGTCGCGGGGAAAAGCACCGCCCTGCTTGACCGGCCCCGGCGGTTTCTGCTGATCAGCATGCTGCTTGCCGCCCTGCTTTCCGCCCTGCTGGCCAATGATATCATCTGCCTGGCCTTCACCCCGGTACTGGCCATGGCGCTCTTCCGGGCCGGGCTCAACCCCCTGCCCTTTCTGCTGGGGCTTGCCGCGGCAAGCAACATAGGCTCCGCGGCCACCATCATCGGCAACCCCCAGAACATGCTCATCGGCCAGATCGGTCGGCTGCCTTTTGATCATTTCCTCTCCTGGTGCGCCCCGCCCGCGCTGATCGCCCTGGCTGGCGCCTATTTCATTATCTGCGCCCTCTATCGAAACCGATTTATCGCTGCCCCTAGCCCCCGGCCCGCCACCCCCCCGCCGGACTGGCCGCTCTTCAACCTGTGGCAGACCACCAAAGGGCTCTTGGCCGCCGGCGTGCTGCTTGCCCTTTTTTTTACCTCAATTCCCCGGGAACTCTCGGCCATCGCCGTGGCAGGCTTTCTGCTCTACAGCAGGAAAATGCGTTCCCGGCAGATGATGGAGCTGGTGGACTGGCATCTCATCACCCTGTTCTGCGCCCTTTTTATCGTGGTGCAGGGCATTGTTGTTGAAGATGTTCCCGGTCGCCTCATCGCGGCCATCGGCAGCCGGGGTTTCAACCTGACCGGCCTCACCAATCTGGCAGCGGTTTCCACCATCATGAGCAATCTGGTCAGCAATGTGCCGGCCGTCATGCTGCTCATCCGTTTTCTCGACCCGGCCCAGCCGCTGCAATGGTACGTATTGGCCCTGTCAAGCAGCTTTGCCGGCAACCTGATTGTCATCGGCAGTATCGCCAACCTCATTGTCATTGAACAGGCGAAAAAGCTCGGCGTTGTGATCACCTTCCGGGAACACGCCCGCACCGGGGTGCCGGTGACGCTCTTTTCCCTGCTGGTGCTGGCCCTCTACGCCATGCTTTTCACAGGCTGATATCCACTAAAAAATCAGCGAACTCTTTACAGTTTGTATTTGACCCTTCCTCAGAAAAACGTTACTTATCAACGAGCTACCACCATAACAGAACATCAGAGGGAGAATATTTATGAGCATTCATTTCCGGCTGCCAACCTGGATGTATTTATTGTTCCTCATTACGCCTCTTGTCTCTTCATGTATTCCTCTTGTTCCTCCCGGCAGCCCGGAAACCGGCTACACCATTACCGGTTTTGTCGGTGAATCGTCACAGGTCCCCGCACCCAATGAGACGGTCTTCCTCCTTGACGGCCAAACAGAAAAGCCATTGACCAGCGTGGGAACCAACTTTTTCGGCAAATACACCTTTGCCGCTTTGCCGCCCGGCTTGTACATTCTGCAGGTACGCAACATCAAATGGGGGGTGCTCATAAAAGATCAAAGTGAGCGTCTGGATATTGACTTAAGCGCACCGGGCGGCAAGATGAACTATCTGGTCGCCCCCCAGACAAAGCAAGCTGCGGAAGCGGCTCCGGCCAAGCCGCAGACCGGAGAAGCGCGCACTGTCAGGGGAAAGACCGGCCAAAGCGGAGCAGACGGGGGCTCCGGCGATAAGCTCCAGCAACTTTTGCTCTCTTCTGCCTGGTGCAGCTTTTCATTTAAGGGGGGGAGTCAATACAGCAGCACCTCTTCCAGCCGGGTCCGCTTCTTTACCGACGGCACCTATGCCAAGGGCAGTCGGAGTGAAGGAAGTTACACGGGAAAGACCATGGATGACTATGGCAACACACAGCCGGATGGTTCTCTTTATGGCAGCCAGACGGATTCCGGCGGGGACGGCCGGTGGGAAGTGACGCATGGTCAGCTTTTTATGTCAGAGGGAAACGGTTCCATGGAACTCGTGGATCTGGTCATCAAATACAACTCCAACGGGTCCCCTATTCTGAAGGCAGAAGGCAAAGAATATTGTCGTTGCGACTAATCCTTACCCTTGTTTAGCATGTCATTCTGCGGTAGGAGCGGGCCATGCCCGCGACCTTTGTTGCGAAAACACCGTTATCGCGGGCATGGCCCGCTCCACACCGCGAGACTTTCACAGCAGCGAAGCGTTTGCCGCTTGCGTCAATTATGAAGGTTAAAGGGTGTCTTGAATAATTAGAATTCTCGTTCGAGATCAAGAAACAGCAAAAATTAAAAAGTACCCTTCAGGGTATAAACTCCGCATATTAGGTATATGTGAGCATTTTTCATTTTTGCTGTGACACAGAGATCGGGCGAAAAGGCAATTATTCAAGATGCCCTAAAGCCGCTATTTCACCTCACCCCTGATTTTTATAATGATTTCCTGAGTTTTCACAAAGTTTCCCCCCTCTTCCCGCTTCACGATATGGAAAAAATCACAGCTGGCACACCCTTTTACTTTATCTACAAAAGAACCCTGGATCTGACCGCCACACAGTGTTCCTGCCACCGCCCAGCAGGTTCTTCCGCCATTTATGCCATTATTTACTCTGTGGGTGATAAAAGAATAAGCGACAGGACATTCACCTAATTCAGCGACCTTGTCCCCACCGGGTTGACGTCCACACTTGAAAAATTCCCAACAGTTCTCTTTTGCCATTAGTAATCCACCATTTTGACGAAAAAAGGGTTCATTGTTTGTTTATCAAATCTCTGCCAGCTAAAATACTTGAAGTACTTGAAGTGCCCTTGTGCCCCTTGCGGGTATAAAGTTAGAGGAGTTATCTGATCAGATAAGTACCGCAACTTCAGGTACTTTAGTCATTTTAAGTACTTTAGGCACTCTTCTCGAACCGCATCCGGGTATCGAAGTAAAATCTGCCGAAATCAGGTTGTCTGAATGTCTTACATTACCCCGGATACAATCAATTCCTTGAGAGCCGTTTGCCGTTGGCTGGTATCCTGGTTCTGAACCGCCATGGCCAGGGCTTTGCGCGTACCAACAAACACAGCCAGTTTCCTGGCTCTGGTCAGGCCGGTGTAAATAAGATTTCTGAAGAGCATTTTGAAATGCTGGGTGAGGACCGGAATAATGACCGCTGCAAATTCACTGCCCTGTGACTTATGGATCGTGATGGCATAGGCCAGGTCCAGTTCCACAATATTATCCTTTTGATACAAGATCTCCCGGTTATCCGGGAAAAAGGAGATGACACAGGTCAACTCTTCATTGTCAATTGCCCTGATGGTGCCGATATCGCCGTTAAAGACCCCCAGGTCGTAATTATTTCTTCGGTGAATAACCCTGTCGCCGACCCTGAAAATCCTTTCACCAACCTTCAGCTGACTCTTCCCTTCAGTGGGCGGATTGGCCGCTTGCTGAATCATGGTATTGAGACTCACCGTGCCGAGGCTTCCCCTGGTCATGGGGGACAGGATCTGGATTTCACAGTTTTTGCCGAAATATTTCGGTATCCATTCCAGGTATAACTTTCTGACAATATCCGAGGCAGCCAGGCCATAGTGCAGCGATGACCAGGGATGCACCTTTTGTAAAACCGAGAGTAATTCATCGACCCCGGTCCGGGCTTTATAGACATCTTCCAGATTGACGTGCTGAAATTTCTTGGGAATGACAAATTCAGTCTCATAGGGAATTAACGGCTCATTGGTGCGGAATTCAAAAAGGTTCGGGGCATTGCCCGGGTCAGGGCCGGGGCCGGATGTTTTAAGGTCATGGAACCGTTTCACTTTCGCCACAAAGGATAACTGCTCTTTGGTTGCCTCCTCGGAATCAAGGAACAGGCAATCAATTTTGTTCTGCCACAGTTCAGGTTTTTTGAACGGCGAATCGATGTACGGCATTGCACCATGGTTGATCTGGTGGGCGTATTGAATAATGAGTGAATCTTGCGCCTGTCGGAAAATTCTGGTCAGCTGAAAACATGGCAGCCTGCCTGAACCAATCATGTCTTTTAAAACGTTGCCGGCGCCCACCGAGGGCAGCTGGTCCGCATCGCCGATGAAGAGAACCTGGCTGCGATCAGGCACGGCCTTAAGCAGAGAGGCAGTCAGATTGATGTCCAGCATGGAACATTCGTCAACAATGAGGAAATCCACCTCCAGGGGATCTTCTTCATTTTTCTTAAACTTGCCCAGCTGCCATTCCAGGAGACGGTGGATGGTTTTCGCCTCCCGGCCGATGACCTCGGACATACGCTGGGCGGCCCGACCGGTGGGAGCGGCAAGCAACACCTTCAACCCCATCGCCTCAAGCAATTTCACTATCACCAGGGTTGTGGTGGTCTTGCCGCAGCCCGGGCCGCCGGTCAGAATAGAGAATTTTTCCCCGGCGATATGGTTTACGGCAACGGCCTGCTCATCGCTTAAGGATATATTTTTTGACTCGCAGTAGCGGGTGACCCACTTGCCAACCCTGTCTTTGTCAATCTGTGGAGGATTGCCAAAGCCTGCGACCTTCCTGGCCACATACAACTCATCGAAATAGAGAGACTTCGAGTAAAAGCATGATTCCGTCACCCCGCCGGCAGTGGTGAGCTGCCGGACCATCAGCTGCCCCTCCTGCTCCATCTGACCAAGCAAGCCGGGCAGCCTGTCTCCGAGATCCAATTGCAGAAGCTCTTTGACCTGCACGGCAATCTGCGACTGGGTCAGATAGCAGTGACCGAAATCCCTGCTTGCCGCCAGCACATGTTTGATCCCTGCCATGATTCTTTGGGGACTGTCAGTCGCCAGGCCGATACTCAAGGCAACTTTGTCCGCTGAGAAAAACCCTATCCCGTAAAAATCATTGGCAAGACGGTAGGGATCTTCCGTTACATAGGGGATGGCCCTGTCCCCGTATTGCTTGTAAATGCGCACGGCAAAAAGAGTGCTTATGCCATGGGTCTGCAGGAACATCATCACTTCCCGGATGGCTCGATGCTCCGCCCAGGCAGCACTGATCATTTCCAGTTTCTTCGTGGCAATGCCGGGAACCTCGGTCAGCCGGTCTATTTCTTCCTCAAAAACATCCAGGGTCTGCTTGCCGAAATGGCTGACAATGCGTTTGGCGGTCTTCGGGCCGACTCCTTTGATCAGCCCCGAGCCCAGATACTTTTCCAGCGCGGCCGAAGTGGCCGGTTTTTTTTCCACGGCCCTGGTTGCCTGAAATTGCCGGCCAAACTGAGGGTGCATCGTCCAGGCGCCGGCAAACTCCATGGTAGCGCCGGCAAACACCTTGGTTTGGTGGACGACAACGGTTTCCAGTTGTTGAGGATTATCGAAAGGGAAAACGCGCAAGATGGAAAAGCCATTGTCGGCATTGTGAAAGGTGACACGATCCACAATCCCCCGCAGGGTTTCTTCAATAAAGCCGGTCTGGTTGATTACTGATTGCCGCATGGGAAAAAAATTGCCTTGACCGTCTGAGTTTGCAAGGGAGACATGAGGATGGTTTATGTTCCTTTAATCGCTTATAGCCTTATTTAAGGGAGATTGTTGGACTTTTATAAATTCGGCATGAAAAGAGGGGGACAGGCTCCTAGAATACAGGCACGTAGAAGAAATATTTCTGGTACCTGAAAATAACGCCATCCGTTGAAATCTCCGCCACTTTTAGATCCGGGGTAAGCATCTGACCTTCCCGCAATACTTTGCCGTTGATGCTTGCAAAGCGCGAAGCCGGTTTATTTTCGTAGAAGAGGTGCGCACTAATGTGAATGTCCGGCAGTTGCTCTCTTATGGCCCTGGGAAGCTGCTCAATGTGCAGGGCTTTTTTCATTAAACTGCCTTTGGGCTCAATCGGGCTGGAATCTGCCGTTTCGACAGGCCGGGGGCGCTGCGACTGATCTTGCTCCGGTTCTTCGTAATATTCTTCAGGGTGAGTGGCCGTTACCGGGGATAGAGATTTGCCGGCAATGGCAACATCTTCGAGAGGAGCCATGTTCGCCACTTCCGGCCCGCTCTCCCGGGTATCCTCTGCATATGCATCTTCCTGCAGTTGCGGATCTGCAGCTATTTCTCCATGAGACATGGGTGTTGCTGCGGCAGGATCTTGCCGGGAGGCAGTATCATCTTCCACCATACCTGACACAGTGCTTTCATCCTCTGGGGTGGCAGGTTCGGCTTGCCGGGGCTCGGGGCTGACGGGCGAGAGTGCCGGCGTTGCTTGAGGAGCCAAGTTCGCCACTTCCGACCCGCTCTCCCGGGTATCCTCAACATACGCATCTTCCTGCAGTTGCTGACCTGCTGCTATCTCTCCATGAGACATGGGTGTTGCTGCGGCAGGATCCTGCGGGGAGGCAGGATCATCTTCCGCCTTACTCACCACAGTGCTTTCATCCTCTGCGGCGGCAGGTTCGGATTGCAGGGGTTCGTGGCTGACAGTTGCGAGTCCCGGCCTTGCTTGAGGAGCGATAGACTTCCTTCTCTCCTGAACCGTTTCCTGTTGCGCCTGATCAGAGCTGTGGACCATGGCCTGCTTTTCCGTGGCCGGCTGCTTTTGGCGTATAACAAAAAAGAGGATAAAAATCACATTCACAAGCACAATCGCCGCAAGGGCTAAAGGCCACCAAGCTTTTTTCTTCTTTTGCGGGGCAAGTTCCTGCGGGGCGGTGTTCAGGTCAGGAACGCGCGCCTGCTGCCGCTGCTTCTCCGACTTCTTAAGGGCGTCGAGAATATAGGACATGTTACTTCTCCTCGCCTATGGCAACTAATCTGGGCACTTTGCTGTTATATGCCGAATTAAGATGAATGATTGTTAAAGGGCCAACGATACCGTCCGGGACAAGGTTTCTTTCAAACTGGAACTGCTTTACCTGACTGACCAAATCGTTATCATAGTGGACAGGTGTCTGGGCACTGGCCGGCCGTTTTTGGATGAGGGCAAGTTTCTTATCCAGCCACTCCACCTTGGCGGCATGATTTCCCGGTTTGATGGCCATGACATATTCTTCCGGTTTTTCCCACAATAGGCAATATTCGCCTTTCCAGTGTGTTTTGAAGTCTTCGATGGAGACACGTTTGTGTTCTGTACCGAAGACCAACTCGGCGGACTGGCCGTCGAAAGAGACAATGGTTGCGTAAAAGCGTTCGCCAAAATTGTCATACAAGCTTAATATTGCAGGTCTATTGAGCTCAACAAGGCTGTTGAAACTGCCTTCCTGGGAGAGGTATCGTAAGTTGTGTGATTCGGCAACGGCACTGGCAGAGGCGAGATCCACCGGAACATCAGTAATCCCCCAACTGGCCAAAAGTGCCTGGTGGGCCATCACCATGGTGGAGGCAGGGGGCACACCCTCAGGCCTCGTCAGTGGCGAAAGTGCCGGTGGCGGTGTGTTATTGGCCGTGGCATCGATTTCTTCTGCCGGGGCTCCGTCATCAGGGGCGGCACTCTGCTGAGGAACCGCCTTCATGTCCGCAGCCTGTGGTGCCTCCTGGGCCTGCTCACGAGACGGAAGTACCGGTGGCGGTGTGTTGTTTGCCGTGTCATCGATTTCCTCTGCCAGGGCTCCGTCATCAGGGGCGGCACTCTGCTGAGAAACCGCCTTCATGTGCGCAGTCTGTGGTGCCTCCTGGGCCTGCTTAAGAGCCGGAAGCGATTCTGTTGCCACCTGTGCAACGTCTCCCCCCGGTTGGGTGATTTCGACCAGTGGCGCCATTGGGCTCTGCCCAAATAAAGTGTCCGGTCTTTGCCTAAGATAGGCTGCTGCCAATACGGAACCACCCAATAAAAGAATAAGCCCTGCTATGAGCATCCCTGATTTTTTTACTGTACGATCCGGCCGGTCAGCGATTTCGCCAAAAACTTCGCGCGCCGCCTTTTTAATGGTCGCAATGTCCACCAAGTCCTGATCCTGCACGTAAGCTCCAAGGAGGGACCTGTCGCAAATAATATTGAGCAGGCGCGGGGTGCCGTTGGTTAACTTGAAAAGGGTTTTAATGGTTGATTCCGGGAAGATTTTTTTGCGGCAACCGTTTATTGCCAGTCGGTGGTCAATGTAGGAACCTACTTCGCTTTCGGAGAGTGGGGTAAGATGATACCTGGCGGTGATTCGTTGTGCGAGTTGGCGCAACCCCGGCTGCGCAAGCTTTTTGATAAGTTCCGGTTGGCCCAGCAAAATGATCTGCAGAAGTTTTCGCGTATTCGTTTCCAGGTTGGTAAGCAGTCGGATTTGCTCCAAAACATCGGTACTGAGATTCTGGGCTTCATCAATGATGAGCACAGCCTTCCTGCCGTTTGCATGGGAATGGAGCAAGAAGCTGTTTATGTGATCAACATAAAATTTAATACTGTTTTGTTCTTTTTGATGGTGGATGCCGAACTCATCGCAAATTGTCGCCAGCAGTTCTTCAACAGTGAGTTTGGGATTGAAAATAAACGCTATGTCCGTATTTTCCGGAACTTGTTCAAGAAGACAGCGGCAGATGGTTGTTTTTCCCGTGCCCACTTCACCGGTGAGCATAACAAAGCCGCCATCGACCCGCATGCCATAGAAAAGATGCGCTAAGGCCTCCTTATGGCGTTCGCTCATATAGAGGCTGTGCGGGTCTGGTGCAATGGAAAAAGGAGCTGCGGTAAAACCAAAATGTTCTTGATACATAGGCGCTGTTAAACCAAAGAGGCTTTTATATATTATACATAGTGTCATAAGCTCGAGGCACCCATCCCAGACGCGAAACGAGCGAGGAGCCGGAGCAGCAGCCTTGCAGCGCTGTGAGCAGGCACCACAGCAAATGACAAAGGCTGAGGGGATGGATCGGACTTATGGCGCTGTGTAGAAAACTTGCACACTGGAGATGCTGTTTACTTTTTCCCCCATTAGAAAATGATAGGGAGATAGCTTGACTTTTGGCTTTGGACGATGACATAGATTTAATTTTGTATTGTGTCCCTATATCTTGCTTGACACAATCGAGAAAGCGATGAGTCAGCAAAGACGCAACCCCTTTCAATTTGTTTTCAGTTACAAATAAAACAGGTATTCACCTGAACGGATAATTGTCTCCCGCTACACCTCAATCTCGACAGGCTGACGGATCATGTTGGCCACTGGGGTGTAAAGATCCACCTCTGTCTCCGGGGTGCGGATGGTTATGACCAGGGAATATCTGGTCTGATTGCCCCAGCGTTCTTGTCGTGGATTTGATTTCCACCAGCCCATCACCGGGAAAATGGCAATATGGCCGCGTTGGGCCAACTCAACAGCAGTTCCTGTCCAGGTGTCGGAATGGATCGATCCAAGTTTGCGAAGGTTCTTACCCAGGGTCCATTTGGTATCACTTGGAGCTGCTCCTGTTGGCCGACCCGTCTCTTCGTCATGAGCGGCACGGTTGATACGCTGGCGAAAAGCGTCAAGGGACTCAAGAGGTCTTTTCACCTCAAAGCGAAGGCCATGACTGGCATAGCTGTATTTTTTACTCCAGCCACGCCGAGCAGGGTTAGGTTCAATGAAGTAGGAAAGCGTCACCTTCATTTCAACAGGTGTATTTTCAAGTCCTGCCAGGATGTCGGTCGGCCACGGGAGATCATGCAGGTTTAAATCCCGTGTTACTGCCCGTCCGTCTCGTTTATCAAACGGTTGCAAAGTATCCTGGGCCACCAAAGTGAGAGAGTTGCAAGCACTCCATAACGCCCTTCCCAAATCGGGCACCCCAAAACCGCAATACCGCAATAAACCTTCATGATGCTGCTGTATGCGAAGCGGCGCAAAGCGGTTTTTCATGGCCTCGGTCCACTCCGCCGAGTGGATCATTAATGCCCGGATGGTTTCCGGCCAATAATCGGGATACTGGCTTTGAAGCAGGGCGGCAAATCGTGCTGCCAGAGCGGTAGCAGCGCTGGTGTCTCCTGCATTAACTAAAGGCCGCATCAGCTCATGCTGCCAATTCGTGGTCAACAGATCCAGACTGTCCAAGGTGTCGGCTGATCCGGTCGGGTCAATGGCCATATTGCCGCCTTCCATGACAATATCAGGCTTAAGCGGCCAAGGTCTTGACCAGGCATTGGATGTGGTGCTCGATGGACTCAGGTCACCTGGCGGGGCCACCAATTGCCAACCAGGATACTCCCTGGGATCAATAAAATTCTTTTCGGTATAGGCGCCAACGGTCAGGGCATTCCAAGCCTGTCCTGGATCATGAACCCCCTCGGTCATATTATTGGCAGGGTAATAGTGTTGAAAGGCTCTGTCTGTATTGCCGGCGGAAATGATAATCAGCCTTTGCGTTTCATCGTCAGCACCAGCACAGAGTGCATCGATACTGGCCGACCAGGACGAGGGTCTGCCGGCATCACGAAAATCCGTGGTGGTAACGGCCATGCAGAAGTTTCTTGTTCTTTCAGGTCCAAGGATACCTGCACGGCCAACAGCTTCGGCGGTGATATTGCCATAAAGATGCGGATCATTTTGTCCATGCGGCGGCAGGATCTTTACCGATTCCAGCCTATGGGAAAGCTGAATCGGTCCTTGGTAGGCGAGAAGTTCAGTCAGATCCCCATAGGCAGCCAGGCCAGCCATTTCAGTTCCATGCCCTTTATGGTCAGCCGTTCCCCAGCCAGGATCACACGAGTCAAGATCGTTTTCGTCAAGAACCGGTTCCAGTAGCGGGTGAGTGTGATTGATACCGGTGTCCAGGATGCAGACTGCAGGGCATCCATCAGCAGGAGGGGTGATTTGTTCAAGCGCGGCACGCATCCACTCGATTTGTTCAGGGCGATGCATGGCGGTGAAGAAATCTGCTCTATCCTTCATTTTGCGAAGCTCTGCAATGCAGTTGAGCAGATTGACGGAGCGGCTCATTTGGGCCTTGGTGCCTTGTACGCCCACCACAATCCTGTCGGGAAAGTGTATGGCCTCATCCAGTACACGCAAATTCAGCTTCCGGGCATGTTCCGTGAAGAAAACCAATTCTGCCTGGCGCTCTTCACCGGCCCGGAGCCACACCTCCCACCAGACTACCTCGTCATCCGGCGGAATACTTTCTGGAGTGTCAGTCCATAATGCCTCAAGAGCTGCTTTGCGGATTGAAGCAATGTTGGCAATTAGATCCTGGTTTTTGGCTTTTCCTCTGGGTGAATCCTTTTCCGGATTCAGATAGTCATTCAGCTTCCGGGTCAGAATGTCGAGCTTGCCTTCAGGGACAAAGACTGTCGCCACTGTCCTTCCTTCAAGCTGCTGTACCGCCAGGAGTTCTATCCCTGAACGCTGGGCCTCAAGGCTCTCAAACTTTAGTTCAAAATCAGGTTCACTCTCAAACTGCAGATAAATGCCGTTCTTGGCGTCTATGCCGTAGGCCTTCTGTTCTTCAATGGCGGTCTGGGACTGTTGGCGGATCGCGTCGAATTGACGGGCAAGGCGCTGACCATGAGTTTCACGTTGGCGGGGCGTGGAGCGAAAAGTTGGACCTCTGGTAGAAGGCGAGGTGTATGGCTCAGTCGTAGCGGTATTAACGATATATAGATGAGAGAGTCGTTTCTGGTCGTTTCCGGGCATTGGCAATTACCCAGGTAGGTGATCTTTGTGAGCAGCCTTCCGGGGAAAATTCGCTTTTCGATCGAGCAACAATGCCGTGATGTCTTTCTGGGTGATTTTTTCCCTGTCGCTGATAATGGCCTCCTTAATGGCATCTTCACAGGCCTTGGCAATATCGGCAAAACTAAGACCTTCTGCGGAGGCTGCGATGCGCTTCCAGATAATCCGGGTGGTTGGGAAACCAGCTACCTTGTTTTTGATCAGTTCGATGGTCAATGCCTCATCTGGGAGTCTGAAGTTAACGACATCGTCAAAACGCCGGAACAGGGCATAGTCCAGGATATCAGGATGGTTGGTCGCCGCCAGAATAAGGCTGTCGGAATCATCCTGTTCTATCATCTGCAAAAAACTATTCAATACCCGGCGGATTTCCCCGACATCATTGGCCTGACCACGTTGGGAACCGATTGAGTCAAATTCGTCGAAAAAGTAGACGCCCCTGGTCTGGACTAAGGCATCGAAGATGAGGCGCAGTTTGGCGGCCGTCTCTCCCATGAATTTGGTGATCAACCCTTCAAGGCGGACCACAAAAAGTGGTACCCCCAACTCCCCGGCCAGCACACTGGCAGACATGGTTTTGCCGGTACCAGGCGGTCCAACGAACAACATCTTTTTTCGTGGGATCAGACCGTGAGAACGGAGTTTAGCAATCTGGCGCTGCTCCTTGATGATGCGGGTCAGACGGCCATGAATATCACGGTCCAGAACGATATCCGACAAACGGAGCTTCGGATAAGAGGCAGATAGGAGGGAGGACAGCTCCCCTTTGGGTTGGGATATGGCAATCGGCCGTGCTTGATTCGGCTGCCCCTTTTTCCTTTTGGCTTCGTCGATCAAAGCACGCAGCTCTCTGGCCAGTTTTCCATGCCCCTGTTTCGCTTCGTGGGCGGCAACCTGCATGGCAACTGCAAAAAAATGCGGCTCGTCACCTTCGAGATGCGATTTCAGCAGTGCTTTTAACTGTTCGGCGCTGGCCATGATGTGTCCTGTTGATGGATTTTAAAGCACAAATAACTATAGAGAGATATTACCATTTATATGTGAATTGTCGCGGATTTTTTTTGAAATTCTTAACGCAAAAAAGGAGGGCAGATTTATTCTTTTCAAAGTCATGATATTTCCAAAACAGCAGCATTTATCAACCCTTGAATTTTCCAAAATTTGCCTATTAACAATTCTCAGTTAAAATTGTTTTTTCTTTTGCAGACTCAATATTTGCTGGCCCCCACCTGCACAGCTATGTCTGTGTCAAATGTTGCCATTACAGCCTTGTACCGGAGCCATGGACGTAATAACTGAGAATAGTATAGAAGCACGTTCCAAAATAACCGATTACCGACTTTTCAGCTAACTAACTAACGGTTAGATTCCACTTGGAAGTTTGGCCTGCATCATCTCCTTTCTGTCGATTTTGCGGCCATCTACTATAAAGGTGCCGTCACCAACAGCATGGAGAGTTTTTTTCTCCTCTCGAGTACTGTCAAAGTATGCGGCAACAGCTTTAAGTACAACGATGTTGTATTGAGTCACGATATCGACAACCCTACATTCGATATTTGCGAGGCACTCCTTGATGATTGGTGCCCGAACATGTTTGGCTTTCAAACGAGTGAGTTTAAATTTTGTAAACTTATCCGTATCAGCTCCGGAGCATGTTCCCACTCCAACAACGGTATCAATTAGGTCCACCGTTGGGATTGAAATTACACACTCCCTCGATTCTTGAAGTGCGGTGTATGAATAATTCCATGGCCCGGTGGTAATGGCAAATTCTGCTGTAAAGTCCAGTACCATGGTCCATGAGATGGTCATCACGTTGTCTTTTCGACCGTCATTTGTAGTAACCAAGACAACCGGCCCCGGTTCTATTAGCGTGAATACCCTGCTCATCTGCATACTTTCCATGTCCATTTCCTTCCGGGTATCAAAGTTCATATCTTTCCAAATACTCTGAACAAGCTGAAAGATAGATATGCTGCGTCACAAAATCAGGGCATTAAATAGTCCCACCCCTATTTTCTCTAATCAATTATGGCCCCCCGTAACTTTATGAAGATTATTTCGAAGTAAAATATCGACCAATGCGTTCCATAATTTTACAGGGCATCTCAAAGACGGTTGTTACTATTCCCGGCTGTGCACTTGGTCCCGTACTCCCCAGCTTAAAGTCCGAGTAGAACTTTTGCCCACATGTTGGGCACTCCATAAGCATGCCGCCGATGTTGTCAGGAAATCGTAATTGTTGGCCGCATTTTGGGCACTTCTTCTCAGTATAATCAGTCATGGTTAGGTTATAACTCTCTGGACAGAATATAGGCGATATAAAACACCAAAATACTATACATCTTGAAAGTCAACATATCCAGAAATCGCGCTACCAGCATATGATTCTTCCCCCAAAGCCCTTGAGATAACCTGCAAAAAGTCCGAATCCTTTAGAGAAAACAGGTTAATTTCTAAAAAGTAGCAGGACTATGAAGATTTCCGAGGCTACCCATTTCTGTTTACAGTATCAAAAAGCAAATTCAAAGCTGAATACTATCAAGAACCTCGCAGAACTCTCCAAGGGTAGAAAAACAAAATACCAGGCTGAGCCTTGGCGGGACATAATCCAAAAGCCAACGGTCTCGCTCCTGGTTCCCGCAAAATATTTCGTTTGATTCTTGGTAAGAGATATGGGCGAATTTCTCAAGAGACCCTTGAAGAGTGCTGTAAAGTCTGTCATCATGAGTATATGCGACACTCACATGGAATGCCATCCACACTGCGTTTTACCGACAAGGGGATGTTGAATGCCGGAACCAGCAAAGAGTGTGTCACCACGTTATCCTCAAAAAAAGCGTTCATTCTCCAAAACCCTGACTGCCGCCCTGATCCTGACGGTTGTGAGCGTTTCTGTCGTGACGGTTTCCATGTCCTATTTTACTGTTGCCAAAAAGGCAAAGCTGCAACTGGAGGGAAGAGCGGATGAATATCTGGCCTCCCTTGCCAGTGTTCTGGCAATGCCGCTATGGGAGCTTGATGAATCGGCAGCCAGGAGCATAGGCAATGCTTACTTTCAAAACGAGCTCATTGAAAAGATCAAAATAACCGACAACATGGGCGATATCTTTTTTGACTCTGACAGGAAGAGTAAGGCACCCCTGGTGAGCAGGGCCGGCAACATCGTCCACCATGGCCAATTAGTTGGCTACCTTGAAATATCCCTCACGGAAAAATACAATGCGGCAGTTCACCGGCAGTTGCTGTTGTCAGGTATGGGCACGCTCTTTGCCGTCATTCTCGTGTTGGTGATTGCTACCAGATTTCTTCTGCGCATGCTGCTGACCAGGCCTCTCGATCATCTTGGCAGGATTGTCAACGACTACGCAGCAGGCAGATACGATTTGCCGGGTCGCGACATGCCGTTCATCGAATTTCAGCCATTGGTGAATGTGCTTGGCGAAATGGGAGGCAAGATCAACTCACAGATGACGGAACTGCGGGATGCGGAGAAGAAATATCGCAGCATCTTCGAAAACGCGGTGGAAGGCATCTTTCAGTCCACCCCGGAGGGGCGTTTCTTGAGCGCCAATCCGTCCATGGCGCGGATGCTTGGCTATGATTCTCCTGCTGAGCTGATTGAAAGCATTACTGATATCGGCAACCAGCTCTATGTCGACCCGGAGCGTCGTCTGGAATTCTTGCAAATGATGAGAGAGGGGAAAACCGTTGCCGGTTTACAGGTTCAATTTTACCGCAAAGACAAAAGCACTGTATGGTCATCGATTCATGCTCGACCTCTTCTGGGTGAGAAGGGAGAGCTGGTTCTGACGGAAGGAATCGCTGAAGATATAACCGAGTACAGAAGGGCGGAAGCGGAACGAGCAAAGCTCGAAAACCAGCTCCACCAGTCACAGAAAATGGAAACGGTGGGACTTCTTGCTGGAGGCATTGCCCATGATTTCAACAATCTTCTGACTATCATCCTTGGTTATTCCGACATGTTGGCTGCCGATTTTGCCGAAGACGACCCGCGCCGCGACAAGGTCAAGGCGATCACCCATGCGGGGGAGCGAGCCAAAGAAATGACGCAGCGGCTTCTCGCCTTCAGCCGCAAGCAAATCATCGAACCAAAGCCTCTGGCGCTGGGTGCCATTATTCAACAGTTTGTGGACATGCTGCGCCGCACGATTCGCGAGGATATCGTCATTGAGCTCAGGATTTCCCCCTCTCTCTCCCTGGTGCGTGCCGACCCGGGACAGATCGAGCAGGTCCTGGCCAACCTGTCAATAAATGCCCAGGACGCCATGCCCGAAGGCGGCATCCTGACAATTGAAGCTAACGACATTGATCTCGATGAATCCTATACGACCAGTCATCCGGAAATAGTTCCCGGACCGTATGCCATGCTCGCGGTGAGCGATACGGGCATGGGCATGGACAACGAGTCGATGGAACATATCTTCGATCCTTTTTTCACGACCAAGGAACTGGGCAAGGGTACTGGTCTGGGGCTTTCAACGGTTTACGGCATCGTCAAACAACATGGCGGCTCCATCTCGGTTTATTCTGAAAAGGGCCACGGCTCCACGTTCAAGGTTTATCTCCCCAAATTGGTCGAGAAAGACGCGCCGATCGAAGAGTACGATATTCCTCCGGATGAAATGGCCTCCGGCACTGAAACGATTCTGCTGGCTGAGGACGATGAACTGGTCCGGACCCTTGCCCTCACCATGCTGCAAAGCCTCGGATATCAGGTGCTGGTGGCGGAACATCCCGAGCGCTGTGTCGAGCTGGCCGCAGAGCATATTGGCGCCATCAACCTGCTCCTGACCGATGTCGTGATGCCGGGGATGAACGGCAAGGACCTCTTCGATCAACTTCGTCTGATCCTGCCGGAATTGAAGGTATTGTTTATGTCGGGATACACCCGCAATGTGATCACCCACCGCGGCGTTATCAATGAAGGCGTGAATTTCGTCCAGAAGCCTTTTACCATTCGTACCCTGGCCAAAAAGGTGCGAACTGCGCTTCTCTCAACAAATTGAATGCCCAAAGGGCGCTGTATGAAAAGGACAATTCTGATATTGGCGGTGCTGCTATTGGGATATGCGCCATGCGGCATATGCGAAGAAAAAATGCTTTTCTTCACAGGAGGGATATCACCTCCCCTGGTTTTTGAAAAAAATGGCCGGATTGTTGGCATGGACGTGGATACCGTAAGTGAATTCTGTAAATATCAACAAATAACGCCGGAATTCAAGGCATATCCGCTCAAACGCGCCCTCGAGATGATGAAGACGCCTGATGCGCAAGGAATTTTTACGATATTTCGCACTCCGGAGCGTGAAGAGTTTTTGCAGTTTCCCGAAACACCAATCAATACTGTCACAACAGTCATCATTGGCTTGAAGGGGAGTAATGTCAAAATCGGCAAGATGGATGATTTGAAAAACATCAAACTTGGGGTCATCCATGGCCATAAATATGGTCCATTATTTGATAACTATCAGGGATTAAATAAATATCCCGTTCGAGACAAATCCGTCTTGATCCGATTGCTTGCTGCGGGAGATAGAGTTGATGCCATTATTAATTCAGAGGCGGTCTTCGAATATGAATGTATGGAATTCGGCTACGATATAAATAGGTTTGAGAAGCTGTACACGGTTGCGGAGAATCCAGTGTATATCGGTTTTTCAAAGAAAGCTCTGGGTGATGAACGGGCAGCCGAACTCGCTGAGAAGTTTAGTGAATTCATGAAAGAGATAGCAGGAAACGGTAAGTTGAAAAACATGAGAGAGAAGTACGAGGGGCAGCCAAGCTACTGATGAAATCCGCCGGATAGCACTGCTCGTAACAATCTGCTTGGAGGCTTGCCTACTTGATTTTCACCGCAACACCTCAGCCCTCAACACAGGCACCCGCTACCTTTTGCGCAACACCTTCCCTATTCTGCCCAGGAAATAAATGACAATGCCCACCACGGCAGTGGTCTTGCCGAACTTGAGGACAGTCAGATTATCGATTTTATCTCCCCAGATCGTGCAGAGGGTGCCGATAACGAGCAGCACTGCCCCGATAATCCTTCGTGTTTTTTCTTTTTCACTGAGTTGCGTCATGAGAAAATCCATCCTCGCGCCAGATTTGCACGGCTGCCGGCAAACCGCTGATTTAACTGTTCCCCCGATCATAAAACCGGCAATGTGCGCCTCTTCGGCATTAATACACATTACCCGGCATTGCAAAATACCCTAAAAAAACCGATTTCACCGGGAATTACAAAAAAAATATTCCCTGTCTTATCGATACATTGTAAAACAAAGTCAGACCTGCAACTCTACCAAGGAGAAAAAGCATGCGGACTTTTCAGCAGACTCCCTTGTCACCCCACCCGGTCACCCTTCTCATTTTGCCCGCCGTCCTGCTCCTTTACGGCAACGTTTCCGCCCAGGAATCAGCTCTCACGCCAACCCAGATCGCCTATCTCGAAAGGCTTGTCCAACAGGACGCCCCGGTGGCCATTGTGCATATGCTCTGCGTGGTGCTGCTGAAGATCACCGCCTTTATCATCGGTTATCTCATTGTCAAACTGGGCCATGACACCTTTGTCAAGGGCATAACCGGGGAATTTGACTTCGGTTTCAGCGGCCAGGGTGTTTCCGCCCGGCTCAAATCAGCAGCGCCCGGCACATTCTTTGTCCTGGCAGGGGCCGCCATCATCATGTGGGGGCTTTTTGTCAGTAAGCCCTACGACTTCAGCTTTACTGAAAGGATGCACCAACAGCGGGTCGAACAACCCGCACCGGCCGCCAAATCAACACCTGTCCCGCGACTGCCCTGACAAGCACGGCAGGCCCGCCTGGTTACTGCAGTCAAAACTTGAGGAGTCACTGAAATGAAAAGAGAAATATATGCAAGGCTCTTTGTTCTGCTGATCATGCTGTCTCTCACCGGAGCAATTGCCCCCGCATACTCCCAGGATCCCCCCTCGCCTGACCCCGCCCAAACCGCTGAACAGATTTATCAGGAGGCCAAGACTCTGGTGGAGTCAGACCAAGCCTCTGCCGATCTTCTCCAGCAGGCCCTGACCAAGGCCCATGGGGCATTGGCCCTGGTCCCCCAATCATGCAAATACACCTTTGCCATTGGCCTGCTGCACTACCGCCTGGAAGACTGGAACAATGCCAGCCAGTGGTTTACCAAGGCAGCCGCTTTACCCCCTGATCAGTGCGGGCAATACGATATCAATCTCTGGCTTTCCATGACCAGGGAAAAGCAGTTGGCCAGCACACCGATACTTGCCATGGCCGGAGAAGTGGAGGTCACCCGCCATTTCGCGCTGAAAGATCCGGACGCTTACCTGACGGCAACGGAATTTTCACCGTCAGGACCGGAAAATGTTCTGCCCCAGGTCCGTCTAGACGCACCGGATGACCCTTTGCGTGATTTTCTAACCTCCCGCCTGGGCAGCGTGCAGTTTTACCGCCAGGGACCATTCCTGCTCTGCGGCCGGGAAAATATGGCGGAACTGGAAAAGCATTACCAAAAGGGCATCGTTGACGCATACCGTTTTATCCGCAGCGAATACGGCTTTAAAGAGCCGGACTCTGTTATCACGGCGCTGCTTTCCAAAAATCCTAACGAGCTTATCTCCTTTGCCGAAAAAATCTATCCGCAAGAGCGCTTCCCCTATTACAACCCCTATTTCGGTATTTACGCCAAAAATGACCATCTCCTGGTTGCCACCGTTGGCGGCGGCTACGGCACTCTGTTACATGAACTCATGCATGCCCTGATCGCCGATGATTGTCCTGAAGCCCCCCTGTGGCTGGTGGAAGGTCTGGCGACCCTGTATGAACGATCGGGTTGGACAACCCGCAGACTGCTGGGCCTGCCCAACTGGCGCATGGATATTATCAGCTATCAACGCCCTGTAAAGCTAGCCGAATTTGAGCGGATTACCGGGCAGGAGGAAATCCATCGGGATGACCTGGCCTTTATCAGGCTGCTCATGCTGTTTATCGATGATAAGGAGCAGGTGGGCCGCCTTTACCGGGAGGCTAAATCCCAGGGGGCATCCTTTTCGATTACGCAGTGGCTGCATGACCGGGGACCGGAGTTCTCGGAACAGGCATGGCAGGAATTCGTTAACCACAGCATAGCGGTATACAAGGCCGAGGTGCAACGGGAAAGCGGCCGGCTGTCCTTTCAGCAGGTCATGTTCATCCAGAAGGCGCTCAATAAGATCATGCAGGCCGGGTTGAAAGAAGATGGCTTGTGGGGCTCCAACACCCGGATCAAGTTGCAGGAATTTCAAGGCAGAAACGGGCTGCCCGCCGATGGCGACTACACCGGCAAGGTGCAGACGCTTCTCGAACAGCAGTATGGGGCGAGTAACCTTTAACCTCCCCAAAGCCGGGGACAGAATAATTTTCGCAAAAACCGAGAAAAAAATTCAGTCCCCTCAGCCCTATCCAATGCAGCGTGTAAAAAAAGGGAAGCCAGGCCAATGCGCCCCGGCTTCCCTTTTTTTTGGGTTATACGCCTGTTTTGCCCAGGTTTCCGCTTTTTACTGCTCTTCCGTTGCCACTGTCACGGTAATGGTGGTTTCGCCCTCCATCGGCATGACGGCAATATTGGTAACCCGCTGATCTTTGCCATAGACGAGAACGGTCTGACCGCCCATGTTCATGACTGCCTGCTCGGCCCAACCGTGGGATGTCATCTGCTCTTTATAGCTTTCAGCCACCTTGTCAACCGGGTCGGCGGTTGTCAGGGTCACGGAATAGCCGCCGGTAACCTCAAGCGCACTCATGGCCTTGGAGGGTTGGTACAGGGGCACATCTTCCGGAAAGTTCTTGGGGATTTCCGTGGCATCACCGGTGGTTACCGTAAATTTCTCACCCTCGGTTGCCCCGGTTATCTTCATGCCCTGGTCGGAAAGATCGACTTGCGTCTTGGCGCCGGTTTCCTTTTCAATCTTTTTTTCAACAGCCTTTTCCTCCACGGAATTTCCACATCCGTTCAAGAGAAGCAGGAAACAGCACAGACACAAGGACAATCTTTTCATATTTTCTCTCCTGTATAAAGGTTGCAGGCAGTCTCTCAATAAACGGGCTGACCGCCGAAAGTGCTTGATGTTTTTCTATATTAGCAACACGAAAACGTGACGCCAAGTTTTATTACCAGGCCGCTG
>JAHIVT010000163.1 GCA_018816555.1 Pseudomonadota bacterium
AATTGCAGAGTTGAAAGCTACTTCAGAACAATTTTGCCTGGGAAGGCGCGGCCCCGATTTCCGCTGCTATGTCAACAATTTTTTCGACTTATTTGATTTTTTTTCACGCCTCCCGCGTGTTGTGAAACTCTAAACTTCAGACATTCAGTTAGTTCTGTGGCTTTATGCTCTCTATGCTTGCTGACATAATAACTTTCAGCTAACCGCCATCTCCGCAAGCGGGAACAACAATGTATGAAAATTCGCGGGGAGCGGGCCTTGCCCGCGACCTTTGGCATTGCCAAAACTCCGTTATCGCGGCTAGGCCCGCTCCTGCAGGATGCATTACGCTGCGGAACTGTGCATGACAATGAACGCCTCATTCATGTCATCAACGTAAAAACTCGAGGGGAGGTATACAAATGAATGTGCAATTCATTGAAAAAAATGGGAAACCTGAATGGGCAGTTATCCCTTTCAGCGAATACCAGAAACTCTGTAAGGCCCTGGAAGACGCTGAGGATGTAAAAGATATCGAAACAAACTTGCAGGCAATTCAGGAAGGGAAAGAAATAACGGTTCCCGGCGAAGTGACTTTTGCCATTCTTGACGGCACGAATCCCATCCGTGCCTGGCGAGAACATAAGCAGATAAAAATGAATGAGTTGGCCGGCAAAGTCGGCATCAGCTCCGCTTATCTTTCTCAAATCGAGAACGGAAAAAGGAATCCGACCATCGATACATTAAAATCCATTGCCAAGGAACTGGCAATCGATATTGAAATGCTCATTTAGCCTAACATACTGAAACAACAAGATATCAAACAACAAAATGAGAAGGATAAGGACAAATCTTGACTTGTGAATTCGGGGGCTCAGGGTTGATAAAACTCATATTGCAAGACCTGACCTGCCGGTCTTTAAAGCGCTGGTTATGCGTCTTCTTTTTTGGTTTCATCCTCTGGGAGCGAAACCACCTCAACTTTCAATTTATGAAATCCAGAAGCGCAGTTCTGAATACTCTTTGCGATTTTTTCAAGCTCAGAAGCGACTTTTGCTGACGGACTTTCGTTGGCCACGGTACCGATGAATGAAGCAACCTCCAAAGGACACTGCATGGGTTGCATGTATTTTCCATTTTTTTTAAATTTGCATGTCGCGACGATAGGCTCTTTACCTATTGCCCCCATCAACCCCCCATATTGTCCCCAATCAAGTTTTCGACACTCTCCAGGACCTAGTGCAGGTATCCCATTAATTAATGGACCATCAACCATTTTTTGGACTTCCTTTGCATTTTCTATGGTTAGGCCAAATGCTCTTTTTGGAAGAGAACGAGAAAATTCGAATTTAATGTCATGCGCAACTCCCGAACCAACATTGCGGGCAACAAGCTGAAGTATTGTTGGCCTGTTTTCGTCATGCACCACTGTAAGAATTACACAGGGGTCAGATTGGGAGGTCAAAATTTTTCCAGTTAGCCTGACATATACAAATGTTAAAATTGCAAGCACGAGGGTTGCGATTGCCGTTATACCTGCACTTAAATCAATTGGTTGAATTGCCGCAATTATTTGCTGAAACTGAATCATCGTTTTTCCCTTCCTAGCATAACGCCGAGTTCACCTGCCCCAAGGGTAACTCAAAATAGGCTGATTAAGGTAAACACCAAATTTGTAAGTGCCCTTGGGGGCAGCGTGCAATGACTTGTTGGCCATACCTATTTTGTTGAATTGATTAGTTTAGCCCGAATAAATCGACTAATATTTCCAGACAGCTCTTTGTTTATTTCCTCTGGAATATTATTTTTTTCTGTAAAAATATTCAAATTGTGAAAGTTAAATTCGAGCCATTTGGCTATTTCTGGTCCTGATGTTTCAACACACATTTGATTGCCAACTTTCTTGCATATGTCTAATGGGCAGATACAAGTAAATAGCAACCCATACCCTTGCCACCCAAAGTCAGGCTGCAACCAGTATACCCAGGGGAACCCTAATTCTAGTGTAGATTTAAAATATTCTCTTATTTCTGGAATTTGATAAAGTTCTCGACTATCTTCATCCCATCCTGGAAACCAAAAATCAACCTTAGCCCTCTTTTCTAACATCATTTGCCTAGTTTTCGTTATTTCTTCTTGCCAGAGAAAGAGTGAATTAGGGTCTTTTTGAACCACATGTATTTTTTCTATACCAACCACCAAGTTAGTGGCTATTGAAGTCAAATGATCTTTAATCCATTGATGCTGGATGGTTTCTGAAAAATCGAGTACTGGTCCAGCTATCTTTTCCCATTCATCACGAACGGCAGGGGATAAGTTGTTTGTTTCTGGGATCTCGATCCACCATTTATTTTCTGTAAGCCCTGGATTAGTTTTGGATAAACTAAATTCAACCCACCATCCATTCTCGCCACGTGAGTCGAAAATAATTAATAGCACCGGTTCTGGAATGTTCGAATAGTAATTTAAGTGTTTAATACTTCCGTCATAACGAAAACCACCTATTGTCTTTTTTGTTATATATGATTCTCCGCATTTTATTTGAACTGCTATAGACGAACCTGTAACTTCATTGTCTTTAACGATATCAATGTAGCCGTCAACTCCAAAATCGTGCTCTTGGTGAACAGGACGAAATATCCACTGTAGGTCTCTATTGACAAAAAGCTCAAAAGAGGATGAACCAATATTCCCTCGTAATTGCTGAACATTTCGTTTTGGCTTGATCATAATTTTTATGGCCAACAAGTAATTCTACAGATCTGTATATCACCCCAAATTGAGGGGTGCTCCGCATATTCTCCCATGGCCGAAAATATTGACACTTTGATAGAGCATGAATTATATTCCTGCAATACTCCAATATTTTTTTCTTGCCAAGCCAATTTTTATGGTCTCGTAACAACTAATAACCACCACAAAAAGCACAGAGCTAACTGACTGGAATGAAAAATATTTCTCTGCGATCTCAGTGTGCTCTGTGGTGAAAAAATGGGAGTTTCGGGGACAGAGTTCCGAGGACATCTTCATGGCCAGCGAATTGACCGTTGCCTCTTTCAAGTTTTTATAGTGATTTTCGGATGGCGTCAATTTGCCATGCCCCATGCGCACCATAAGGAAATGGCGCACGTTCCCTGCCTTTGCTTGACATTATCACTCTTGGCACCTATGTTTTAATAATAAGCGATCAGCATTTCAATGGAGCAACGATATGGCCGTCAATGAGATTACCGCGACCAATCCGATACCGACATCGGCGCAACAAATTGCAAGCAGCTATGCAAGGGCCACAGCCTCTGCCGGGCAAAGTAGTGCCAATCAGACCCAGCCCACGACTGCCGTACCCCGGCAAGCGGATCCCATCCTGCAGAATGCGCTGCTGATTAATCAGGCCCTGCAAAATTTGAATTTTGTGTCGACAGGTACGGCGAATAACCCCCTGATCAATATCACGCCGCCGCCTCTGGCTACCACTGATGCGACCCAGGGGAACGTCATTCTGCAGAATGAGCTGCTGATCAACCAGGCCCTGCAGAATTTAAGTTATGTGTCCCAGCCGCAGACAAATAGCCTGCTGATCAATGAGACTCCTGCGCAGCTGGCAGCCAGTGATACACTACAAAACCTTACCACCATTCAGCAAAACGTACTGCAGACCAACCAGGCCCTGCTCAACCTGAACGCCACTGCCCGGACAACCACCCCCGCCGCAACAACGGTGGCGACTGCCGCACCGCAGCAAGCCGTTGTTGCCGCACCCCAGATGGCCGCGCAGGCGGCAACAGTTGCAGCTGCCACTGCGGCAACGGCGTCGCCGGTTGTACCCCTTGCCCCGGGGGCAGTCACCACCGTTCTCACCTCAACTCCTGTTGCAGCTACCTTTGTGACCCAGCAATCTACTTCCTTTCCGGTGCCGTTCTTTCTGCAGAACCCGGACAGAACGCCCTACGTGGTCGCTGTTTATGAGGTCGGCAACCCCAACCCGACTCCTGCGGAACCAGCGCCGATCCCCAATGAAGTCCGCCCGCCTCTGCCCGCCGACAGGGCGCGGCAAGTCGGCAGGGCAGCTCTCAGACAGGCTTGGTCAAACTACCAGGCCCGGGCATATGAGGAAAATATCCCTCCCGCCGCCCCGGTGAGGGAAAGAAACCTTCGCCATGTGCTGACCCAGGTCAATGCCGATATGGCGGCCAACGGTCTTCCCCTTCATCTGGTTTTTGCCAGGAATGAGGCGGGGTACGCCCTGAATGTCTATGACTGCTCCGATAATGAGTTGTGCCGGCTGACCCGTGATGTCCCCCTCAAGTTCGAGGACGCGACCATCACCAACCTGCTGCACGAAACCGGCATTATGATCAATACCACCTCGTGATGCTCAGTAAGCGGGCAGATTCCCTTTCGTGCCGCGACTCACAGCAGCAGCAACTCCCGACCGAACTCCAGCCTACTTGACGACATTCACCTGGGCGGGTCCGTGCTGTACCGTGCGGTGGAACACAACCGCCGGCGTGCCAAAGGCCATGGCATAGCCCAGGGTGTGATTTGCCGGGATGCCGAGCCGCGAAACCAGGTGCGGGCAGAGGGAAATCACCATCATGAACAGCCCGTCCCACACCGTGCCCACTCCCCGGGCATGGGCCATCAGCTGGAAGGTGGTCAGGGCGATATGGGTGTCCTGCACCGGACAGGGAGCGTCCTTGGGAGCGCTGGTCACCAGCAGATGCGGCGCTCCCCGGAAAATGATATCCTTGCCCTCCTCCTGCCAGGCCTTCACTGCCCGGCCGAGATATTGACCGATGAACCCTTCCGGCAATTGCCCCTGGTCCTTCAGTTGCGTCAGACACGCCATCACCTCCTGCTTGAGGGAATTCATCACCGCCAGATCCTTGACCACGGTGAACAGCACGCCGCGGTCGTTGACCCCGGTGGGGGCGTGACAGGCAATGTCCAGCAGCTCGTCAATCAACTCGGAGGGCAGCTCGTCCGGCGTATACCGGCGGATGGTCCGGCGCCCTTTGATCAGGGTCACCAGCCTGGCAGGATCCGGCATATTGCCGTCAAGCGCTACACTCTCATCAGGATTCTTGCCGAGAATCGATATGGCCGCAGTGGGGCAGACGGCCAGACAGTGCTGACACCTGATGCAGCTCTCCTCATCGGTGATCTTGGGGAACCCTTCCAGGGTGATGATCCCTGCCGGACATTCAATCTCGCATTCGCCGCACTGGATGCAGCGTTCTTCATCAACACGGAACCCGATCATAGCATCCTCCTTTTTCTCCCCGCCGCGCCTGCCTGCAATCGATTGCCAGCCTTATCCCGCAGAAATTGGCGGCCGGCAGCAGCGGTCATGGTTATTTATGGGTGGTCTTCTGAAAATACCAGGTGTACGTCAGGAAGACAATTCTTTCTCCACCACCCATCCGGCAGGCTTCCCCCTCTCAAAAGAAATACAACGATTCCCGGCACGCTAGCCCCACTGCAACATCGTGGTACTATATGATATTACTAAAAAAAAATGTGGTACTCCCCCTACAAAAAAATTGACACTCCCCTGGTTGAGGGGTTTAAGTTAAGAGCAAGTGACATTTTTTTTCATTATCACCACATCATTGACAAAGGAGACGAAATGAAAAAGGTAATGGTTGTAGCGTGCGGGTCCTACATGGACAGCGGATATGGCTGCCCGGGGGAATGGCGTTGTCTGAAGGCGGCGGCTTTGGGCGATGGTAAGTTTGAAGAAGAGTCCCAGGTCGTTTCCATGGTGAAATGCCAGTGCCCCGGCAGAGCCACAGTGGCCAATATCGGCATGGCGATCAAGCTTGCGGAAATCAAACCGGATACCATCTATCTGAGCAGCTGCATGGCAAACGCCAAACCGGACTGCCCCTATTCCACCGCGGAAGAAAAGGCGCAGATGATAGAAGGCAAAACCGGCATCAAGGTTGTGCTCGGCACCCATAATTACGCATAACATGCCGCATTTACAGGGGGATTGACCGCTCTTGACCATACAAGGGTAAAAAGTCTTCCCACCACAGAGAGCGCAGAGATCACGGAGATATATTTTTTATTACAGCCAGTCAGTTCTGCTGGCTCTGTGCGCTCTGTGCTCTCTGTGGTAAATTTTCAGTTGTTACCAAGCTGTTTTAAAAAATCCCGGTGGAGAATTTGTACATCCACTCCACGAAAACCCAGTTCGCCTCTTTGATCGAGGCCAGCTTTTCGGCAAACTCATCAGGCCAGAAATGGCCGAAGCCCACCTGAATTGTGTTGCCTTTGGGCAGATCAAATTTACCCACCAGGTCAAATTCTCTACCCACCTCATCGCCGGATATGCCCGACTTATCCCGGTATGTGGAAGCGTTGAGGTACCAGGCATCCTTTTCTTCGGCCAGACGGAATTTATGAAACTCCGCCTTCAGGTAAAACCAGTCCCGCGGCCTGATCTCCAGATTAATCTGGGCATCCTTGAGATTCATCCAGTGGAAGAGATTCATCCGGCCATACATGGTATCACGGGCACCGAATGCCCCGTCAAAGGACTCATGCCTGCCATCACCCGGGTCGGAATCCCCTGAGGCAAAGCTGTATTCGACACTCACCCTGGGCTTCATGCCAACATGTTTCAGGTTATAAGCCAGCAGAGCGTGATAGCCGTAGGCCCGGATATCGTCGCCGGCATAATCGCCAAACTGCCGCACATAGGTGAGGGACCCGTCAAAACCCTGCAGATCATTTTTGAAAATCCTGAGACCACCATAATAGGCATCAAGATTTCCGGTCCGGCCATCCTCGCCGGTGTAGGCTTCATGGTCATCCCGTTTGCCCATGAAAAAGGGCTCAAAACCGATGGAATACAACCCGGACGCGACATACTGACCGTAAAATCCAAAGGATTCAAAATAATGGCGATGGTTGAGGCTGAACTCTATGGGCTCGTGCACCATGGTCCGGCCGTAATAGGCATCGACAAATCCCTCCTGAAAGGTATGGGAGAGCTTTGCCGCATCCCAGATCCATCTCCCCGTATTCCCCCACTCACCAGGCCCGAAGATCCTTTTGTCTCCATAAAAGATCCTCTGTCTTCCCACTTTTACGGTCAGGGGGATATCAGCGGGCTCCCTGATCTCCAGATAGGTATCCCACAACTCCCATTGATCCTTGTTGGGATTGTTCTCCATCCCCAGTTTCCCGTCATAAAAAGCGCTGTCAGGCAGGGCCATGTCCCAGCATTCGGAATCCTGCAGCCAGAGAGCCAGATGAATCTTCTCAGAGGGTTTATAGTCAAAGCCGGCCCTGAGCCTTCCCAGCAGAAAACCGTCGTCGGATGATCCCAGTTTGGGATATTCCCCATAGTACTTCTGGTTGAAATTATCCTGAAATTCATAGCGAAACCGCATGGACATGCCGAAAACAAGCGTGTCATCCGCCGCGGCCTGTGCGATGTTTGGAGATGAAAAGATGAGAAATCCTGCAAGAGCCGGAAAGAGTTTTTTTGTCCTTATCATTTTCTATTGAGCCTCTGGCCGAAATAATTCTGATGTTGCCCGCAATCCGATCCTTCCCCGGCAGGGGTGACGAATTATGGCGGCATTTTCTTTTTGGGGGAGGGCACGTATTTTTACCGAGTCGGTATGTATCGCAAAATATACCGATGGTCAATAAATTTTCTTGCCCACCACCGCCCAGCGCACCAAGATGCGACAATTTACGGCGACCTGGAAAGATTATTACAACTACGGGCTGGCCTTACCAGACAGCCCGAGCGGCATCGACAGATTCTGCCAAATCCACCTGGGCTATGCAGGCGGAGCAAGAAAAGAATTTTTAATCTTTTTCAAACATGATGGCTTCGCAACTACTTAAAATTTACCACATAGAGCACAAAACCAACAGAGCTAGCTAACTGTAATAACAAATATTTCTCTGTGATCTCTGTGTGCTCTGTGGTGAAAAAAAAGACTTTTGTCGAGTTCATCGTACCTGCCCACGGTTTTATTTTGTGCAGCTTTTTTTGCAAATTGTTCGTCTATACATTGAGGGCTTATCCGTAAATAAGCTAAGCTCTATGAATTTCCTTAACCTCATTCCCTTGCATCACACCGCTATGGCCATGGAGGGGGGGAATTATTTCATTTTGCGCAAACTCGTCAACTATCAAACCCGAGGTGATCCATGTATTACATCGTTGAAACCGACAAACCATTTGACCAGGCGTCCGCTGACCTTGAGGCAGCGGTTAAACGTAACGGCTTCGGCATCCTGCATATCCACGACCTGGGAAACACTTTACGCAGCAGAGGCATGGTCTTTGACGAGCAGTGCAGGGTTTTTGAGGTCTGCAATCCGGGCCAGGCGGCAAAAGTGCTGTCAACCGACATGCGGCTCAACATGGCCCTGCCCTGCCGGATCTCGGTCTTTACCGAGCAGGGCCGGACGAAGATCGGTTTTATCCGGCCAAAGCCCATGCTTGCCGCCCTGTCGCAGAATGCAGAGCTTGTAGAGGTTGCCGCCGCAGTAGAAGAAAAAATCACCAAAATGGTGGAAGAGGCGAAATAAAAACGCAGATCCGGGAGAAGGGCTGGGAAGGGTAAATTTTATGGAGATTACCTGAAATCAGGCAGCATCGGGTCACCAGGGTCGCTACTACCACCTTGGCCATTATTTTTTTGTGCCGGGGCGAAAGAGAGCCTTCTCCCTCTCATCAAGGAATAAAACATCCTTGGCGCCATCCGCGAACTTCCTGGGGAAAAGAGCGGCAAAAAGGATTCTGAACAGAACCCCCAGCAAAAATACCCCTCCCAGTATGGACAGGATGATTTTTTCCTTACTCACTCGACATACCCCGTAATAATTTCAGCAGGCGCCTGGCAGCAAACCGCTCACAAGGCCTGCTTCACCTGCAAGATTTACTGAGAAAACTAACACATCCCTCTATGTAACGGCAAACAGATCCTGCTCAGGTCTTACCGTGAAATTGCTCGATCCACCCGGCCAGCAGCTTTTCCGCTTCAGCGCGCCCGGTGTAACTCGCCACCCGCAGGGCCGGATTGCCGGCGATCATGGCGGAGAGGCGTCTGTTTTCCCCGGGCCGGTACAGGCAGAAGATCTCCTTGCCCAAAGCCTGGGCCAGGCCGATTTCATAGCCCACCCCCAGTGAGGGGGTTGAAACCTCGGCGATAACCAGATCAGCGGCCTTGAGCCACTGCATATCCCGCTGGAAGATCTCCTCCTCGGCCAGGAATTTCTCCTCCTGCAGCAACCCGTCATCGCCCACATGCTCGGTGAGCACCGTGCCGAAGGTTTTCAGATAGGTGATCAGTCGGGCATAAAGTTCGGCGTCATCGCGCCCTCCCCTTATGGCCCCGGCAAAATAGATGTTAAGCATCCGCGTCCTCCGCTCATCTGTCAGTGGAAAGTGGAGACATCATCACCAGGGGATGCCCGTCGGCATCAATCTCCATGAGCTGGCGCAGGGTCTGCCGCAGAAGGATACGCTTTGCCTCCCAGGGCATGTCGCTGAAAGTCATGGGTTTTCCGGCACTCTTTTTTTCGAGCCGGTAACACCAGAAGCCGTTGTCAACCTCGAAAACCGGACTGATCTCATGGGGCATCAGACGGGCCAGCTGTTGATCGATTGGCTTAAGCGAGTCAAGAAAACGGGAACCAAGCCGGCCTTCCAGCTCTTTGGTTGCGTCCTGGGACTCCCGGGCGGCAACCTTGGCAAAATCCTCCCCAGCCAGCAGTCGATTTCTGGCCTCGGCACAATGGTTTTCCTGTTCCTGCCAACGCTCCGGGCTGTCCAGCCGATGGGCAAAGCGAAAGATGCCGCGCAGCTCAACACTTTTGGGCAGCATGGCCTGTTCGTTCTGCAGCCGCGCCAGGGCCTGGGGAATGGTCTGCCTGACGGCATCGTCAAATTCCTGCCGCCGCTCCTTTAAGGCCTTATCAAGTTCAGCCGCAGGCAGGGGGGGCAGCTTGCCGCCCAAGGCCTTGGCCAGAATTACCAGCAAGGTGTTGTCATCCTTGCCGATTTCTGCCCAGGACACGCCCGGGGAGCAGTTTTTTCAAAGGGGGACGGACTTGTAGCTGGCGTAACGTGTAAAACTCTTTGCTGCATCGGTGTAGGCCGATACCGGCTCAGAGCCGTGCAGAAGATGCCCGAGGCTGAACAGCGCGATGCCGTCGTAACCGTTATTTCCGGCGAGCTGCGCCTCCTCGGCAATCTGACGGGAATCCTTGATATAGGCACCGAGTCCAGCCCACATCTTTACCCGTGAACCCTTCTTGCGACCTGCGGCAACCTCCTGCAACTGGGCTCCTACCCGTTGGCTGCTGCCGAAATAGGCCATGGGATACAGGGCGTCAATCTGCTCATCAGCCGACCAGCTCAACCAATCCTGCCCGTTTTCCAGGTAGGCCTGGCCAGGGTCCGGGAAAACGGCTGTCGAGAGTGTGACAGCACCGCCGCCATATTCTTTTATGGTCCGGCGCACGTCATGGAGGAGTACCGACACCTGGGCGGCCCGCATCTCCTTCCAGTACAGCGCCCCGGTGGTGAGAACCCGATCCGCGGCTGCCTGCCGTCCATACAGCCAGTCGAAAATCATATCCCGGCTCAGATGCTCGGGCAGCAGGCGGGGGTCGATACCCATTTTTTGAGTGAACTCCCGGCCAAGGGCGCCGCTGCGGCCAAAGGATGGCCCGGGATAGCGGATAAAGTCAAGATGAATGCCGCTGACCGGGTACCGGGTTATCAGCTCCCGCACCACCTCAACAAAAAGCTTTCTGTATTCAGGAGAAGCCGGGTCGGCAAACACCCCTTCCAGCCAGTTGCGTTTCAGGTCAAATTCGCTGTAGGCGGTGAGCGGCCTGCCCTCATCATCGCTTAAAATCCAGGGCTGGCCAGGAGAGCCGGGGTGGGCTGGATTTTTGGGAGGGGTTGTATCACCCCACAGGTAATAGACATTGAGCCAGGCTTGCACCGACAGGGGGGCACATTGGGCCAGGGTCCGTGCCAGGGGATCAAAATCCGGCGGGGCATCGGCCAGGCTTTCCGGCCGTGGCGCTCTATCGCTGCGATAAAAGGCATCAGCCCGGCCCCGAACCTGGACCAGCAGTTCGTCAAAACCGCCCTTCCTGGCCGCGGTGCAGATAGCGTCAATCTTCTTCTCCGAATCCACATCAAAACGGATGACCCAGGCTGCGGTTCTGGTCCCGGCAAAACTTGCGGTGCAGCAGAGCAGGGACACCAGAGCAAACAGGAGGAAACAGAGTCCTCTCTTTCCGCGCTTTCCACGGCGAAAAACGTAGTGTGCCGATTGTCTGCAATTTTTACGGGTGGGCATGATATTAATTTTTACAATTACAACAGCATATTACGAAGAATTTTGGTAGAGGATGCCGGCCATAACCTTACATAGCTGCCATAAAGATATGCCCGGCGATCCCCTTCCCTCCTTGAACAATATAGGCAGAACTACCGATATATTTCAAACGGGAAAATACATTTTTTTATTTTTTTTTGAGTGCAAGGCAGAAATGGTAATCAGCAAGGGAATGTTGACAGCAAAAACAGTGCTCAGGCGCAGCTCTGGGCCGGGAAAGGAAGCTTCACCTGAAAGCGCGCCCCTTTGCCCGGGACTGAGGACACGGCAATTGTGCCGTGGTGATTTTCCACTACCTTCTTGACGCTGTAAAGACCGATACCCGTTCCTTTCCGGCTGCCGGGCACCTGAAAATACTGTTCAAAGATTTTATCATGATATTCCTCGGCAATACCGGGGCCATCATCAACCACGGCAAAAACGATTGCATCGTTTTCTTTCCGCAATTCCATATCAATGGCTTGCTTAGCGTATTTGCCGGCATTGCCGATCAGATTTTCCAGCAGGGTTTTCAGCTGGGAACGGTCGCCGGTGATGGTGATCTCTGCCAGTTTATCCCAGGAGCTTCTGGAATTACTGTTGATAGTCATGGCAATTTTGCGGTCTTCCAAGTCGGCAATGAAGCTGTTGGCAACGACGACAAGCAGCTCGGCCAGGTCCACCTCTTCCGGTTTGAACACGCCCAGGGATAATTTATCCCGCAGATCCTTAGAGGTCGTTTCAATGGTGTCCAGCAACTGCTGGGAAGATTTCTCAATGGTCTGCAGATACTTTTCAACATCCTCCCGGGATTTCGCCTTGCCGGCCAGCAGTCTCCGGGTGAAGCCCTGGATGGGGGTCACCGGCCCTTTCAGGTCATGGATGAGGACCGAGATAAATTTTTCCCTCTGCCGGTTCAAGGCCTCGGTTCGTTCTTCCACAAGGTCTTCAAGATGCAGGCGATACTCTTCCAATTCCTTTTCACTCTGTTTACGCAAGGCAACCATGTGATTGATGTTCTTGCCGAGGAGTCCGATCTCATCGTTTTCGTCATAATCCACATAGACCGCCAGATCACCGTGGGCGATCTGGTCCACCTTATCGGTGATATCGCCCAGGGGTCTGGTAATGCTTCTACTGATGGACACCGCGGTGAACAGGCCGATAATAATTGCCAATATATCGATAATAATGAAGGTATTACGCGTTGTTGTATAGGTATGCAGCGCCTTTTCATAATTGCTGGCGGCATATTTTTGCTGCAGGGCGACCATGTCGTTTAAGCTGTCCAGCCATCCCCACTGGCGGCTTCTCACCTCCTGCACCAGCAGCTTGATCCCTTCATCCCGCCGGTTGGCCATACCGAGCTCAATGACCTTGTCCCATAGGGGTTTGGTCTCTTCATGGCCTTTGATGATCCGGGCCAGAATTGCCCTGCCCTGCTCATCCTTGACTATTTCGACAAGTTTGGCGTGGGCCCGGGCATAGTCGCTCTCCTCTTTTTCAATGCGGGTTAACTCATATTGTTTATCAGCCTGTTCCTGCAGAAGCAGAATATTTCTGATGATAACAGCCTTATGCCGGGCAAGAAACCGCATCTCCTGGGCCAGTTCGACTTCCACATTGGTTTCATTGATGATCTCCTCCAGCCCTTTCTTGATCTTTCCCATGCTGACAAATTCAATGATACCGAGGGCGACAATGATCAGGGAGAAGATAATTATGATGATCCCGATTCTTTCGGCAATTTTGTAATTACGGAAAAGCATCCTTACATCACCTTAAACGTTTGGCAGGACAGCAATGGGCACTTCTGGCCCTGTTACTATAACCCGGAGACTGGTGAGCGTCCACATCATATTGAAAAAATTGGCATTGTGGATGGCCGACAGGATTGTGGATTTTTTGGGAGGTACTCGCTATAAGGCGATAACAGGGTTTGCCGCGCCACGGGGAGAAAAGGACGCCAGCCGCATGGGGTGGCCGATGACCGCCCGGCGTCCGGATGATGGAAGAAATCCCCCTGCCACCCGGACGCTGCGCAATCTCACTCCTTGATCACCTGGTAGCCCAAGGTCTGATCGTCAAAGGTGATGGTATAGGTCCCTGCCCCCTGGCTAATGGGAATATCAGCGCCAAAAGGGTCTGCCTGCCCGTCCCGCATGGGGTTGTCGCCATAGTTGTCCGTCCAGTCGCCCCGCACGTCAAACTTGAACCGCTCCTCCGGATCGTCGCCGAACAGCACATGGTCGCCCTGCCAGGTATAATCACCCTTCAGGGTCATGGGTGTGACCTGCCAGTTGTTAAAAGTGCCCCGCAGGAACAGGGTGGGGAAATTGTGTTTGAAACGGGGTGTATAGCGGTCACGGACCACCGGGTAGGAGTCCCAGATATTGCGATCAGCCAGGGACCGCACCAGCTTGATGTACTCGGCGTGGGACCAGGCAAGGGGGGTGGCGCTGTCCGTGCCTTCACCCACCGTATAATGGTGGGTCGAGTTGTCGCCCACCCCGTCGAATACCTGTTCCGGCAGCATCAGCCCCTCATTGGCAAAATACTCCATGGCCCGCACATAGGCCTGCTTGAGTCCCTCCAGCTGCTGCTGGCTGATCTGGCCGTTGTTTGCGGCTTTAAGCCGTTCCAGTTCAAAATGACCGCGCTCACCGGTAAAGATCGGCCAGACCCGCCCCCGCTGCAGGGAGTTGCTGCCGCTGTAATTACCGCCATTGTCCGTTCTTTCGCCGTAGCCGTCATTGCCGTACCGCCGCCAGCCCGGAAATCCTGCCTGCCCGTCAAAGCTGAAGTCGTATTTTACCCGGAGATTCTCTTCCAGATCCATGGCATCCAGTTCGGGCAGTGAATCGAGCATATCAGGGTCATTGGCCGGCAGCACCCCGTAACGGACCAGCTCAAGGAAACCGGCATCCAGCACCTCCTTTTCATTGATGGCGGGTCTGCCGTTGCTGCCCTCGATCTTCTCCCCGTCATTGGGGTTGTCATTTTTGGTGATGCGCAGATAATATCTGCCGTTTTTCTCTCCGCCGGTAAAGGCACCGTTGGTGGTGAACATGGTGGCGGCCAGCCGGCCGGTAAACTCATCGGCCTTGGCCTCATACCAGGCGGCGGCGCCCGGATCATGGACCTGGCGGGCGATGTCCGCGGCCACGATCAGGCCGGTGATGATGGCCGCCTCGGTGGAGGGCGAATAGCCGGATTGTTCCTCCCAGCGTTCCATTTTGGTCCAGGGAGGCTCTACCGTATACTCCTCGACGCCGCCGGCAGAAGTCACCTTGATATCACCGCCGTTGGCCAGAAACTCGGCCGCCGGTTTCAGCATCTGCCAGTAACGCTCCACCAGCTCATCATCGGACAGCAGCCCATTTTTCCACAGCTTCCAGCCGAGCATGATGGGCATGGCGGTCTGATCCATCTGGATCTGCAGCCACTCCAGGTGGCCGTCTACCTGGGTTTTCTGCAGGAACCAGCCCGGCCGACTGCTGTCAATGGTGATGCCGTCCCGCTCCACATGGGTGGATTGCACCTGCACCCTGGGCAGGTAGTCAAAGGCGACCCGGGGCGTCTCCCTGTCCCCCAGGGCCAGCAAGGCCATGGCGCACTGGTAGAAATCCCGCGGCCAGACGGCCCGGTAGCCGGTGGCGTAATCGTTTGCCGGGGTGGTATCACCCCAGGGGATGGAAAGCGAGGCGATCAGGGCGCCCGGGTTCTGCTTGTCCTCCAGGGCTTTCAGCACCATGGCGCTGGCATAGAGCAGTCTGCCGTTGTCCGCGGTGGAGTTGATCATCTCCTGCAGGCGGTAGAGACCGGCCAGATAATCCTCCCAGCCCACTGCCGACCCGGCGCCGTTATACTTGGCAAGCAATGACTCATAGCCTTCCGCAAGCGAGGCATCAGCCGCGGCCATGGCCTCCCTGTGACTGGCGCCAAAACCCACGGCCATATCAAAGACGGCGGTCTGACCGGCATTGAGGGGTTCCAGCTTGGCCATCATGGCCACGTTGCCGCCCCCGTCGTCGGCATATTCATAATCCCAATCCATCACATGGTTGTCATTCAGATCCTGCCAGCCGTCTGACTGGCCGACAAAGCCGGCGGACATCTTGACAAAGCTGGCCGTGCTGCGCAGGCTCAAGAAAAGTCCATGCCCCTCCCTGGCGTTCAGATAGCCTTTGCCCTGCCGGTCACGGCCCACATAGGCCACATCGTAGCGGCCGGAATTAGCCATGTGCGGATTAATAAGAATATAGGGGGTGATATTGTCTTGGCTGGCGGTGAATCGAACGCGGATAAACAGGGTCTGCCGGTCCGGGTCGGTGAAGATGCTTTTTTCGATGACGTACCTGTTGTCCCTGTCCGTGTTGGTCACCCGGTAAGCCAGGGAGGTGGGCCGACCGGCCGCGTCGGTGGTCAGATACTCTATCTGATGATCGGTGGCTGTTTTTTCCTCTGCAAAAAAACCGGGGCCGGTCACCAGAAACTGCAGATCCTTGATCTGGGCTGCATCGATCCGGCCATAGGCGGTTTCGGTAATGATTCCCTGAGCAATGGAAAACCATACCCTGGAGATGGGCCCGCTGGGCCCGGTGTCACTGTACTGCCGATCCACATAGCGCTCAAACGAGGTGCCGATGCCGGTTTTGCCGGCATAGGTCCAGGTGGCGTTATCCTGGGCCTGTTGCGCGCCCGGCGCACCGCCACTGGCAAAGGCCGACAATGCGGCAACCAATCCCGCAACAACTGCCACCACAAAAGCACAGCATGTTTTTTGCCTCATCATTTGCATCCGTTCTCCTCTCAGCATCTTTATCAATTCAATTCATTGGTGCAGTCCACTCGCTGGGGGCGGAAACACCGGCCCTGCTTTGTCATTACCTTGTCTTAACAGAATGGAATCGAAAATTATAGAGCATTCATACCGGCGTGCGTTTTCGCCACGGAGTCCCCAGAGACTGTGGTAGGGGCGGTTCGCGAACCGCCCCTTGTATCTACAGCATACCCTTTGCTTTCTGCGGAACATTGCAAATATTACGAATCCATCATTCTTTATTCTGTGGATTTCACCCCTGCAATTCCATCACATTGAGCTGTTTGAGTTCCTCCAGGGTGAATACCGGACCGTCTTTGCATACCAATTTATCATCCATGTGGCAGTGGCGGCAGATGCCAACCGCGCATTTCATATGGCGCTCCATGGTGGTGATGATGTCCTGGTCGGCAAAGCCCCGGTCCGCCAGTTGCCCCAGCACCGCCCTGATCATCATGGGCGGCCCGCAGAGCAGGGCCTTGGTCTCATGGGGGGCAAGGGTGCAGTGTCCCAGCAGAGCGGTGACCAGCCCCACCGCACCGTCCCAGCCAGGCTCTGCTCGGTCAACGGTGAGCTGGCAGCTGACATTGTCTCGCTGCCCCCAGGCCTGCAAATCCGCCTTAAAGGCGATATCCGATGGGGTTCTGCTGCCGTAGAGGATGGTGATGCTGCGCTCATGGCCGGTGGCAAGACAGGTGTTGATCACCGACCGCAGCGGCGCAAGCCCGATGCCGCCGGCCACAAACAGCAGATCCCTGCCAACAAGCGATGCCATGGGAAAGGGGCGTCCGTAGGGCCCGCGCAGGGCAAGCACATCCCCCTTATGCATGTCATGCATGGCCTCGGTCAGTTTGCCCGCCCGACGCACGCTCAGATGAACCGTGCCTCTATTGACCGGGGTGGAGGAAATAGAGATGGGCGCCTCACCGCAGTGGGGCACCGACACCATCAGAAACTGGCCGGGCTCATAGGAAAATCCGTCGTTATACTCAGGGTCGACAAAGGCGAGGACAAAGGTCTTGATCTGGGAATTTTCTTCGATCACCTCTTGGATTTCCGCAGCCTTCGGCAGGTAGAGTTCTAGAAGCTGACTTGGCATGATCAGATATTCCCACAGCAGGTCATATTGATAAAACGAACAATATCCGTGCCGCCGAAACAGATATTGACACACCGACCACAGCCCACGCAGCTGGGCCGGTTATCTTTTTTCACATCAAACTGCAGCTTGTGCCGGAACCGTTTCTCAATGCCCCGCATCTGCCGGTCCACCGGATTATGATCACCGGCCATGAGGGTAAAGCCGCTGAAGGTGCAGGCATCCCAAGCCCTGACCCGTTCCCCGTCACTGTCCGAGATCGGCTGGTCGCGGATGGTAAAGCAGGTACAGGTGGGGCAGATGTAGGCGCAGCCGCCGCAATCCTGGCAGCGCATGGACAGTTCCTCCCAGACCGACTCGGGCACCTCATCCTCGGCAAGCTTTTTAACGGCCTGGTCAAGATGAACCTGCAGTCTGAATTTACCCCGGGCCTCGAGAAAGGCCTGATACTGCGCCTTGACGTCACTCTCGGCTGCCTCGGCAAAAAACTGCCGCCAACTGCTGATGATCTCCTGCCCCCGGGACCGGTCGTACTCCACCAGAAAACGGTCGCCCAGGTCGGTGAGCTGCAGATCAAAGCCGAAATCGATAAATGGGCCGTTGCGGGTGGCATTGCAGAAACAGTTGGCAAAGGGCTCATTGCAGTTGAGCCCCACCAGGATGTTGTTCTGCCGCTTGTGCAGGTAATTCGGGTCCCTGGCATTTTTCAGGAAGACCACATCCATGTAAAGCAAGGCGGACATGTCGCAGGGCCGCACCCCGAAATAAAGAGTCGGGGCACTCTCGTCAGCCACCGTTTCAAAGTAATAGCTGTCCCTGGCCGGATTGTGATAGGTGAAGAGCACCTCCTGCTGGGGGAAGAAAAAGCGCTTCAGAGAGTTCTGAGGTTGATTGTCAAGATCAATGTGGACCTTATCGAGGTTGTCGATCTCGGTAAAAAGCGTGTCACCGTGGCGGTTCTGCACCGGGGCGACGAGTTGGTGACTTTTCTTAAGCTTGCGAAGAAACGGCTGAAGATGATCTTTTTTGAGAATATATTTTTCCGTCATGGGGTCAGACCTTTTCTAAATGAACTGCGCAGACCTTGTATTCAGGGCATTGGGAGAAATGATCCTTGGCGCTGATGGTCAAGAGATTGATCGGCATCTCGCTGAAATGGAAGGTGGTATAGACCTCCCCAGTCTTCACCGTCTCGGTGAGCTGGGCCTTAACCTGCACCTCTCCCCGCCGGGAACGCATGCGCACCATGTCGCCGCTGCGCAGCCCGAGACGGCGGCCGTCCTCGGGATGGAGTTGCAGCAGGGCCTCGCCTGCCTCGCGGGACAGCAGCGGGCTGTGGCGACTCATGGTGCCGGTATGGTACTGATGGTAAATACGGCCGGTGATGAGCAGAAAGGGGTAATCGTCGTCCGGCAGCTCGGCGGGCGGTTCATGGACGGCCGGGACAAAACGCCCCCTGCCCCTGGTAAAGTAATATTTGTGCAGAAAGGGAGTGCCGTCGTGTTCCCGGTCCCAGCAGGGCCACTGCAGTCCCCAGGAGTTTTCCAGCCGGTCATGATGCATGCCGCCGTAAATCGGTGCCAGCATGGCTATCTCCTCCATGATCTCCGCCGGGCTCTCATAATCCATGACGTAACCCAGTCGCGCGGAGAGATCCATGATGATGTCGGCATCGGTGCGGCTCTGGCCCAGGGGCGGTATCACCTGACGCACCATCTGCACCCTGCGCTCCGAATTGGTGAAGGTGCCCGTTTTTTCGGCAAAGGAGGCGGCGGGCAGCACCACATGGGCGCGCCGGGCCGTCTCGGTGAGAAAAATATCGGCAACCAGGAGAAACTCCAGGTTGTCCAGGGTCTCTTCCACCTTGCTGATGACCGGGTCACTGAGCACGGGATTCTCGCCCATGATGAACATGGCCTTGAGCTGACCATCCTTGCCGCCGTGGGTCATCTGCATGAGGGTGAGCCCGGGCTTGGGAGGCAGGGAAACATTCCAGGCCCTTTCGAATTTCTCCCGATAATCATCGTTATCAACCTGCTGGTAACTGGGAAAGACATTGGGCAGCGCCCCCATGTCGCAGGCACCCTGGACATTGTTCTGCCCCCGCAGGGGATCGACACCGGTGTCCTCCTTTTCCACATTGCCGGTCATCATGGCCAGGTTGGCTATGGACTGCACGTTGCTGGTGCCGCAGACATGCTGGGTGATGCCCAGGCAGTAGCAGATCACCGCCTTCTGGGCTCGACCATACAGCTGGGCCGCCGCACGGATCCGGGCCAGATCCACCCCGCAGATGCCGGCCGCCTCCTCCAGATCGAGCCGGAAGAGCATATCGCGCAGCCCGTAGAAATTCTCGGTGCGCATCTCGATGAAAAGATCATCGGCCAGGTTCTCATCAAGGATAACGCGCATCATGGCGTTTAACAGTGGGATGTCGGTGCCCGGCCTGATAGCGAGATGGATATCCGCCCGCCGGGCCAGCAGGGTTCGACGGGGATCTATGACGATCAGCCTGGCGCCCCGGTCCATGGCCGTGAACATACGGCGGGCCACCTGGGGATGGGCCTCGCTGGTATTTGAGCCGATCACCAGAATCACCTGGGCGTTTTCGATCTCGTTGATCGAGTTGGTCATGGCGCCGCTGCCGAACGTGGTGGCAAGACCTGCCACGGTGGGTGCGTGTCAAAGCCGGGCGCAGTGGTCGATATTGTTGGTGTGCAGCGCGGCCCGGGCCAGTTTCTGCAGCAGGTAATTCTCCTCATTGGTGCACTTGGCCGAGCTGAGCAGACCCACGGCACTGCCGTTACTTTCACCGGCGACTCTTCCCAGTTCACGGGCCGCATAGGACATGGCCTCATCCCAACTGACCGGCGTGAGCCTGCCGTTTTTGCGCATGAGGGGCTCTTTGAGTCGAGACGGATGGTGGATGAATTCATGCAGATGCCAACCCTTGACACAGAGATTGTTTCTGGAAACAGGGTGATTTCTGCTTGGCGATGAGCCCACCACACGACCGCGTTGTTCATGGAGATAGACGCCGCAGCCGCAACCGCAGTAGACACAGGTAGTCAGAATGTCGTGCATGGGGTGCTCCGAAAAAAGTCGATTAAGCCTTTGTAATAAAATGATATCATCGTCTGGTTATCAAAGACGGCATAAAGAGCCGTAACGCAATGCACAAAAGTGAAGAGGTTATTCCGTAACGACTCCTAAACAGCAAGCGGGATCTGCGTTTCAGGGTGCTGCAACTGAGTAAGGCTCCTTCCTTAGTGTAGGCCGGGAGGAGACCCCTTTGTCAAGTTTTTTGACGGAGCAGGCGAAATGATCTGCCACAAACATTGGTCATAAATATGCTTGTTTCAAAACGTTTACCGATGAGACAAATTGCCGCATTAACTTCCTAGCAACCAAGCAGTACGGAAAAATAATTCAGATGGCTTGAAATAGTCAGCAAACAGTGCTAGCGTGAAATAAGATTTTAAAACCGCACCTTAAGAGATACAAACATATTACCATTATGGGAACCCCGCTTTTCATAATGAGTGCCGAAAGGAGGTGAAGAGGACTATCAAAAAGAAATAAACTGCAAACAATCCGCTTTATAATGAGATGAAGGCGGAGGGTACCAATCATTCTTCATTTTCAAAGATTCTAACATCCAAGAATCACGTCAACAATTAGAGGTAATAAAAATGAAAAGAGTATTTTTTTGTCTTGCTTTGATGTTGTGCTTTTGCGCCATATCAACCGTTTCTTTTGCTGATACCAAAGAGGGGGAAAAGGCGTTCGTGACTGAGATGAAAACGGCCATTCCCGCTGACAGAATCATATCGGTCGATGCACTTCATAGTAAATGGGAAAAAGCTGAAGGCAAAATAATTCTTCTTGATGTCCGCACCGAAGCGGAATTTGATTGTGGCCACATTATTAACTCGAATAATATTGATTCCGGCCATGCCTACACCATGCCCAAAATATTCCCGGATGCAAATACCGAAATATATGTATACTGCAGGACCCAGCATCGGGCGACCTACTTCACAGGCATGCTGTACAAATATGGCTACAAAAATGTCTACCTGGTTGAAGGCGGCATTGTCGGCTGGGCCGAGAAGGGCTATCCCCTAGTCAACAAGTACATGGGAGAAATCAAAGTTACAAAGTATGAGAAAGAGTTGAAAGAAGAATACCAGCATAGAGACGACAAATAAATCTCTCTAACCGAAGAACTCAACTTTCTGATAGAACGATTTTCTCATGGCGGCTTACTGACCGCTACAGGCTGTTGAAAAATGGGGGGATGCCCCAAAAAGGTAACCTCTGCTGAGACAAAACTCATGGCCTTCAGGGGAAACATGAGGAGACTCGGAGCAAAATACAGTTTACCTGACGTAAATGAACATTTTGCTCCTCATTTTGCCACAGTATCAGCGTAGTACGATAATCTTTCAACAGCCTGTTTCATACCGGCGCTCAACATGATGGGAACTCACCCCGATTGCTTTCCGTTTTTTCAGCCTGATACCATTATCAAAAGAGGCTGATCCCTGAGGGATGTCCGGCGGGTTGTTTCCACCGTCAGAACGGTTGACTGGCGGACAGAATTCTCTATCGCACGTTGCAAAGTCAGAAAGTTGAGGTTAGAATATAACCCATCAATAATTATAAAGAATTATTTTGTCCTGGGATCAGGATTTTGTCGTTTTTACGAGAGGAAGATATTCCTTGACCGATAAGACTGAATCATTTGCTGCACCCTTTATCACAAAGCATTATTACAGTGATGCTTCGCCATCGAATTCTTTCCTCATTTCCTATTCAATATTTTCTTTTGATCACCTTTCTTCAGGCTTTTTTCATTTCCTGGCGATAATTGGCAACATCCTGCATCGCGTTTGTCATATACCCGCACAAACATACAGAGGAGGGAAAAGGAAGCACCGGAGACATATATTCCCAGTATAATTTTAGATGATGACAATAGCAGATGATGAAAACCGGGTCGGGCGGTTGCCTGTGGGCGGGATTTTTCCCTGCCAAAAAATAACCGTCCCGCATCTAAAAAGTAAGGTAAGGAGAGAAGCAATGAAAAAAACTGTCCGCTTGATGCCATTTTGGATGGTCTTCCTCGTATTTTTATTCCTCACTTCAGCGCGGTCAGCCAACGCGCAGACTCCTGCTGCGCCGGATGCCGCACAGGTTGAGCAAAGCGCCGCAGCAGCAGAGCCGGCAGCTCCGGAAATGGCGCAACCGGCATCAACTCCATCCAAACCCACAGTACAGATCGACAAGACCAGCCTGGAAAATGGCGGAGAGATCATCGTCACCGGTCAGGCCCCGGCCGGCAAGCCGGTCTTTCTCGAGGTATGGGCGGCGGACAAGACCGTCAGGGCCAATCGCTTCGATAACAAGAAGGATGCCAAAACCGGCAAAATCCCCTATGTTTTCTATCTTACCTACGATATGCCGGCCTATTACAAAATCTTCGTGCCCAAAACCGAGCAGCCGCAACTTGATGCCATTAAAAATGACGGAGACGGCTGGAGCTATTCAAAGGCTCTGGAGACACTCGGCGCCGGCGCGGCCTATTCGGTGCCGGCCAAGATGTCCATTGAACGCTACAAAGCGACCATCATGGCGAGCATCATCGGCAGCCGCGGAACCCAGATGCCCGCCATGGATGCCAAAGATAACAAAAAGAGTTCCATGCAGCTGGTCAAATCCCGCTTCAAGAGCGCTGACAAGGTTCTGGGAGCGGATATCGAGGTAAACCCGGACGGTACCTATCGGGCAGCGATTAAAATCCGCACCGGTCTTGCCCCTGGAAAATACAAAATCATGGCCGTGGTGGATAAAGACCTGCGCAGTGACCCGGCTGAATTTGAAAATAAGATTAACTTTCCACTGGTTTATCTCAGCGTCGCCGGCACCAGCCAGAATATCTTCTGGCCATTTCTTCTCACCCTGGCCGTGGCCATTTTCGGCGTGCTCATGGGCGCGGGCGGCGGTTTTATTCTGAACCCCCTCCTGGTTTCTCTCTTCCCGCTTCCCCATACCGTGGTGGCGGGAACCGTCATGCCCACCGTGCTTTTTTCCCAGGCCAGCGGCATCTATAACTATTCAAAAATCAAATTCATCAACTGGAAACTTGGCTGCACCATTGGCGCTTCAATGCTGCTCGGAGGATTCATCGGCCCGAAACTCACGGAACTCATTACGCTCGATCAGTTTAAGTTTGCCTTTGGCTGGATACTTCTCGTGCTGGCCGCCTTAATGTTATGGCAGACAACGCCCGGTTACCTTGCCAAAAACAAAAAAGAACAGGCCATCCTGAAAGAGTTCAAAAAAAGAGCCGAAAAAACGGCAAAAGCCAAACAGGCATAATGGGAGGATACAGCGATGAAGATTGATTTCTGGGAACAAGAATTTGATGCAAATATGATCATAGGCTGCATCGGCGGTTTTCTCATTGCCGTCATGTCTTCCATGTTCGGATTCGGCGGCGGCCCATTCATGGTGCCGCTGATGACTGTTGGTCTCCGACTGCCCATGTACATTGTCGTGGGGAGCTCCCTGCTGGCGATTTTCTTTAATACATCCATGAGCAGCATCAGACATTATCAATTCGGCAACTTCGATCTGATCCTGTTTCTGTGCATGTTCCCTGCCGCTCTGCTCGGCGGCTACATCGGACCGCAGATTGCCAAACGGGTAAGCCCTACTGTGGTCAAGCGGGTTGCCTGTGTTGGTCTCGTGCTGCTGGGCCTGAAACTGCTCGGACTTTACTAGCCGCGAGATTGGCTGCTTTCGATGCTAAAACGGCGATAAGAGTTTATGACACGACCTGAAACGGAGGAAAAGTAATGGTCAAGAAGTCAGTATGGAGCATGTGCGGCATGTGCACTGTTCGCTGTCCGATCCGGGTTGAAACCGAGGACAACAAGGTAACGTGGATCGAAGGAAACCAGCATCTGCTTAAGGGTGCCCTGTGCGCCAAGGGATCGGCGGGAATCGCGCTGTTAAATGATACGGAGCGTCCTTTGCGCCCCCTTATCCGCAAAGGCGGGCGGGGAGCTGGCCGCTGGGAAGAGGTGAGCTGGTATGCCGCGCTTGATTATGTCGCCGACAACCTGAAAACCATTATCAAGAAACATGGCCCGGAAAGCATCATGCTCAGCTGCCGGGGAGGCCCTTTCATCGATCTGCTCAATGCATTTATCCATGGCCTGGGCTCGCCTAACTTCACCAATCACGACAGCGGCTGCGGTCGCAATGTGCATCACGCCAGCCTTTCAGTCTATGGTTTAGGACGCAAGGGCTTTGTCTACGACATCAAAAAGAGCAAGCACCTGGTGCTCTTCGGGCGTAACATCCTTGCCTCCCTGCGTATCGCCGAAGTCAATCAGGTGCTCGACATGCTCGATGCCGGCGGCAAGATGACCTATGTTGACGTCAGGCAGTCCCTGACCGGTATCAAGGCCACCCGTTTCTTCCAGGTGCGACCCGGCACGGACTACGCCCTTGCCCTGGGTATTATCCACGAGGTGTTGAAGGAAAAGACCTATGACAAAGAGTTTATCGAAAAATATGTCAGCGATTTCGATAAACTCGAGGAATTCGTGGAATCCTATACCCTGGAGTGGGCCGCCAATGAGTGCGGCATCAAGGCGGGACGGATCAAGGACTTTGTCCAGGAGATTGCCGTAGACCGTCCCAAGGTTGTCTTTCACCCCGGCTGGATGATGTCGCGTTACCGGGATTCCTTTTACGCCAGCCGGGCCTTGCACATCCTCAATGTGCTGATGGGCAATGTCGAGGTCGAGGGCGGACAGATCTTTGCCAAGGGACCGGGAGATTGCGGCGTAAAGGAAATCAGAAGTCTGGACGCCCAAGTGCCGAAACCCACAGCCAAAAGGGCTGACGGCGTGGGGTGGAAATACACCCACTTTGACAAAGGTCCCGGACTTTTCCCCCTCTTCTATGAGGCGATGCAGACAGGTGAACCGTATCCGCTCAAGGCCCTTATCTGCGTACGGCATGATCCGTTTACCTGCTTCCCCGACCCCCAGGCGCAAAAGGAGGCGCTGGACAAACTCGACCTGCTGGTGTCCCTGGACACCCATTACAGTGAATTCGGCTGGTACAGTGACGTTATCCTGCCCGAGTCCACCTATCTTGAACGCGACAGTCTCATCGCCACCCAGAAGGGACCGAAACCTCGTTTCATCATGCGGCGCAAGGCGGTGGAGCCCCAGCATGACACCAAGTCACTCAATGAGATCATCAAGCTCCTGGCCGACCGCCTGGGCATCGGCCAGTACTTTCCCTTCACCACCACAGAGGAGCTATGGAACTGGCAGCTGGAACCCACCGGCTTTACCCTCCGTGATTTTGATGACAAGGGTTTTGTCTCGCTGGCGGACAAACCGGTTATGTTCGACCGCGCCAACCTTGACGGCAAATTCAAAACCCCGTCCGGCAAAATAGAAATCATCAGCCGGGTGCTGACCGATGCCGGCCTGCCTTCGCTGAAACCTTATGAGAGCCCGGAAAAACCTGACAAAGGCCAGTTCCGTCTTGTCTTCGGCCGCTCGCCGCTCCATGCCCACAGCCACACCATCAATAATCCGCTGCTGCATGAACTGATGCCGGACAACACTTTGTGGATCAACAAACGGCAGGCAGCAAAACTTGGCGTCACCGAAGGGGACTGGGTTGATGTCATCAGCGATGGCGTTACCGGCACCATCAAGGCCCATGTCACCGACTTCATTCATCTGGAGGCGGTTTACATGGTACACGGCTTCGGCCGCCAGGTGCCCCTGCAGACCAGGGCCTATCACGCAGGCATTGCCGATCAGAAGCTGATGAAAGGGTTCTTGACCAAAATGGATCCCGCCGGAGGGGGATTATGCCTCTGCGAGTGTTTCGTCACCGTGCGGCGTAGTTCGAAAAACCCGAAACGAATGGTGGAATTATGAAAAAATACATGATCTATCTTAACTCGAAGCGGTGCATCGGCTGCCACGGCTGCGAGATCCACTGTAAGACCAATAAGGGACTGCCGGTGGGCCCCATTCTCTGCGAGATCAGCCAAGAACCCCTCAAAATGGTGGCAGGAGTACCCAAGACCGAGTTCCGGTTCCGTTCCTGTTACCATTGCGAGGATCCAGACTGCGTGGCGGTCTGCCCCACCGGCGCCATGCAGAAACGGCATGACGGCATTGTTCTGGTTGACCAGGAGAAATGTATCGGTTGCATGGCCTGCATCGGCGCCTGCACCTGGGGCGTGCCCCAGCTCAATCCGGATACCGGCAAGGTGGTCAAGTGCGATTACTGTATGGACAGGATTGATGCCGGCCTTAAACCCGCCTGCGTCACCCGGTGCGCCACCCATGCCCTCAAATTTGTCACATTGCAGGAGATTTAGAGAATTCCGTCAAAAACGGCCTGTGTTTAGCAAAAATTCATAAACCTTCAACTAACCATTTTCAGTTTTTCAGACAGATCCAGTTCGTTTTCACCAGAAGCTGCGGAAGAAACATCTTCCGCAGCTTATTCCGTTTCAATTCGTTTCGATCAGATCAATTGCCGATCCCACCAAAACTAGAGATCAATTACCTGTCCTTTAGAACCATAAGGCACAGGAGTTAACTCGTTGTATTACGGCTATTTTCTTTTGCATATTTTCCAGGTTTATGGTAATGTTAATGAATGGCCGTTCATTCATTAACATTAAGGAGACCAGGAGAAACTTCCATGAAAAAGATTTTGTCCACCGTACTTGCCTTGAGTGTATGTGTCGTGCTACCCACCATAGCCGACGCACAGAGCACATCACAAGATGATATCAAGAAGGAACTTGAGGCCATGCGCGCCCAGCTTGCCACGCAGATGGAAAAAATCACAGCCTTGGAGAACAAACTTGAACAGGTGGAAAAACAAAAGGTTGAGGGGGCTGTTGTTGAAGAAAAGGCTGCAGGCAAGGTTGCGCTGGCCAACAAGTTCATTGACCAACTGACCCTGAAGAGTGACCTGCGCGTCCGCTATGATCGGCGTAGCAGAGACGCCTATAGCGAGTCCTCCAGCTCTGACGAGGACCGTGATCGCTGGCGGACCCGTTTTCGTGTTGGTTTAATCTGGGACAACCAGGAGGAAAACTGGCAGGTGGGCGCAGGCCTGATAGCAAATGACCAGAATATGGCATCCAACTCCAATGGAACCTGGAGTGAGGATACAACCTTTGGCCGCCAGTATGTCAGTCTGGATTATGCCTATGCCAAGCATAAATGGGGTGATTTCACCATCACCCTTGGCCAGCAGCCAAATCCCTATGAAATGGCCTGGGTCATGTATGACGGAGACGTACGTTTTGCCGGCTTCACCGGCCAATACGGCCAGAAGACCGGACCTTTTGCCACATTGGGAGCCTATGATGCAAAACTGGTTGATGATGACAACACGGCAATGCTCTATTATGGCCAGGCCGGATACCGGGGCCAGGCAGGTGATGTAACGTACACCCTGGCCGCCGGCTACCAGACCTATGATCAATCATTTATTAACGACATGGCCGACAGCCCCTATGAATACAATGAGGATAAAGCTTATAACTACCAAATTGATCCCGACAAATACGGCCTCGATATCGGCGATCTCTACGGAGAGGTTTCATTCCCGGCCGGCAGTGCCAAGGTCACTGCCTATGGCCAGGTCTGGAAGAATTTCGGCGCCGATGGTGATTATAGCCAGATCTATAATTTCCCAGAAGAGCCGGATGATGCCGACATGGGCTGGGCTGTCGGGGCTAGCGCCCAGATAGACAAATTCACCCTTGGTCTCGACTATTCGGTTATCGAGGCAGACGCCCTCTTAGGCCTCCTGGCCGATGCCGATTTCGGCAGCGGAATATCCTGGACCAACAAGAAAGGCTACCGGCTGCAGGCTGGCTATGATTTTACCAAAAACTGGTCAGTCCTTATCAGCTATCTCTGGTACGAGCAGGAAGAAGATTTTTATGATTCAACCGCTGCAAAGTGGGAGGATGCGGACATAATTTTTATAGACGCCAAGTATAAGTTCTGATGGGGCGGAGATCTGCTGAGGTCTACTTGCTGACTTCCACTCTCTATGCATTGACATAACACACAGTGCCTGAAACAGCGGGGCGATCCGGAGCATCCGGGTCGTCCCGTTTCTTTATTAATCGGCTGTTAGTGTTATGGTAACGGCAAAACCCGAGGGTTGCCTATTGCGGGCAGAGACTGTGCCTTTGCATGCTTCGATGCAGGTCTTGACAATGGCAAGGCCAAGGCCCACGCCGCCGGAATCCCGATCACGGGAGGGTTCGGGGCGAAAGAATGGTTCGAAGATGCGCTCCATCAACTCCTCGGCCACTCCCGGACCGGTGTCTTTTATTTCAATAGTTACCCCATCATTTTTTCTCTCGGCAGCAATGTAAATCGGACCCGCCTTGCCGGCGTATCGCACGGCATTTCTGATCAGGTTGGCAATGGCCCGGGTCAGCAGCTCGGGTGCCGCAACCACGTTAATTCCCGCATCTATCTGCACATCAATCTCTACGCCGGGTACCCCTTCCCGCTGCACCGCGCCCTGAACCAGGGGCAGCAATTCCGTTGCCGTCAATCTGATCCTCGCCGGATTCATTTCAGCCCGTGAAAATGACAGCAGTTCGTTCACCAGGTTTGACATGTGGTCCACATCCTCCATGACATCTCTTGTCCGATCCCGGTTATCCCCCTCAAGACGCTGCTCCAGGATGCCGAGCCCCAACTGAATCCGGGCAATGGGCGAGCCGAGTTCATGGGCCACGTCGCCCAGGAACCTTTTCTGCCCCTTGACGTAACCGCCCAACCGGGAAGTCATATGGTTGATGGCACTGGCGAGACGGCCGATCTCGTCGGCGCGGTGTTCCTCGATTCGCACGTCAAACCTCCCCTTGGCCACCTCTTCGGCAGCCCGGGTCATGCGCGTCAACGGACCCGTAATGTTGCGTACCAGAGGGAGCCAGAGAAGGACCGAAATAAGTACCACCGCCACGGCAACGATCATCCACGGCAGGGGATCGAAAAAAAAGCCGTTGCCGGTCATGGAGTCCGAAACAGCCAGCAGCATAGCGCTCGCCTGGGGATGCCGGGAGTCCAAAGACACCGGAATGGGGATGCCGGCCCAGTAGCGGGAGGGATTTTCCGTGTGGACCATCAAGCGCTGATAGGGCCGGTCGTCATCTCTGTCGTGATATTTATGTTGTCCCTTGCTGTCATGCAGGTCGTCAGCGTCATCATCATGGCCCTTTCCCCGCTCCTCATCCTTATCATGGGATGACTTGCCGGAAAACAAACGCCAGGGCGGCGGAGGCGGCCGGTTGTTCTCCGCGATCTTACGCATGACCACATCGGGTATGGCGAGATTCTTGGCGGAGAACCGTGATCCGTCGTCAAGAACCAGCGCAAAATCCACCTGATTGAGCTCCCCGTGCCGAGCGAGCACATCAGGCCACTGCGGCTGGGGAGTCTGCTTGAGATCGTGGGCGATGAAACGGCCGGCAACCCGCAGACGGTCAGCGGTCTGATGGCCGAAAAATGCATGCAGATCCATGTGGGACTGAAAGGCGAAAAACACCAGCAGGACCGCGGCAATCAGGGCCATATTCATGAAGAACCAGAGCAGGATCCGGGTAAACAGCGAGGAAAAGGGCTTCATAATGTCTGACCGCCCGGCGCTTGAAACATGTAGCCCGCGGAACGTACGGTTCTGATGAATCTGGGGCTTTTCGGGGTATCTCCCAATTTACGCCGCAGGGAGGAAATATGGACATCAATGGAACGGTCAAAAATTTCGTAACTGCGGCCGGCAACGGCATCCAACAGCTGGTCCCTGGACAGAACCCGTCCCGCGGCCTTGGCCAGGCAAACCAGAAGATCGAATTCCAAGGGAGTAAGGGGTAGGGATTTCACCCCCAGGCGGGCCGTGCGGGATGTCTGGGATATCTGCAGATCACCGATGGTCAGCGTTACATCGGACTGCGGGGGCTTCTCCGGCTGCTCTGTTTTGAAATATCGCCGGGTGACCGCCCGCAGACGGGCAAGCAGCTCGCGGGTGGAAAAGGTCTTGGGCAGATAATCATCAGCGCCCATCTCAAGGCCCACCACCCGATCCGTCTCATCGCCAAGCGCGGTGAGCATCAATACCGGGATATCGGACTCCTTGCGCAGCCTCTTCAACACCTCGAAACCGTCCATGCCCGGCATCATGACGTCGAGAATCACCACATGAAAATCACCGGCCAGGATCCGTTCAAGCCCGTCCGGTCCACTGTGGGCGGCCTCCACCTCATAACCCATGGGCCCCAGATAATCACCCACCAGTCTACAGAGTTTCCTGTCATCATCGACAATCAGCACCCTGATTCGCGAAGGTGTATTCTCATTGTTCATCATGCCCGCCATATTTTTTGATGTCTGAACCGGACTGCTTTCCTGCTCCAATTGTCCATACTCCCTGCCGGCCCTGCAACCCTTTTTACATAAACTTTACAATTTCCCTGCCGGATCAACATAAAATCTTAACATCCCTCCTTTATGCTGGGAAGCAACAGAAGAAAAACTCCGGCAGACAAACCGGCACCTTTTCACACACAACCAACAAGGAGGTACAACATGAACACAATTCACCAACACAAACCGGGCGCACTAATAATTTTTCTGGTACTCACTTTCTTTGCCGTCCCGGCCATGGCCGGGTCACATGCCCAGGACAACCGGCACGGCGAAGACTTCGGCAGGCACGAGGAGCACAGGGATCACCAATCATTGTCTGGCCTGTGGCAGAATCCTGAAATTGCTGAAAAGCTGGGGTTATCGGACAAACAGATTACGGAGCTGAAAAATGCGGATTTCACCTTTCGCAAACAACAGCTGGAATTAAAAGCCCAGCTTAACATGCTGCACCTGGAAATGGAAAAGGCATTCTCCGAGCAAAAATTAAATGAAACCGCCGTGCGTGAACTGGCCGGAAAAATGGCTGACGTGCAGGGGAAAATGTTCGTTCAGAATATTGAATCACGATTGGCGGCAACCAAGTATCTCACCGAGGAACAGCTCATAAAATTCCAGGCAGACTTCCCGCGACATCATGGGGGCAAGCCCCAGGACCAACAGCATGATATGGCACATCACGGCAACGAAAAAAGCCGATAAATAAGAGAGGTTACATCCCCTCTAATCCCGGCGCATAGCCATGCGCCGGGCAACAAAAGGAGAATTTACTATGAACAGGATGCAGAAGAGCGGTTTCGTATTACTCTTTTTCTCCCTCATGTCCCAATCCGGCTGGAATTCCTGCCTGGCTGATGATAATTCCCATCATGATACGCACCGCAAACACACGGAAAAGGAAAGCAAACATCATCTCCCCCCTGTTGCCAACCCCATTTATCAAGAAAGCTGCGGGGCCTGCCATTTCGCCTATCAACCGCAATTGCTGCCTGCGGCCTCCTGGCAGGCAATCCTCGACAACCAGACTGATCATTTCGGCGAGTCGCTGGAACTTAACTCAAACGCCCGCTCAGCCATTGCCGCCTATCTGCAGGCAAACAGCGCGGACAAATCCGGGGCCAAACGGGCGGTCAAGATCATGCGCAGCCTGGGAAACGGGGTGCCGCAGCGCATTACCGATATCCCATATATCAGGGAAAAACATCACGAAATCTCGGCACAGGTCTTCGCCCGCCCAGCCATCGCTTCCCCGGCAAATTGCCCGGCATGCCATACGACAGCCGAACAGGGGCTCTATGACGATGACTCGGTGATGATCCCACAATAGCGAGGTTTGCCGCAACGGCAGGCAGTCACATTTCCGGGCAGCGGTGATATGACCGGTTGGGCCATGCACCCTTATGTCAATTTCTGCCAGCCGATCCTGTAAAAAATAACATAGAGCACCGGCACCATGATCAACGTCAGACCGGTGGCAAAGGTAAGCCCGCCCATGATGGTCACCGCCATTCCCTGAAAGAAGGGATCGATGACCAGGGGAATCATGCCGAGAACCGTAGTCATGGCAGCCATGCACACCGGCCGCAGACGACTGATCGCGGCGTCCATCACGGCGCGCAGCGGCTCCTTCCCTTCCCCCAGTTGAATATTGACCTCGTCGATCAGGACAATGGCATTTTTTATCAACATACCGGTCAGACTGAGCAATCCTAAAAGCGACATGAAGCCAAAGGGCGCCCCGAAGGAAAGCAGGCCCAACGTCACCCCGATGATGGCAAAGGGCACGGTGAGCAGAATGATAGTCGGCTGCCGCAGGTTATTGAACAGCATGATGATGATGAGTATCATGGCAATTGTCGGTGGCATCATGTTGTCCTTGATACCCTTCTGGGCCTTGGCGGAATTCTCTTTCTCCGCTCCCCAGTGCATTTCATAGCCAGGCGGCAGAGGGATTGCTTCGATCTCTTTTTCAACCCCCTGTTGCAGGTCGCAGGCCAGGCCGCCGAACTCGATATTGCCCCTTACCCTGATAGTGCGTTTCCGGTTTTCCCGCATGATGAGGGAATTCTCCCACTTCGTTTCAAATCCGGAAACCACCTGGGTGATGGGTATGGTCTTGCGCAGGGCCGGGCTCCAGATTTGCACATCCTGCAGGTTCATTTTCTCAATTGATTTATTTTTCAGCTCACCAAATAACGTTTTTTACAAATTTATTGCCCCACAGTTTCCTCGATGACCTGTCCCTCAGTCAGAAAGGAAATTCCCTGCTGGGACTTGCTGCCGATCATGACACCCTGAATCACCGGCGGACTCACCTTGTTGGCGGAGCGCCACTTCACCACAAAACTGGCTCCCGACCCTCCCCGCTTGTCCGACTCCTGCACCACATAACGGGTGGCGGCCATGGGAGCCAGTGACACCTCTTTGTCGATGTACTTCTGTATCAGTTTCCCTTCCGTATTGAAATAATCAGCACTCTCCACCACGATACTATTTTCCATGTCAGTATTGCGAATGCTCAGTGTAACCGCCAGATCAAAAGTTTTTTCCCGGTCGCCGGTATAGATATGGGAATAGATTGGGACATAGACGGTCTGTCTGCTGTACTGTTCGGCCGCCTGCAGAGGAGAACAGAGGCACTCGGCAGCAAAAAGCAATCCCATCAATATGGCATTTAATGTGGTTCTCATTGCGATCTCCTATTGTTCAAAGCAAGTGACTTGGGCTGCTTTTGCGCAGGTACCGTTCACCGCTGGGTTAAAGTGCCTACACACTTATTAACTTACTCCCCATTTCCTTTGACGCGAGTGCCAAACTAAATATCTGTCCAAGAATGGCTCTCACTCCTTCAGCCGCGGCCTTCTCTGTCCCAGTTGCGAGGACGCGTTTAATTTTCTCGATGATTGGCTCTTTCGGTTCAGTGGTCTGAAGTGAGGTCGGGACATAACCCAAGACTGTAAGACCCTTCATAGTGAGTCGTGCGTTAAAAAATTCTCTGGTTTGGTTTGGATTTTCATATCGAAGGAACCCCTCCTCGGCCAACCAAAGTACCACGTCATAGGCTACCGCACCAAAATCCCAAATTTGATCATCCCAAGATTCGTCCTTCGGAACTGCCTCGTGCCCGACATTCATCGGTTCGATGTCGATACCGGAGGGGAATGATTCATAGAGTTTCGCGAAAAGCACTAACGCGATGAGGTTGAATCGCTGGATATTTTGTGGAATGTCACTCATAGTTCGGTCCTCTGCACGCTCTAGCTGGTTAATTACTTACGTTTATTTTGCACCAAGCAGCAGATTTTCATCCACATGTTTGGCAAAACCAGTCCCGGCCTCGGCATAAAAATTAAAGGCCGCATGCACCCCGGCAGCCTTCAGTTCGTTCACCTCATCCTCGAACATGGCAACTGCCGCCACTTTTCCCTGAAATTCCCCAAGCTGCAGCTGTCTGACGGCAAAGAGATTTGCCTTATGGTTGGGCATGGCCAGGATGACAGCGGAAAATTTCTGTTTCCTTTTATGCGTCCTGATCCGCTCCCAGAAATCCGGGTCAGTGGCATCGCCTGAAATGACATTACGACCGGCCGACCGATGCCTGGCCACGTTTTTTTCATTGAAATCGAGGCCGACCACGGTATCCCCATGCCGCTCCCGCAGATAATCATAGGCGCTGGTGCCGATCTTCCCCATGCCGAACACCGCCAGGGTTACCGGGCCAGGATCCATAAGCTGGTCGTCGGGATGCCTCTCCTCGGTCTCAAAGACCACCAGCCGATCATGCAGTTTCTGATAGATGCTGTTTGCCGCCGTATTAAGCGGCGCCGCCAGTACAAAGCTCAAGGAAAGAGCCATGGCAACGATTATGAGCCACTCGCTGCCAATCCAGTTGTTTTCCACGCCCACCGCACAGACAATGAGCCCGAACTCGCTGTAATTCGACAGGTTGAGCGCGGTCAGCAGCCCTGATCGGGCCCTCAGCTTAAAACGGGTGAGAAGCAGAAAAAAAAGAGCCGATTTCAAGGGGATCAAGACTGTCAGCAGGAAGGCAACCCCCATGGCCTGCCAGCTCGGCGAACCGGAGAGACCGATACTCAGAAAAAAGCAGACCAGGTATATTTCCTTGAAACCGAAAAGACTTTTGGCCACCTCTTTCGATTTCGGATGGGCGGCCATCAGCATCCCTATGACCAGGGCGCCGAGATCCGCCTTCAGAGAAACAGACTCAAAACTTGCGGCGCCGACCACCAGGGCCAGGAAAAAGCCGAACAAAATGGTGAGTTCACCATGGCCGCAACGATCCATGATTTTAAAAAGAAGCGGCCGGATGGCAAAGAGAGCGGCGAGCACCGCTATGGCCCAGGGCGAGGGAATCTTGCCGGTGGAGGCGGTGAGAAAGATAACGGCCAGCACGTCCTGCATGATGAGGATGCCGATGGCCACCCGGCCGTGCAGGGAGGACATCTCGCCCTTTGCTTCAAGGACTTTCACGGCAAAAACCGTACTGGAAAAACTCAGGGAAAAGGCGATAAGCAGGCAGAGTTTCAGATCAAGGCCGCCAAACAAACCGAACCCCAAGGCCCCCAGCCCGTAGATAAAACCGCCGAAAACCGCAACGGTGACCAGCATATGCAGCGAGGTGCCTGCCCATATTTCCGGCTTGAGCAGGATTTTCACATCAAGCTTGAGGCCGATGGTAAAAAGCAGCAGTGTCACACCGAGATCGGCAAGAATCTGCAGCACATCACCGCCAACGGCACCCATGCTTCTCAGGACAAAACCTGCGGCCAGAAAACCGACCAGAGGCGGCAGCCCAATCTGCCGAGCAGCGAAACCGAAGAGAAACGCTATGGTAATCCACACCGGATCCATTTTTTCTCCTTTATTTCTCTATCTGCCGGCCTTGCCGGGCAGCAGCATGGAAAGCAATACCATGCCCACCACCGCGCTGAGCAGTGAGCCGCCCAACACGCCGACCTTGGCGGCATCGAGGATTTCGCCCTCCAGGGCCAGGCTGGAGATAAAAAGGGCCATGGTAAAACCGATGCCGGTGAGAAAAGAACCGCCAATGAGCACCGGCCAACTGACCCCTTCCGGCAGCCGGCCAAGCCCCATTTTGACGGCAAGCCAGCTGAACAGAACCACGCCGAGAGGTTTGCCGAAAAAAAGCCCGCACACCACGGCAATGGCAACCGGATTGGAAAAATCGGACATCTCAAAGGCCACCCCGGCATTGGCCAGGGCAAAGACCGGCATGATGGCAAAACCCATCCAGGGATGCAGCTCGGTTTCAAAACGCTCAAGCGGGGTGAGGCTCTTTCTGGTGGCGATCTCCATCTCGCGCAGCATGGAGTAACGCTGCTCATTGCTGGACCAGCCCCCGCTACTCAGAAAACCGATGGCATTTTCTTCTTTCATATCTCTTTAAAGTATAATGAACGTCCGTCCGCAGGTACTTCAACCCTTATTGCCGGTCGGGATGGCAATTGTATTAAGCTTCCAGGCGCAGTTCTGCAGCCAGGCGTCAAATTCTTCTTCCGGCAACGGCCGGCTCACGTAATACCCCTGGATGAGGTCACAACCAAAGGCCCGCAGTTTATCGCTCACCTCTTTATCCTCAACCCCTTCCGCCACCACAGTAATCCCCATACGCTTACCGATGACGATCATGCCGCGCACCATATTCTGGTTGAATTCGGAAGTCAGTAGATCATGGAGGAAAATCTGATCAAGCTTGATGCTGCTGATCGGCAGGGTCTGCAGATAGCGGATAACGGAATAACCGGCACCCATATCATCAAGGGCTATGCTGACTCCGCGATTTTTCAAGGAAGAGAGGACATCAACGGCAGTATCGAATTCAGTAATCAAGGTGCGCTCGGTAATTTCCACCTCAAGACTGCCGGGTAAAATGTCCGCCTCATCAATTATCCTGTTTAATTCTGCCATGAATCTGCTGCTCTGGATATTATGGGCCGTAAGATTTACCCCGAGCCGAAGTTGCAACCCTTGCCTCCGCAGCCGCTGCAGTTTGGCGACAACCGCTTTCACGGCAAAAAGCGAAAGCGGCTGCACCAGCCAGGTTTTTTCCGCTTCCGGGATAAACAGGTCCGGCCGCACCAGGCCATGTTCAGGATGATTCCAGCGCAACAGGGCTTCCGCTCCCTCGACAACCCCGGTCTGCACGTTGACCTTGGGCTGATAGTACAGGGCCAGTTCCTCATTTTTCAAGGCGTCTGACAGGGAACCAAGCAACGCCAGCGCCCGCCTGCGATCAACCTCATTGCCGCTGTTATAATGGACGCAGAGCTTGTTGAGGCTTTCCGCTTCATGGGCCGCGACACTTGCCTTCTGCAGTCCCTCATGAATCTCTGCTGCATCACTGGGCAACAAGGCAACGCCGCAGTGCATATTCACCGCCACCAGCACCCCTTCGACAACAAAAGGCTCCTGCAGCTGATAGAGAATCTGCTCGCAGTCGGTCACAAATTCTTCCAGGTCCAGGCTGCGGGCAACAAAGGCAAAACTCGTGTTGTGTATCTTGTATACAGGCAACTGAAAACAATTCACCTGCTGAAGCCGTCCGGCAATCTGCAGACCAAGGTTGTCAGCGGCACGATAGGTGAGGGCATCCATGATTTGGGCAAAATTGGTGAAGGTGATCATGGCCAGGCAGACAGAGGCGTCGCGGTCGGCAAGCATTTCACCCACAGTCGTCTCCAGGGCCAGAAGGTTGGGAAGGCCCGTGAGACCATCGAAGTAGGCCTGTTTCTTAATCCGATCCAGGCGTCCATTCAGAATATGGGAGAGAATACCGGTGAGAATACCGGACAACAGGAAGAAAAGGGTGCGAAAGAGCCAGTTCCCTGTTTTCTGCGCCACTTCACTGGGAACATAGAGGGGCATGAAGGGCCCCAACAGCAGACCGGCAATGAGCGCCGCCAGCAGCCCGCCGCGCACACGAAAAAAAGCCGCTGCCAGCAGGACGGGGATATACATGAGGTGCAACCAGGCAAAAGCGGTGCCGCCGGTGGCATAAACAAGCACGGTCACCAAGCCGATGAGCAGCGCAATAACGCTAACCATCAGCAGCGACTGTATGCCAACGGGCTTGCGCCACTTCTCAATAAGGTTGTCCCACTTGCTTTCAGCCGACACCAACAGCCTCACATCTCACGTTCTTCACTTATTCCAGAAGCCGGCTGGCAGTAAACTGCCGGGAGGAATGCCGGCACGGACACAAAGTGTATCTTGATTTTAAGGAAAACTTGTTGCCTAAAAGCGAATCCCTAACCATCTATATTCCCATATCTATTCCTACACCATATTCCCATGAAAATCTACCTTTAACCCTGAGTCAGAAAGCACTTTCCATTGATCTGCCGCCAGGCTTTTCCTTGATGGCGGGAATCAAAGTGCCCAGGATATTGAGGCCATAGTACACGACAGGCGGTAGAGCGGCAGAGGTTTGCCTCTCTTATCCTCTCTCTTCCAGATATTTGACCA
>JAHIVT010000164.1 GCA_018816555.1 Pseudomonadota bacterium
AACATGGTACGCTGCTCCAGCCGCTGGGCCTCCACCAGGCGCCGCTCTTTGGTAAAAAAATCCAGGCGCTCCTTGAGTTCTTCCTTGATGGTTCCCATGGCCCTGGCCAGGATTTCCTTGGAGGTGACAAAATGGCTGCCCGGGAAAACCGTCACCTCCTCCATGGTGGCCAGCACCTCGCCCCGCAGGGGATCAACCAGAGATATGCTGTCAATGGTATCACCATAGAATTCCACCCGCACGGCATGATCCTCCTCGTAGGCCGGGAAGATATCGACCACATCACCGCGGACGCGGAAGGTGCCGCGATGAAAAGAGAAATCATTGCGCTCATAGAGCATGTAAACCAGCCGCCGCTGCATCTCCTGCAGGGGATAGTCCTCTCCCTGCTTTAACAAGAGATGCATGTTTTTATACTCATCCGGCGAGCCGAGCCCGTAAATACAGGAGACACTGGCGACTATCAGCACATCCCGGCGGGTAAGCAGCGAACGGGTGGCCGAGTGGCGCATCTTGTCAATGGCGTCATTGATCGCCGAGTCTTTTTCAATGTAGGTGTCGGATTGGGGGATGTAGGCCTCGGGCTGGTAATAATCATAGTAGCTGACAAAGTACTCCACCGCATTTTCCGGAAAGAGATCCTTGAATTCAGCATAAAGCTGGGCTGCCAGGGTTTTGTTCGGGGCCATCACCAGGGCCGGACGCTGGGTCTGGGCGATGACATGGGCCATGGTGAAGGTCTTGCCGGACCCGGTGACGCCGAGCAGCACCTGTTCCCGCTCACCCCGCTCGATCCCCCGGCTCAGGGTCTCAATGGCCTTGGGCTGATCCCCGGCAGGCGAGAAGGGGGAATGTATTTTAAAACCTGTGCTCATAGCCCTGAAAACTGATGTCCCGCCACTCTCCGTCCTGCCGGAGCATGACCTGCGCCCCGGCAACAATTCGGCCTACACAGGCAATGTCCACCCCTGCCTCTTGACTGAGGTTGCGCAGCGGTCCACTGTTTTGCGCAGGTGAGGTAAAAACAAGCTGGTAATCCTCACCTCCCTGCAGGGCCAGCTGCATGGTGGAAAGCTGCAAGGCTGCGGCGGCTTTCTGCAGCTCGCCCGCCAGGGGCACCTCCTCGGCCATGATCTCGGCCCCCACCCCGCTGCCCTGGCAGATATGGGCCAAATCCGTGGCCAGGCCGTCGGAAATATCCATCATGGCGTGAATGAGTCCGCTTTCGGCAAGCATGCGGCCCAGTCTGACCTGGGGCTGCGGATCAAGATGGGCGCGGCAGAGCAACGCATACTCCTCCTGCCCCTGCCACCCCTGACGGCACAACTCCAGACCGCAGGCCGCATTACCGAGACAGCCGCTCACCCAGACCAGATCACCGGGCCGGGCTGCGGAACGGTAGCAGACCTGCTTTTCCGCCATCTCCCCGCAAACGGTGATGGACAGCAGGAGGCGCTCGCCGGCATAGACCGTATCACCACCCACCAGCACCATGTCATGCTCAGCCAGTACATCGAGGAACCCGGCTACCATTTTGTCCAGAAATTCCTTGGGGCAGGCGGCAGGCAATCCGAGGGCAAGCAGGGCAAAACGGGGCCTGCCCCCCATGGCGCCGATATCGCTGATATTGACACTGGCCGCCTTTCTGCCCAGCAATTCAGGCGGATGCCAGGCCAGATCAAAATGCACGCCCTCCACCAGGGCATCGGTGGTCCACAGGTCAACCAGACCGCCGGCCTTGCGCACCACCGCACAATCATCGCCAATGCCCCGCACCAGGTCAGCCGCTGTGCGGGCCTGCTGGCGGGCGATGGCCGCTATGATATTTCTTTCTGCAAAGTGCTCCACGTTACCAACTCTTCTCAACCAATGTCGTTAACTTAAGACCGGGAGACAGATTTAATTTTTCCGCCAGACTGAGGGGACTGAATTGTTTTCGCTGTTTGGGCGAAAATCATTCTGTCCCCGGCTTTGGAAAAGGAAAAATAAAATCAGTCCCCTGGGTAACTCCGACAAAAAGGGCATACTAAACACGATCACCACATTGCGCACCATAAAAAAGGATGCAATCCGGCCCTACCAACAGTGCAGGAGACCTTCCTCCGCCCTCATGGGGCGGCATTGATCAGGAAGGTAATGTGTCCATGGGAAAGGCAGCAGGATAATGGCGGGCAAGGTAGTGTTGCAG
>JAHIVT010000165.1 GCA_018816555.1 Pseudomonadota bacterium
CAAGCCAACCTTCCATGTCCTCGTCGATGCCCTGACCGCCCATTTTCGCGGTCATGCCCCAGACATCTCGTGGATTACCTCCCTGTAATTTCTCGCTGCCTCGCTGTTATTGCCTGACGCTACCCTGTGATCGGTTACGATAAAGCTACGTAAAAAGGCTTGGGAATACAGATCCAGGTAGGCAGAAGCCAGATATCCGGCCCTGGATGCGGCAGATTGAGCGCTGCAGAGCGGGCCGTAGAAGCAGGTTAATTTGAGAATGAATCAGCAGACGCAGCCATCACCAAGAGAGCATCATTTCTACGTTGCGATAGCCAAGGGACTCGGAAAATACTAATTTACCATAACGCATCCCGTCTTCGGGCCATATTTTCCCGTGCCTCAATCACAAAATCCTCGACGTAGCGCTGCTATGCCTGCGGTTTTGTTCAATCGGTACGGGCTAATCTCACCCAAATCCGGGCGCGATCCAGGTAAATTTGTATTTTCCGAGTCCCCAAGTTCCTTTTCCATCATCCGGAACATGGCATTGTGTCTGTGCGGGACCCGATCAAGATCAAGGACGCAGAGCGATACGGGCTCAGCCCCCTCATACTCTATGGAATCACCGTTGCCGGGTTGCCCATCCGGTGGATGACCTTCACTCCAGTCGATCAGCCCAGGCCCTTCAGGGATGTTCTTCTGGATGCGTGGCGTAACGCCGAGGGCTTGCGTGGCCGACCGGACATCCTGCGGATCAACCGCCGCCTCGCGACGGCCAGCCCTGGACTGGTAGGGGAAATGGCAAAAATTGGAGTCCAGGTCGAGGTGGCCGATGCCAAGGAGAAATCCCTTCCAGCATCCCTGCGGTCAGCCCAGAACTCCAGCCGGTGGCTGCTGAGGAAGCACGACGGAAATGACCGGTCTCTTTCCGGGTCCATCCAGGCCCTTTGCCGGTACGCTCAAGTTGACCACGATTTTCGTGTCAGGGATGGTCACAGAGGCGTGAACAGCCGCGAGGTTGAAGGCAGAATCCAGCAGTGGCTGACCTTACCGGCGCAAGTGCCAGTGCCAACAGTGACCGGTGGACTCGACTGGGAACCCGGTCCATGGCTTTCATCCTGGGAGATCTCCCTGCCGCCTGATCAGCCCCGATATTTCAACCTCGATGGGTTTGATGGCAGTACCTGGCTACTGACAGTTGAGAAGGCACCAGAGGATATCCTCGAGGATGATGATTTCTGGGCCGACAGTGACTATGACAACGCGGCCGAAATCGCCAAGAACCTCGTGGCGTGCTGGCCCAATCCGCCTGCAGAGATTGCCAGGTGTGCCGGGATAACCCTGCGGGAACTTCAATGGTTCACCTCGGGAAAGGCTCCCCTTGACCGGCATGCGCGTTTTGACCTGGAAGCCTTGCTTGGCATCGAATACGACGAAAGCATGGGTAGATATGTAGAGGCCGGACCTTATGTCCTGGTGGCCCACAAACCACTGGCCCTAAAGGAAGTCTATGACGGCATTTCCGGCGGCGGAGATGCACGTCCCTGTGAGATTGTCCCTCGCCAGGAAGCCGCAGATCCAAGCTGGCGATACGTTTTGATAAACACGTATGGAGAGCCCCCGAGCATTGTGATGGCACCTCGCGGAGCAAAAATCACGGAGCGTCTTTCGGAGTTGCTTATGAATTATGACGGCATCATGGCTGTAGCTCCGGAGTTCTACCGGGATGTCGTTTCTACCTGCGCCCGGGCTTGCCGCGAACCTGCTGCCAACATCCGGGAGATGAAAGATTTTGTGAAACGCTATGAAGCGCACTGGGCAGATTGTGCATGGCAGCCGGAATGAACTTGTCTGGTTGAGACAAAGCGAGGGGATTGAGATCAGGTGGTCTGACATTACATTCTTACTGCCTTCAAAGCCCCAAAATCCCCTCTACGCCCCCAGAATTTGAAACAGAATTGCGGACTCCAAAGAAAATGCAATCCCCGCCCTGGGGGAGCTGGCCGCCGATCTGACCGGCGCTGCCCTCGATGCCGGGGAATCTGATTACATAATTGCTTTATCTGGAGCAGCTGCAGCGATCAAAATGCAATCAAAAAAACGATTGCCGGCAACCTGGTTGGCTGGTGATTGCATGAACATTCATATCTCACCCTCTCAGGAAGTATTAATTTGCTGTATTTTATCAGTCATTACCTTGCCTGTATAAATCTCAATTTCTGAAGGTCTTAAAAGAATTTTTTTTACAGCAAAATCTTAGGCTAAAAACTCTCTGAGTGATAATATGCGTTAGAAGAGCAGCATATATTTTATGCTTCCATAAAGGCGTAAAGTGTCGAAGTCTCTTCGAACGTCGACACTTCGTTGGGCATCTCACCATCCACGCGGGAGACTTTAATTATGAAAAAAATGGCAAATGCTTTTAAATCCCAATTTGGCCTCCAGTATCAACCTACAGATGTACAGATCAAAGAGTGGGCTCAGATAGTTAATACGCACATTGGTACTGGATCCTCTCTCTGCGAAATAGGATCGACAGCGGCAAAGAAGGTTTTTCCAAATTGCAACATCAATTTTTTACCTTGTGAGGCGGATGTTATCGAGACTCTTCTGCATTTGGCAGGTGACAAAGGTGGAGTCAACAAAACAAATAGAGTTAGGCTGAAGGTTGCCAGCAATGTATTAAAATCATCACGTAAGGAAAGGAAATGAATTATCGATTTTTTTTAGATTTTTTACGTGATTACGAGAAGGTTCTTATCCCGATCATAACGTTCGTTTTAGGGTTCTTCTTTTCCCGGTTTACCCTGTCGCTATCTGAGCGAAAGCAGTATGAGCAAAAGCTCTTCGAGAATGGGATAGAATTAATGGAGGCGCAGAACTCTCGATTTCAGGAGTTTGCAGCTGTGTTGCACAAATACATTAACAAAACTGGCGAGCCAACTCTTGATGATTTTTTTGACATTTCCACCGTCGGTGAGAAGTATTTCTACCAACTAAAGATATCAAGTGATGCCATCATTGCTGGGAAAGTATCAAAAGAAGTCAGAGATAACACACTCATGCCCAACATCAAGGAAGCGGTTACAAAATCTCTCCCAACCTTCTACTCCACTCTACAGGCCATCGCAGCAAAAAAAAACATCGTATACAATGGCGAGTTGAAGCGGGAGAATTATGAAAGTATGTATTATGTCATCGAAAGATATGCCCAACAACGCAATTAACCGGGAAATTTGGCCTGCGGCCAATTTTCCGGTTATCGCAGCCGTTGGCACTCCGCTGCGCGGAGTGCCAACGCCGCACGGATCAAGGATCCACTGGCTGGCCTCCGCTTCGCTCCGGCCAACCAGCGGATCGAGCGGACTCCAGCGCAGGCGAGCACACTCGCCCACGCTTCCGCCGCTCATCCGCGCGGCGTTAGCCCTCGAAGACACCTTTATAAATAATGGTCACAAACATGGGAAAAAAAGAGATACTTGATTTCAAGATTTGGTCTACAAGTATTACCAGGTTCAATGCGGCAAAACGAATTACAAGCTGGAAGCATTGTATAAGGTGGTCTTTGCTATCTTCTTCAGTTTATCTCGTCACATTATCAATACTGATATATGCGGGAAAAATTCAAAGTAGTCATTTAGATGAAAGTCAATTTGCATCAATTTTTTTATCAATATTAGTTATGTCACTTAGCTTGTCTGTCAACCTCAACCATTTGGAAATAAGAGCATTTCAATATCATGAATGCGGCAGGAAAATACGACGACTCGCTAGTAAGCTTGCTGGTGCAGTTGACGACACTAAAATAGATGATTTTTTTGAAAATTATGACGACATTATAGATAAATACGAAAACCACCTGTCGATTGATTACTATCAATTTGCACTCCACAATCATAAACAATTCAAAGAAACCCAAAAAGATAAAATACCAGACTGGTATCTTATGTATCTATGGATGCCAATTGCACGTTATATTCCTCAACTATTGGTTTATGCAGTAACCGTTATTTTACCGTTGTGGCTTATTTTAGAAATTGTTTCATTTTGTTAATTATGATAAGTTCATATTTGATATTCAAAAAACATTTTCGTCTAAAAATCATAAAAGAAGTGTATGACGAAAAAATTTCCAAAAAGGCTACACGTGGTATTGACAGAATAGGTATTAAGAAATTCAATGAAATTGAAAAAGATCAGCTAAATATTATTTTCAATAAGTGTAATGCTGGAACATATAAATTTTCACCATATGTAGAAAAACTTCAAAGCAAAGGTAGGAGCAAGAATCCAAGACTCATTTCTGTCTCCACCATCCGAGACAGAATCGTCCTATATATGTTAAAAGAGATTCTACATGAAATATTTCCTGAATGTGTCTACCGGAAGCTCCCAAATAACTACATAAAAGAGATTAAGGAATTTTACAAAATATCTGCACACAAACATATTTGCTATTTCAAGACAGACATAAAATCATTCTATGACAACATTGACCATGACATTTTGATTGGGATTATCAAAACAAGAGTAAAGTCTAAAAAATTAATTAATTTAATAAAATATTCCCTTAAGACACCTACTGTCCCGATTAATTACAAAAAAAAGGACATAAAAGAATACAAAAGGACTTACGGGGTTCCGCAAGGATTGGCGATTTCTAACATTCTAGCCAATATTTATCTAAAGGAAGTAGATGTTAAGCTTGAAGGTATCGGCATTAGATACATCAGGTATGTTGACGATATACTAATTTTCATTGAAGAAGGTGACTCCTCAGATATTCAAGGCAAGGTAGAAACCGTACTTTCAGATTACAATCTATCTCTCAATGTCAGTAAAACCGAATGCCAATTAAGCGATTTCGAATTTGAATATTTAGGCTATCTTTTATCAAAGACTCGCACGAGTATAAAAGAAGCAAATATTGAACGTTTTATCACCTCCGTAGCAGGCAAATTCTCCTCATATTTACATAATTCAGAAGAAAGAATTAAAAAATATCCCTGGCTAAATCAAGATATCCAACAAACCGTTTTTGTAGAAGATTTAAATGAAAAGATAACTGGTTCACTTAATGAAAAAAGGCGCTATGGCTGGCTTTTTTATTTCCTTGAAATCACAGACATTTCTCTGCTGCATAAACTTGACGGGATTATAAGTAATTTCTTCACTCGACTCAGTGATTTTGGAGGCGTCCCTCCAGCAAATCTAAAAAAACTCGCAAAAGCCTACTATAAAGCAAAGTATACACCCCGAGGCGGTTATATACATAACTATGACAATTATGAAACCATTTCAGAAAAAATGAAATACTTAGGGGACCGAGGCTACATCAATCCTGATAAGCATTACAAGAAGGAAGATATTGACATAATATTCAATCGTGTCAAAAGGAAGCGCTTGTCTGATTTGGAACTTGATATTGGAATTACATCTTAGGGGTCGCCTCCTCATTAATTTGAGAGGCTGCTAATGTAGCATTAATTAGCGGTATTTGTAATCGCAACTTTAACTAAGTCTTACGATCTCCTTAGCTTTATGTTTTGGAGAGGATTTAACTTTATTAATGAGGCGGCCCCTATTTTCTAACCCAAAAAACTGGAATTTGGGCTAACAAACGCATTAACGCAGACGGGAAGAACCCTGGCGGCCTGACGGGCAAGTTCTGGTGGGCCGCGGGTTATGAGAAATGTCGGACGAAAACTTGAATATTCCAGAGCATCTCAATCACATTAGGGCAGCAGCCGAAAGGGCCATCAGGCCAGTTCGTCCCACCGATGAGGTAACTGCCGCATCTAAGAACCTTCTCTTTTCAGCGCAGCGAACGGAAGCCGGGCGTAAGCTCCCCCCTTACTATCTCGTCTATTTTCTTTTGGTAGACCTTCTTAAGTTCAAAAACCTTGGGCAGTTTGAGAAATTAGCTTGGTCTGTCCCTGTCGACTACAAAGGGAAAGCCTTTCTGATCGAACACAGAAAGTTTGGGCTTGGTATCTTTGTAGATGAGCCGAAGGCTTATGAAAAAGAAGCTGAACAAATCGTGGTTCGTATTCAAAAGGCCACAAAGGCTGCTCGGCCTTATTTTGAATGGTATGCGGAAAAAGCTGTTGCTGATTCAAAGTTGAACGTAAAGAACCACACCGATGAGTTGCATCAGCGCTTTCAATTCTTTCTAACTGAATATCAAAAAACGGTCAGAGCCATTCGAGCCGATGAGGAGCGTAGGAGGAACAAGCTATCACGTGAAGAGCGCTTGGCAGATTGGGGTGATTATTTTTCGGAGCCATTTACCTTATCGGAGAAAGCTGTGTGGTTAGCTAGTTCGGTCATCGACGCATTTTATAGTTTCACCGAGCATGTATTTATTCACCTCGCAATACTTCAAGGACATATTGGCACAGGCAACGAGGTTGCTTCACTTGCTGGCGCAGACTGGGCCAACAAGTTCAAAGCGGTTTTTAATCTCAACGAACCTGACGAAAAACGCTTCTACGACGATCTAACCGAGATCAGAAGGCAGCACCGTAATTTTGTTGCGCATGGTTCCTTTGGGAAACAAGGCGAAGCGTTCACTTTTCACTCTGGAGCAGGAGCCGCTCCTGTACTTCTCCCACATTTAAGGGGAACCCGTAATTTTGCTCTGTCAGGACCTTTAACAGTTGAAGATCCAGAGGCCATTCGAGTCATACTAGACTTCATGGAATATCTTTGGGCTGGGCCGCGTGAACGAGCGAGAATTTACCTACAGCGTTCCAGTCTTCCCGTAATCCTGACTCTCGCAGCAGACGGGACATATGCCAAAGCCATGAAATCTTCCGAAGAAATGGAAAGTTTGGTCGAATATTTGGTGGGGGAATGGGATCGGTCTGCGAACATGGACTGGTAATGGTGGAATTGTCGTCCAACAATTTCATTCAGTGAATAGCGAGAACGTCGGCGGCCTTAGCGGTCGAGTTCGGGTGGGCCACCGCTGAACAGCGTTCCCCCCTAAGATTGCCAAATCGAAGATTATCTTAAGAGCAACAAGTCCAAAGTTAGTCTTTCTACTGTTCATTCGATGTCAAAAAATCTCCTTTACGCCCAAAATCTGAAACAGAATAGCGGAGTCTGTGTTTGTGCTATCACCTCCCCGCTGCGCTGCACCCCGGATCTGCCCGGCGCTGTCCTCGGCGCCGGCAAAACTGATTGCAAATTGCTCGACCAGGGCCAACCCGGGGGCGGATAACTGCCAGCAAAACCTCCATTGCCGGCAACCTGTGATCAACGACAATTATTTATCCCTTGAAATTGCTGCATCGAAAAATCTGTACGCCACCTATCTTCGTTAATGATAACGCCTTTATAAAGGCATGTTCATTGCAGATAACCCCCATGTTGTATAGGCTGGAAGAAAAAAATCCTGCTTTTCAACCACTTTCCCCCCAGAACCTAAAGCGCGTCGTTTAAAAAAGGCAAAAATATTATAATTCCCCCCCACATTTAACATCTAAAAAAATAAAAAATTTTAACTATTTTTTGGAGCAGCGATGATCCTCAAACAAAAAGATAACAGAACTGAAGACATAGCAGAACTTAATCGCCTTCTGAATCTCAATATAAGCAACAAACAACGCTTTCTCATCGAGCGTGAGTTGAAGTGCTTAATGTCTGGTGATAGCGGGGAAAGCAGTTCAGCATACTATCTTGAGTTCAAATTTAATGAGTCCAAGAACTGGGCTTTGATACATGACCTTCGTATAGAACATAGTGGCATGGTCGCTCAGATAGATCACCTGCTGATTAACCGAATTCTTGATATACACGTGCTTGAAACTAAAAATTATTTCTATGGTATCAAGATTACTGATGACGGGGAGTTTCTGTCATATAATGGCAAGGCCTACCAAGGGATAGAGTCGCCAATAGAGCAAAATAAGCGCCACATAGAGCTATTACAGAAAACTATAACCGACAGAAATCTAGCCCCTACACGCCTGGGAATTCCCATTCCAATATCGTTTTTAAACTATGTACTGGTAGCTCCAACCGCTAGGATAGATAGACCACGCAAAAAATCATTCGATTCCACCAATCTGATCAAGGCTGATGCATATACTTCGCATATTGATAAAGAGCTCGACAAAAGGTCTGTTGTGTCGGTTTTTGCATCAGCAGCAAAAATGGTCGGAACCGATACCCTTGAGGCTTTTGCCCAGAAACTGATAAAGTTGCATCGTCCAGGAAAGTCTGATTATGCTGCTAAGTTTGGTATTAACGAGAATACTATTCAACTTCTCCAGAGTAAAATCACCCCACTACCTATTACCAAAGCACAAGAACGCAACAAAGCCACCCCAAGAGTATGCGACCAGTGTGGCGCAGAGGTAGAAGCAAAAGTTCTCTATTACTGCCGCATCAATAAGAAAAAGTTTAATGGTAAAACACTTTGCCAAACATGCCAGAATCCAACAGCACAAGTACAGCAGCCACAATCATCTATTGAGAGAAAAAAAGGCTTATGCGATGCATGCAGCGCAGCAGTTGACAATAAGGTGGCTTTCTTTTGCAGGATGAACAAGGAAAAATTTCATGGTAAAATTCTTTGCAGAGACTGCCAAAAAAAGCATTTAAATTTACACGAGCAGTTTGAACAGAATATCTCAACTGCGAGATCTTAAAGGTAAATTTCTGTGCATTTCCCCCAAGGAGCGGACAACTGCAATCAAAACCTCCATTGCCGGCAACCTGGCCAGTTGCTGTTTTATGCCACACAAGAGTTCAACCCCTTGCCCTTTCAAGAAACACCCAATCAAATCCCCGGCAATGATGCCTTCACCACCGGCAGTTGATCCCACCGGGTTGTGTACGCCCTGGAGAGGTGATCCCGCCTGAAGGTCCAGGACTTTTTAAAGCCTGATACAGCATAGCGCACCGTGTTAGCCCCCCACTTCCGGTTGATGCGGTCCAGGGCATTCATCAGATCCTTGTCGCTCTTTATTGGGTCAAAGAGACTACGCTGCCGGCATGAGGCGGGTATGATCTCCGCCAGCATGACCCCGGCCTTCTGGAAGTCATATCCCGGCCGGTAGAGTTCCTTGAGACCCTTGAGCGCATGTTTGATCAAGACGGAGGTGGAAGCCGTTGGTTCCGGCAGCGTGACCATGATGCTTTTTGAGTATTGCGGTTTTTCCGGCTTAAAGACGTTGGTGGCGAGAAAAACATGGAGGGAATTGGCAATTGACTGCTGGGAACGAAGTTTCTCGGCAGCCCTTGAAACGTATGTGGCCACAGCTTCCTGCAGTTCTGCCAGGGATGTCACCGGCCGGCCGAAGGACTTTGAGGTAATGATCCCCTTTTTTGCGGCCGGAGCGTCCTCAATAGGAATGCATGGTATGCCGCGCAGCTCCCAGACCGTGCGCAGGCCCATGACGGTCAGCTGCTTTCTGATCCAGGTGTCGTTGGCGTATTTCAGGTCCCGGGCGGAAAAGATACCCCGGCTGTTCAGTTTTTTGCTGTATTGCCTGCCGATCCCCCACACATCACCAACTTCAATCCGTGCCAGGATTTCATCCGCATCGCCCTGGGCGGTCAGATCAAAAACCCCTTGATATTGCGGGTTCTTCTTTGCCACCCGGTTGGCGAGTTTGGCCAGGGTCTTGGTAGGGGCAAACCCGATGGAAACGGGGATGCCGGTCCATTGCCTGACCATATTCCGGATGTTGTGGCCATGTTCGGTCAGATCAAAGGTTTTACCAGCCGGCAGCGAGATAAACGCCTCGTCAATCGAATAGATCTCAACCTCGGGTTCAAGGTGCTGCAGAACACTCATGACGCGATGGGACATGTCACCATACAGGGTGTAATTCGATGAAAAGACCTTAACCCTGTTTTTCTTCAGGAAAGACTCGATCTTGAAATACGGCTCCCCCATCTTGATACCCAGCGCCTTTGCCTCGTTTGACCGGGCAATGATGTTGCCGTCATTGTTTGACAGCACAACAATGGGCTTCTCCCACAGATCGGGACGGAACACCCGCTCACAGGAGGGTCGGGTAGCCGGGCACGGTTGCCCGCGCCCAGCCCCCTAAGAACCGTACATGCAAGTTTCCCCGCATACGGCTCAAGCCTCTCAAAGGCGTCTTTCGACACCCGGTTACACAGCTGCG
>JAHIVT010000166.1 GCA_018816555.1 Pseudomonadota bacterium
CACCACCCCGTTGATCTGAAAGGAGGTCACCCGGTTGGCCCGGGCAATGGTCTGCATCAGGGTGTGATCCTTCATCGGTTTATCGAGATACAGGGTGGAGATGGTGGGCGCGTCAAAGCCGGTCAGCCACATGGCGCAGACAAAAACCAGCTGCAGGGGGTGCTCCGGGTCCTTGAAGTTGTATTCGACGTCATGGCCGTGTTCGTCCACCTGCTCCAGACGAATCCGGTGCGGTTTGATGTCCAGCTTCCGGGCCTTGAATTTTTCCTCCTCCCCGGCCTCGGCGCTGATCACCACCGCCATGTCCACCCCTCGCATGTAATCGACCCTCTTTTTAAGACGATGCTTTTCCAGGTCGTTGCCGGATTGCTTGATGCGGCCCACCAGTTTTTTGATCTCCTCCTTCCAGATGCGCTGCACCTTGTCATACATCTTGACCGCGGTAAACTTATCCACCGCGATGACAAGGCCCTTGCCCAGATAGCCCCGCCGGGGAAAGTGCGCGACGATATCCCCGGCAATGGCCTCCAGCCGGTCATCCCGCTTGATCACCTCGATTTCCTTGGCGAATTTTTTCTCCAGCTTGGCCTGCTGGATTTCGTCCAGGTTCTCGTCTTCCAGAATCCGGTAAAACTCGTCGCTCAGATCCTCGTTCTGGATCTGCATCTCCGGCACCCGCTGCTGATAAAAAAGCGGTACGGTGGCGCCTTCTTCCATGGACTGCTGGAAGTTGTACTCGCTGACATAATCGCCGAACCAGGCATTGGTCTTACGCTCCCGGCCCAATAGTGGCGTGCCGGTAAAGGCCAGATACTGGGCCTTGGGCAGCCCCTGCCGCATGTTTTCGGCCAGGGATTTGTACTGGGTGCGGTGGGCCTCGTCGACAATGACGATGATATCGTCCCGATCGGAGAGCAGCGGATAATCCTGCCCCTGCGACCAACGGAATTTCTGGATCAGGGTGAAGACGATCCGCTTGTTCCGGCCCAGGAATCTGCGCATCTCCTCGCTGTTGGCGGGCTGAGCCGCCTCGTCTTTTGTGACCGTGCCGGTATTGAGAAAATTGCGATAGATCTGGCCATCCAGATCCTCCCGGTCAGTGACCACCACAAAGGTAAAGTTGCCGGTCAGCTTGCGGAAGATCTTGCGCACGTAAAAGATCATGGAAAAACTCTTGCCCGAGCCCTGGGTATGCCAGAAGACGCCCAGCTTGCCCTGCCGTTCCCGCCGGTCCCCAAAGACCCGGAAGGCCTTATTAACGCCGATGAACTGATGGTTCATGGCGATGATCTTCTGGGTCTCCTTGTGATAGATGATGAAGTTCTCGAGATAGTCGAGCAGTTTGGCCGGGGCGCAGAGCCCGGCCACCGCATACTCCAGGCTGGTGCCCTCCTGCCTGACCTTTTCCCGGTCCACCTTCTCCTTCTCATCCTCCACCCGCAGCCAGTTGAAAAAATGCTCCCAACCGGCGGTGCAACTGCCCACTTTGGTCTCGATACCATTGGAGAGGATGCACAGGGCATTGGTCAGAAAGAGCTGGGGGATGTCCTTTTTGTAGTTGGTGAGGTTGTCGTCATAGGCGGCTTTCAGTTTGACGTTGGAGTTCTTCAGCTCGATGAATACCAGGGGGATGCCGTTGACAGAGAGCAGGATATCGGGTCGTCGAAAGTACAATTCCCCCCTGATCCAGAGCTGGGACACGGCCAGAAAGCGATTATTCTCCGGCTGGCGGAAATCGATCAGCCGCACCCGTTCCTGCTCCTTCCTGCCAAGGACGTTGTCGAACTCCACCGGAATGCCGTCGCGGAGCAGGGCGTCCAGCTCCCGGTTGGCGGCAACGGGCGACATGGCCTGTCGCCGGTCCAGCAAACGGGCCAGGGCCGCGTCGATGACCGCGTCCGGGATGGCCGGGTTGAGGCGGATGGCAGCTTCACGCAACCGGCCTGCGAAGATCACCTCGCGTTTGTCCGGGCGATTCGACCGGTCGTTCAGATCGTCCGCCTTGGCGGTATGGCAGTTGAGCAATTCAAAGCCGAATTGCTGCCGCAGTTTTTGCAGGACGGCCTGTTCGATCTGCTCTTCGGAGATGAAATTAGCCATTGTGTACCTGCAGGATTCGTGCTACATTCTGACTAGACAGACCAGAATATGGAGGAGTTACCATGCACAGCGAATGGCAACTGCAGGAAGCAAAGGTCAACCTGAGCAAGCTCATCAAGCGGGCGGCGAGCGGCGACGCCCAGGTGGTGACGGTGCACGGCAAACCGACGGCGGTGGTG
>JAHIVT010000167.1 GCA_018816555.1 Pseudomonadota bacterium
AACAGGTCAATTGCTTCCCAGGTGAGTAAGGGGTAAATATCAGTTCAGGATTTTGCAATGCGGAAGATCTAAGCGCTTCTTTAATGCCAACAGCCGTTCTTCCGGAATTTTCTTGCTCATTGTTTCTGTGCCAAAAACCTTAGTTATTAAAACACGTGCCGGTTTATCCTCGCCTCAGGCAAAAAAACAGATTATCATGTTTCAAAACTTCATTCTAAAACGTTTGTTTCATTATTCACAACGAAAATCATTTTTGGAACAATAAAATGCTAATTGGATATGCCCGTGTCTCTACCTTGGATCAAAACCCGCAAATGCAAACCGATGCCTTAGAAGCAGCAGGGTGCGAGAAGATCTTTACCGAAAAACTTTCCGGTTCCAAGGGGGAGCGTCCTCAACTGAATGCCGCATTAGAGTATATGAGGAAGGGGGATACACTGGTTGTATGGAAGCTGTCCAGGTTAGCTCGTTCTATGAGACAAATTATTTCCACAGCTCATATTCTTGAGCAACGTCAGATTATGCTAAAAATTCTTACACAGAATATCGATACAGCAACTCCAGAGGGAAGATTGTTTTTCCACGTCACTGCTGCTTTTGATGAATTCCAACGGGAACTCATAGTTGAAAACACTCGTGCGGGTATTGTCGCAGCTAGAAAAAGAGGACGTGTCGGTGGACGGCCTCCGAGTATGACAGAGGATAAAATCAGAAATGCGGAGTCTATGCTTAAGGATGACGAAAATTATCCATTTATATCCGATATAATTAAGCAACTAGGAATAGGCAGAACTACTTTTTATCGACATTTCCCCCCTGACAGAATTAATGCGCTTCGACTACAACGATGAGCAAAAAAGAGAGTGCTCGTAAAATGCAATAAATTGCGGTCCATCACTTTTATCCCATGATCTCTTAACGATGAGTGGCAATCTCAAGGGATAATAACTGGCTCGCGTATCTTGCCCGCAGATCAATTTAAACCCAACTTTCGGGCGAGGAAAATTTTTTTTTGTAAATAAAGATACCAATCCATCATCACCCATTCAGGAGAGAATGTTAATCTTCGCCCTTATTAGAGATATTTATAGTAAGAAATACAATTAATACAAAATCTAATAAAAGCAAAAAAAAGGCCATCCTAATAAGCTTAGAATCTCTCACATCGCCAACAATATTTGTTGGGAATGCCTTCTGTAAAATTTCCACATGCATATTTTTAATAATAAAAGCAATAGATTCTTTTAATCCTTCTTGATATTTTCCTAATTCTTTATCAAGAAGTTCATCATCGTGAATATACTTCTTCAACCCCATATTTTTTTTAATAACTAAATCACCATTTTCTGAATCAACTAGATCTATTGGAAATACACTTACTTCGTTCTCTATGAAAAAACGCTTGATATCTTTTGATCTTATTCCTATTTCCTGAGGGCTTACTATAGATTGACCACCATTTAAAGGGTTTATAACAATTATCTTTATAGGAATTTTATTGTAATCAGAAAATGCATACCATCCGATATGGTTAAGCACACTATTTTTCGAATTTCCTAATACGAAAATTAACAAAAAAATACCAAAAATAACCAACACACCCATAGTTTTTTGCCTTTTCATTTGTTGCACCTATCATTTTTCCGGATACTATTTCTATTAATTTCTTTATGAATGCTAATTGACCGGGTGGCTCATTATGGAACGCAGCAACACGACTATATCTATAAAATCTTCAGTAAATTAAACGACATCAAAACGATCTTTTTTGATCCACACTCACCACGTATAAACTCTTTAATGCTGACGACAGACTTTTATTTCAAATGTGACATCGTCACTAGGGTACCAATCATAAACATAATCAACCCAACAACAGCAATTTTTGAGAGAACCGCCCAAATTTTAGCACCTTGAATTTATTCGCAGCAGTCCATACTCCTAATACTATATTGTATGGTATACAAAATAGCTTGATAAACAACCGTCCATAAATTGACGGGATGATCGTGAAATAATATCTACAACAAATGCCAACCAATACATCGTAAAAGCCAATAAGTCTTGGCAAGACCAAATTCTTCGTTCGAAAGCTTTCTTTCGAGCATAAGTCATCTTTCGAATAGCCAGACTTGGTTTCAAAGGTGGCAAGATTAGTTGTGATATTTCTAATTCCCTCTCATTTTTTGTAATTTTGCGGAAGCAGATTTCGCTTCAGAATCGCGTCCAGTTACTCGGAGCAGGTAAGAATACCAATTCAATACATTTTCATATTCTTGCTCAGGGATTTTTCCCATGCTTTCATATAGTTCAATTGATTGTAATAAGTTTCTTTCAGACTCTTTGTATTTTTTGGCTTTGACAAGGGCCTGTCCAAGATAAAGATGTCCTAGGGCAACAAGATGTATGCGGACCCCCTTATCTTGTAGTGTGAAAACTTCAAGGGCATCTCTGGCATATTTCTCGGCATCCTTATATTTTACTTGTTGAAAAGTAACAGCGGAAAGTTCTAGCAAATCCAGACCTACATCAAGATGGTCTGGGCCTAGAGCTTTCTTCTCTATTTTAATTGCACGTTGCAAAAGTATTTCAGCATCGGCGGGACGGTTTTGTAACGAATAAACCCTAGCTATGTTCGCAAGACAGGTACCAACTTTCAAATGATTTTCCCCAAGGGTTTGCTCATAGATTGAAAGAGCTTTCTTGTAACACCCAACTGCAACATCGTAGTCACCATGATCTTTCATAGCTTGTCCATAAAGCAATAATAGGTCAGGGTTGATTTCTTTTTTTGTTTCTTCAGCATATGAATTTAGTGGAATTAATAAAATTACTATAATAATAGAAACAAGTAATTTTTCTATTATTGATTTTTTTGTGTTTAACAAAATAAACATCAACATATCCATCCGAGACTAAACTCCAGGGCAATATTGACAAGAGCAATACAGATATAAATTATCTAAATATTTCATTATGTAATTTCGAATGTCTATTTTACCCACAAATGGAGGTAGGCATCACCAATGTCAACTAAAAACTGTATTGAGCCATCTTTTATTGTAAAAGTAGCTAATACTGCATCGAATGATGCTTCCTCAATTTTACCTTTAGATTTCAAATTAGCACCTGCTCCACGCTGATAAAATCATCCTAGCATCATTTATCATATCAGCATTAACAAATTGTGCTGCTATAAAATGTTTACCAGAATCAAGTGCTTCATCCTTACAGCAAAATTTACCATTTATTACATTTTCACATTTAGGCAATTTCGATTTAATATGATATGCGAGTATATTTGTAGGCGAAGTATGCTCACCATCATCATTGTAAGTTCCTATTTCTAACCAGGAATCTCTTTTGGCAATTTGAAGATAAGAAGCTTTTGTAAGAAACAATTTTGCTTTATCCCAGTCTACTATATTTCCTTTTACTATGACCTTATAAGTACTATCATCACAACTAGAACTATTAATAATATTTTTCGAATCTTTGTAATCGTCGCTGCAACTTGATTGAGCCAATGAAATTAACATAACCAATAAAATTGTTACAAATTTAATTAATTTGCTATAAATAATAAATTTTCACCTTCATCTGTCATACAGTTTGTGATACGCAACTCCCCAAAAAAAACCGCGGCCTCTTCACGGCACACAGCAACCCGGTTTGCTTAAAAGCTCCGTGGCTTTCAGTCCCCATCTTGCAATGAATTAAGCTTTATTTTTTACTCCATCCTAACATTCACATACTAAAAAACCTACTGTATGTAAACAGGGTAAATTGTCGCATCTATTTGTCGTTAACCAAAAACAAAAGCTCCCATTTTAACCTCAAAGTCATTCGAGAAATACTGATATTTCCTGTGGATACGTAATTAACTTCCAGAAAAGAAGTGATTCATAATCTGCTTTTTCCTTCTCAACAAACGATCGTTTGTCGGAACAAAAGATCAGATCTAGGAATTGAGAAGAAACTTGTTACTACGTCTACTGCTCATTAATGCTGATTCAGAATTAGCGGAGGCCATAAAAGACTTCTCGGATCTCGGAAATACAAGGAACAAACTCGCCCATCTCAATTTCGCCAATATTGAATTGGATAAAACAGCTGAAGAGGTTTATCGACAGTTTCAACGGGCTCGCAAATTTATATCCTTTGTCAACTCTAAGCTTAATGTATTCTAGGAGTAAGGCGAACCCAGACGCTGAGTGGACACGATCAACTTCGGCGGCTTTACAGTCGAGATTAGTGGCTCGCCACTCAGATTTGTGTTCCTCCCCTAAGATTCCCCATCGGATTTATGAAAAAATCAAACTGACTCCAGAAAGAGGGGTCTACTGTCATTAATAGATCTTTTTCTTGTGGCTCAAATAGCGATGTAAAAATTGGCTCATTTATCGATTTCAGTCACAGCATTTTGGGTGATTTAATGGGGCAGATGAAACATTATCGGGTATTCGGTTTTCCCTACAGATCCCTAACAGTAGAGATCCTCAGATTCGAAAAAGATGAGAAACAGGGAGGTTCGATGTGGCTATTTTAAAGCTGAACGCATCGCATAATAGGCTGGAAATCGAGCGCACCGGAATTGTCAGTCCGAGTCGATGTGGGCGTTAGTCTAGAAACTTGATACCAGATTTCCTGAAACTGTGATAATGCTTACGGCTTTGTATCACGCATGCGTACAGCATCTGATACTACGTTGCTTATCAGCATTTCAGCAGTAAGTTTTTTCATTTTTAGGTCGTCATTACTTAATGCATACCCATTTAATAAGCCATCAAGTATTCGTTTGTATTCGTAGCTATCCTTATCAACATTGCTTTCCAGATATCTATTCCTTAATTCCTCAAGCTCAGCAACACCATCGCTTAACAATGGCGAATCTTCATATATTTTGCCGATGGCTAGTGAGGCGTAAACATAAGATTTAGGTAATATAGGATTAGTAGGCTTGCAGTAGTTTGATGCCTTTGCCTCTACCTCAGATATTCTCCCTTCCTTAAACGGCGCTAATAAAAACTCGTTTGGGTTTGGGTACTGTTCATTGAGTCGCCGATCAGCTTGAAACCATAGTCCGGTGGATGCGCACGCGCATCCCTCATCAGCCCTAAACTCGTCGTATCTGATATGTGCGACATCATGACTTTTTGTTTTGTCTAGCAAACGTTTGAGCAATTCGGCGGTAAAAAATTCATGAAAAGCCAAAAAAAGATAATAATAAAAACGCTCCATGGAGTAACTGTTTAGTGCATATTTAATTGAAATATTTCCATTTTCATAACAAAGATTGCCAAGTTCTACTGCGTACACGATGGCATTATTGATATTTTTTGATGATTCTAATAGATAACCGCCAAGTGCGGATGAAGACGATCGAATGGACTCCGGTGAAAGCCACTTGCCTGTGCGCATCTGAATTCTAACAAGCGCCATAGCTGGATTAAATACATACCCGGGGAGAAGAAAAGATAGAAAATATTTTTGATATAGTGGCCAGCATATTTGGTCAGGAGTGTTGTGTGGATTTGACGCCAACTCTACCGCGTCATGCCAAAACATCTTTTCTAAATGTCTGTATTCGTCATTTAAAGTATTCTTAATAGATGCCTGTAAAGACCCAGTTTTATCGTTGTTGCTTATTTCTGTAGCGTCCAAGATTTGCTGCAAGCGCTGTAATGTCTTAGTATTTTCCGTTTTTTTGTCATGATATGTTTCGGTTCGCTTGATTATCAAATTGGATTTACCGGATGGTCTTTTAAAACGAGTCTCAGGCGGATTATAGCTCACATAAAAACTTTTACGAAAGGCAGGGAACTTATATCTAAACCATATTCTTGTATCTTCTGGTATCTTGTGACTTGCCAGGTAGTCATCTTCCCATGCTTTTGATGAGTCATGCGCTTGGGAAGTCAATTTGGGAGAAATCGTATTTAATGCGTACAGAACACTTTTTATGGGGTTCTCATTCATTTTATGCCCCCCCCTTTGAGGTATTTCAGGACAACCATAAGTAGTTTCGTGTTAAGATTTTCTATGTTATTTTCCGGAATATCAATCTTTTTAAGTAGACGTCTAGTTGGGCTTTCCTCTGACATTAGGTCCACAAACCGTTCATTTAAAATTTCATCGCTGAGTGGCTTAGTATTTTTGAACAGCGATCTTGTCTCAGCATTGAGTGATTTTACCTCTTCTGAATACTGCTTTCTGGATTTTAATTTGCTTATAAATGCATCGAACAAATCACGAATGGATTTGCTGTGTTTAGCAGCAAGATTTTTAACATCAAGAAACGAAGCTATATAGTTTCCAAGCAATCCAACCACAATTGGGGTAACAATTGTTTCTATAGGGAAGTGTAACTCCCTGCCAAAAAGATAGAGAGCGTCAACGCCTATTTCTTCTTCAAACTCCGATATAAGATTTTGATACTCGTCCTTCATAGTAAGATCCTCCCTCAGATATGGGCATGAAGTCCTAACGATTAAATTTGCAAACCTGCAGGTTTTTTATGCAGATGCTGTGGAATAAGTCTATGCATCAACTAATACATGCGCCTGTGTTGTAATCAATCTCAGACGCCGTGTATTCGCTGTTCAAATTCAGAGACTCTGATACCTCTATTAGTTGAGCCCACTCGTCAATTCTCCTTAACCGTGCCCCACTTCCGCAAGAAGTATCAAGTGGGCCGTAGACGTCAGTTAAACAATGTGTTACGCGGTGTCGCCAAATACAGTAGTCGCTTTGGCCTCACTTGTTCGCTTCTCATTTCACACAGTGATTATCGATAAGAATAACAAAGCCGAGCTACCATCATCATACATCATAAATCAGGCAACCCGGCTGACTCTCAATAGTCCTATGGCTTTCCGTCCCTAAATCACTGCAAATTTGGTTGTACTTTTTAAGTATCCTAACAAATTGCTATAACGTAATTCCAAGTTTGTAAATGTGGCAAATTGTCGCACCAATTTTGGATAACTCCAACACTCGTCTCATCAGCCGTCATTTCAATCACAAGAGATGCAGCTGGATGTCATGTGGTGATCAAATCAACCATACGGGTTCACTGCTCCCAGATTAATGGAGTCAGCGTAGCCATGTGGCGGGGCGTCATCTTCCCTTGCCAATGCGGTTGAGACAGTACTTTCTGAATCATCAGTGTCACATAATCAATGACAGTGACATTTTGCGAGACATAGTTTAAATTACGGTTAATATGACAACACCAAAAAAGAAAACAGATGATAATTGACATGTCATATAATCGAACGTTTAGGTGACACATGCTCATTGGGTATATGCGGGTCTCGAAAACAGACGGATCCCAGACAACAGATCTTCAACATGATGCACTCATCGCTGCCGGTGTTGCTGCTGATCATATTTATGAAGATAGAGCATCAGGTAAGCTTGATGCTCGACCTGGGTTGGATGCTGCTCTGAAATCTTTACGAGAAGGCGACACACTGGTTGTCTGGAAGCTGGATAGGCTTGGACGGGATCTCAGGCACCTGGTAAACACGGTCCATGATCTTGCAGGCAGAGGGGTTGGGTTTAAAGTTCTTTCCGGACATGGAGCCTCGATTGACACAACGACACCTGCCGGCAAGTTGGTGTTCGGCATATTTGCAGCACTCGCAGAGTTTGAACGGGAGCTGATATCTGAACGTACAAAAGCAGGGCTGGCATCAGCTCGTGCCCGTGGAAGGTCAGGTGGGGCACCCTATAAAATGACGGTTACCAAGCTACGATTTGCCATGGCTGCAATGGGACAACCGGAGACTAAGGTGGGAGATTTATGTAATGAACTGGGGATAACTCGGCAAACTCTCTACCGACACGTTGATCCTGATGGGAACCTGCGTGACGACGGGGAGAAACTATTGGCAGGAAGGAGAAAATAAATTAGCTATAGCAGCTGATTGGCATTTATTGCCATGAACAATATGGTGAGCAGGTTTCAATAAAACGGGTCAGAGAGTTACGCATCAAAATCCAGAACGAAGCTCGAGAATTAAAAAATGAGCCGCCTGACCCGGGCCACAAAAATTCTCAACTGGCTGAATTGCCATATGCAAGTCCTTAACCGGACACTACTGAGAAAATGTGGCTTCTGAAAAAAGCCGCTTAACAAAAGTGTCCATTTTTACTTGACCAGGTCAGATTCTTTCCATGGAACGAAAACGTACGCTAAGGAATTGTGCGAATCATCGGAAGACCGTGCTTATCAGGTAAGCGGTATAGCAGATGTAGCAGACCAGCAGGGCTCCACCCTCAACACGGTTAATACGGCCAGGTCCCTTGAATCCATAACCGATAACGAATAGCGAAACGGTTAACGCAGCCATGACCAGGATGTCCCTGGAAAAAATTTCAGGCCCAACAGCCATTGGATGAATCGTCCCAGCGATCCCTACCACGGCTAGTGTGTTGAACAGGTTGGAGCCTAGAATATTTCCCAGAGCAATGTCATGCTCGCCTTTGCGGGTGGCAATGATAGACGAAGCCAGTTCCGGCAACGACGTGCCGACCGCGACAATGGTCAGACCGATGATCAAATCACTAACACCCAATCCATGGGCGATCTCAACCGCACCCCAGACGAGGATGCGGGAGCTGACAATCAACAGGACAAGACCGACGACAAGCCAGAGGACCGCCCGGGGCAATGGCATGGCTTGGACATCCAGTTCCTGCTCCATCTCTCTACCCAGTGTATCGTCTTTCTTTCGCATGCCTTGCCAGATGGTCCAAGTCATCAATCCTGCGAATACCCCGAGCAGCACAAAGGCATCGACACGAGTGATTTCCCCATCCCAGAGCTGCCAGGCGGCCAAGGTCGAAATGGCGGTGAGGATAGGGAGCTCCTTGCGCAACACCTGCGAATGTACGGTGATGGGGCTGATCAGCGCCGTAAGACCAAGAATCAATGCGATGTTGGTGATGTTTGAGCCGTAGGCGTTACCGAGGGCAATCGCTGGATTTCCCTGGAATGCTGATATGGCCGAAACTACCATTTCCGGCGCGGAAGTTCCAAACCCGACGATCACCATGCCGATCAACAGTGGCGGCATGCCGAAATGTCGTGCAGTAGAGGCTGAGCCCTCTACAAAACGGTCGGCGCTCCAGACGAGGAGTGCCAAGCCTGAAATCAAAGCAAGAATGGGCAATGTCACAGCTTCTTGTTTCCTTTATTGCAGTTTTCGCTATTAGGGGTTGTAAGTCAAAAACCGCTAAAATTTTGGGTTCCTTTAAAAACAGATATTTACATACACAGTGTTGCAATGCACAAATCGTTGCTGTAGCTCAACATGAGACGGATTTAAGGATTGGTTTTGTATGACTTTTATGTATCCAACATATCAAAAATACAATGTTTTTTAAATTGTTTTCCAGCAACCAGGTACAGCCTGAGAAAATCTCTCAGGGAAATTCCGCGGGTTTGGGCTTAGAACCTCAATATGAACAATTAAATAATAATAAATAATATTTTTTATTTTGGAGTATACAGTTGAAGCGGTTCATTCGGTATATCCTGCGCCCGGCCTTGTTGTCGGTCTGATCGCCTGGAACGACAAGCCGGCATATAGGGCCAGCGGATCCAATTTGGTGTTCCGGCTTACACCCCCATTCGAAGAATAGTTCCAGTTACATTTTAAAAAAGGGAATTTATCTTGGGTGAAAACGCAGCTATGTTTTCATTGGGCCTATATTTATAATTCGTTAAGAAATAATTTGGATAATTCTGACCGTTCCTTTACTGTTCCTTATGTTATTTTGTTACAACGGCTAACGGCTTATTGCTTCATACCACCACAGCGGCCGGAGTCCAATGGAACACCCGAAGCCGGGGCGGACATGGTTCCCGGCAGAATGAACAGCATATAACGGCTAAGGGTGATTTTGTCTGATCTGGAAGAAAGAGGCCAACGGAGTCAGGGATGGAATCGCGTGCACGTTCGACGATCCTGCATATTTATTTTTTCTGCACATTTATTGTGGTGCTGCTGCTGTGCCGGAATTATCTCAGGGAAATCCCGTTTGCTGACCCGTGGACAGTTTTCTTCACCTTCCTCACCTATCTGAGCTATGGCGCGATATATCTGCTGCCGGCCGCTGTTCTGACCATCCTCGTCCACCGGTTGCTCGTCGGCTGGGAACAGGGGAAAAGGCAGGTGCGCCGCTGGCGCTGGGGGTTCGTCTGCACAGTTGCCGTGCTGACCACCTCGGCCACGACCATCCTGCTCTTTGCCGATCAGTTGATTTACCGGATTCTGGGCTTTCACCTCAACGGCTTTGTCTGGAATCTGATCACCACCCCCGGGGGGATCGGTTCAATGGGGGGGACGGTGACGGCCAACGCCACCTACGGGGTCATCTCAACCGGCTTCGTCCTGCTGCAGATGCTGCTCATGGCCCTCATCCACAGGGGCTGGTTGCGAAGCGGGAGGGCCGGCAGGCATCTGCCGCTGCGACTTAGTCTGCCGGGCAGGAAATTCTTTGTTGCCGCAATCATCGGCATGGCGCTGACCCAGAGCATCATTTACGGCCTGAGCAACCTGCAGAACCGCGTGCCGGTTCTTGACGCCGCGCGGGCCTTTCCTCTCTATCAGCCCCTCACCTTCAGGGGATTGGCCAAACGTCTCGGCTACCCGGTGCAGCAGAATCCGGGCCTCAGCATTGAACAGCAGGGAGGCCGCCTGGTCTATCCCCTGGCAGCACTTGCCATGCAGCAGCCGGCAAAACCGTTGAACATCGTCTGGCTGGTGGCGGAATCCTGGCGCTGGGACATGCTGGACCCGGAAATCATGCCGGCGACCTGGGCCTTTGCCCGGCAGGCCAGTTTCTTCAGGCAGCATTACAGCGGCGGCAACGGCACCCGCATGGGCATGTTCACCATGTTTTACGGCATCCACGGCGCCTACTGGTTTCGTTTCCTCGAGGAGCGGCGCAGTCCGGTGATCATGGATGTGCTGCAGCAGCAGGACTATCAGCTCAGCATGTATACCAGCGCCAAGTTTTCCTACCCGGAATTTGACCAGACGATCTTTGCCCAGGTGCCGAAAGCTGCGCTGCACGAAGCGGATGAAGGGTCAGGCTGGCAGAGTGACAGAAAAAACGTGCGCGACATGCTTTCCTTCATCAGGCAGCGGGACCCGGCCCGTCCTTTCATGACCTTCATGTTTTTCGAGTCCCCCCATGCTCGTTACTATTTTCCGCCGGAGGACGCCATCAGGCAGCCCTATCTTGAAAACTTCAACTATGCCACAATGTCGCTTGCCGAGGATATCGGTCTTATCCGCAACCGCTACGCCAACGCCTGCCATCATCTTGACGGCCAGCTGGCGCGGGTCATTGATTTTCTGCGGGAGGAAAATCTGCTTGATTCGACCGTTGTCATCATCACCGGCGACCATGGCGAGGAGCTTCTGGAAAACGGCAACTGGGGCCACAATTCGGCGTTTACCGAGCAGCAGACCCGCGTTCCGCTGATTATCCGGGTTCCGGGCATGGATCACAAGGAAATCGACTGGCTGACCTCCCATCAGGATATCGTCCCGACCCTGCTGCCGTTGCTCGGGGTGGAGAGCCCGGCCGCCAGCTATTCCCTCGGCTACAATCTCATGGGGCAGCCGGAGCGCAAGTATGCCGTGGTAAGCGACTGGTCACGGCTCACCTATGTGGACAACATGCACAAGGCAGTTTTCCCCCTGGAAAATACGGCCCTTGAGCAGAGCCGCTTCACGACCCGGGATGATAAGGAACTGTTGGATCCGGCTGTCTTCTGGCGCAGTCACAGGGCTGAGGTGGAGGCTGTGGCGCAGGAGTTGACGATATTCCAGGAACAAATGAATTGATCACCGGAATCAATCGGGTGGCTTGCCAGGCCCATCTGCCAGGCAAAGCGCGATAACAACGGAAGTTCTAATCATTGCGCCCCTGGCACCGGCAGCGGACCCGTCGCGGACAAGGTGTAATCCCGTTCAATTGCCACACGAATCTGCCGGCGGCCTTCCAAAGGGTCGATCTTGGCTATCGCTTCGATACGGGGTAGACCCAACAGTCGTGTCACCAGGGGCCATTTATAGAAAAATATCAAATAAGGGCAAATGAAAACATAGCTGCGATTTTATTGAGCCTTTGATAGCCGGCACTTCGGGCAGGTGTCCAAGTCACAGATTAAATAATCTACTCAAGCAATATTAACGATTAAATAATAATAAATAATATTTTTTATTTTGGAGTATACAGATGGAACGATTCATGGGTCTAATTAAACATTTAGGGTAAAAGTTCCATAGGATTTCCTTTCTTAATCACACGCTTCATCATCCAATGATGCAGATTCGCTTCAGGGGCCAATGAAAACATTAGCCTTTGATGGATCCGGTTAATCACACCTACTCTATTGCCGAGGAGACGGCAGGATCACTCTCTTTGTGAGAGGGGGCGAGAACTCAGTTGTGGCTTCGTGACGGGTGCCTACTCCCCTTTTCCGTTTTCCTCGTCTTCCGCGTTTTCCTTTTCAGGGTTGGCGGGAACCGTATCTACTGATTTTCGCAGGGAGGACGCCACCTCCGGCAGAAACTCCTTGAAGGATTCTCCATAGATCTCCCATATTGCGACAAACAGCGCAGCAAGTATGGGTCCCACCATAATACCGATGAGCCCGAACATGGAGATGCCGCCAAGGGTGCCG
>JAHIVT010000168.1 GCA_018816555.1 Pseudomonadota bacterium
GAGCGGGCGGAAAAGTCCCCGCAGTCAGATTTAACGCTGATCATCGGCGATCTGCAGATATTCGAGACATCCCGCACAGCTCGCCTGGGGGTGGAAACTCTGTCCCTGACGCCACTGGAATTCGATCTTCTGGTCAGTCTGGTCAAGGCTGCTGGACGGGTTCTGACCAGGGACCAGCTGTTGGATGCCATCGCCGGGCGGAGTTGCGAAATATTTGATCGGTCCATCGATGTTCATATCTCCTCCCTGCGGCGAAAGTTAGGTGATACCGCCAGGAGTCCCAAATTCATCAGAACCGTGCGTTCAGCGGGCTACATGTTTCAAGTCCCGGGCAGTCATCCATTATGAAGCCTTTTTCCTCCCTGTTTACCAGAATTCTCCTCTGGTTTTTCATGAATATGGCCCTGGTTGCTGCGGCCCTGCTGGTGTTTTTCGCCTTCCAGTCCCAAGTGGATCTGCATGCCGTTTTCGGGCATCAGACCTCTGACCGTCTGCGGGTTGCCGGCCGTCTCATCTCCCACGACCTCAACCATACTCCCGCATCACAGTGGCCTGATGTTCTCGCTCGCCATGGGGCGCTGAATCAGGTGGATTTTGTCCTGGTGTTTGCAAACGGATCACGGTTTTCAGCAAAGGATCTGGCAATTCCCGATGAAGTGCTGCAAAAGGTTGCGGCCAGCAACCGAGTGATGCCTGCACCGGCAAGGGGTTTGTTGCTCGAATCACACCATGATAGTGATGAGGAGCGTGAAGAGCACCATGATGACGACACTGAGGAGCTGCCCGACAGCAGGGTACTGCATACGCATCACGAAAGAGAAGACCGGCCATATCAGCGGTTGATGATCCACACCAAAAATCCCTCCCTATACTGGGCCGGCATCCCCATTCCGGTCTCCCAGGACTCCATGCGTCCCCCTGCGAACGCCATGCTTCTCGCCGTATCGGACTCCGTGACCGGCAACGGCTTTTTTTTCGATCCCCTGCCGTGGATGATCGTTGCCATTGCGGTGATTGCCATCTCGGTTCTTCTGTGGGTCCCCCTGGTGCGGAATATCACCGGTCCATTGACCCGCATGACCCGCGCCGCCGAAGAGGTCGCCAAGGGGAGGTTGGACGTGCGAATCAATGAACCCCGCACAGATGAGATAGGACGTCTCGCCAGTGCCATAAACCATATGACTTCCCGGTTGGGTGGTTACGTCAAGGGTCAGAAAAGGTTCCTGGGCGATGTGGCCCATGAGCTCGGTTCTCCCATTGCCCGGATTCAACTGGGACTCGGCATCCTGGAGCAACGTCTTGAAGGAGACAACCGGGCGCGGGCCATAGATGTCCTGGAGGATGTGGCCCACATGTCAAACCTGGTGCATGAACTGCTATCCTTTTCACGGGCTGAAATGAATCCGGCAAGAATCAGACTGGAGTCCACGGAATTGCTTCCGCTGGTCCAGGGTGCGGTACAAAGGGAGGGTGCCCCCGGGGCGGAGATTGTCGTGCAGATAGAGTCGGGAATTACTGTTGTGGCGGCACCTTCGCTTCTGACCAGGGCCATTGCCAATCTAGTCAGAAATTCCGTAAGATACACTGGGAAGGCTGGCCCGATTTACATTACAGCCGAGAGAAAAAATGATGCGGTAACTTTCGAAATAAAGGACTCCGGTCCGGGAGTGCCCGAGGAACTGATGGAACGGATTTTCGAACCATTCTTCCGGACGGAACCATCCCGTGATCGGGACACGGGCGGCGTCGGCCTAGGTCTTGCCATTGTCAAAACCTGCGTCGAAGCGTGCAAAGGCACAGTCTCTGCCCGCAATATGAAACCAGCAGGATTTGCCGTTTCAATAACATTAAAAGCCGGTAATCCACATCCGGAGTTTTGTTAATAGTCTGTCGGAGTTGAACGGTTATTTTTCGTGACAGAGCAATCTTTTATTCATTTGGGCGAATTGAGCGAAATACCGCAAAAAAGAGGTTGTCGTGCCTGTTCTTTCATGGGCACAGACAATGAAACCAGTAAACAGAGCCGGTCAGCTATGCGAATCTATGGCAAACATTTAACTTTTATAAACAACTGAACAATAGCATCACTTAGCAACTTTTACCTTGTGAACCGCAGTAGTAATGCAGCGACTGCAGAAAAGGAATATTAATGAGACAACGAAGCACTTCTTTGCATAAATTCTTGTGCGGCATTCCTGATACCATGGGACTTGATTTCGCCGTTGAAACAATTCGTCGGGCAAACGATGTTTCTCTTTCGTTACCCACCTTCTGGATTTCCAGCGCCCTTCTTGCGAATCGGCGGGCCATCGGCGCTTCATGCCCCATTTCATCAATATTGGCCCGGCGCCATCATTGCCGGCCAGGGATGTTGCCTTGTGACGATGGGTTGTTCCTGGAGATTAGTGATGGCTCCGGCATGATGACAACGGCCCTGTTGAGGAGGGGTGTAGATCCGGAAAAACTAACAGTCGTGGAGCAGGGGAGGCCGTTGGCTCAACATTTGAAAGACCGGTTTCCGAATGTTGCGGTAGTCCACGGCAACACGGTCAAGCTCTGCCAGTTGTACAACAGGTATGGCCGACATGTCGGAACCATGGTACCAAGCCTGCCGCTTCTTTCTCTGCCATCCTGCCGCGTTGGAAGCCCTTGGCAAAGATTTGCGGAAGATGCTGGACGGCAATGGCTCATTCATTCGGTTCACCTATCGACACAATAACGGCCCCGGTCCTTTGCTTGCAGACCTGGAACGAACTTCGGCACAAAACGTATGGGCCAACTTTCCTCCGGACCGGTTCGAGGTTTTCAGGACTAGTTCCTAATTGATGCAGCGGCCGGAAACGAAAAAATTAAAGACTTGAAACACGGAAGATAACTTTCAATGAAGGAGGTACACAATGAGAAGTCTTGGTATATCGATCGCGGCACTGGTGTTGCTTCTGTCGCTCACAGTTTTAATTGGTTGCGAACAGGCTGAGCAGGTCATTGAAAAGACAAAGGAAACAATTGGCAGTGTAACTGGCAGTGCGGATAAATCCGCGGACGAAGGCAAGAGCAAAGATGCCGAATCTCCCGACGACAAAGATGACGAAGAGAGTGAAAAAAAATAATAGCATGAAGAACGAGTACTCAGACGACATGACCATGATTCACAGAATTATGAATACCGCAAAAAAAATCTTTTGGGCGAACTGTGTTTGATATCTGATCCAAATCAAAGGTGAATCCTGCCGCATAAGCATCGCAACTCCGTCTACCAACCCGGCCACTTACTCCGAGGTTGGTGGCCGGTCAGGGAGACCCCTCATTTTAAAAATCAATCAAGACAATGAACATATTAAAAACGTATCAGAAAGCAGGTATTTTCATAATGCGAATTTTCAGGTGGGACTTCCAGCTCCATTTCTTCTGGGGTTTTGTTCTTACCCTTCAGGGCGTCTGGTGGCCACCATTTTTTGCCGCCGGGATTGCTGTCACCGTGATAAAGGAAGCTTTGGACCTCTGGAGCAAAAAACATTGGTGCTGGGGTGATTTTTGGTACGGAATTTTGGGAAGTATTACCGCGCTGATCTATCTTTATGTCGGCTGCAACCGGTTAAATTGGAGATGAATCAATATGCCGGCCGGCTGATGATGATGAGGTTGTCAAATTCAACGCAGGAAAGAAACCTGGAGATGAGGTTGGTAGGCTGCCGTGGTCACGAAAAATTCCCTCAGGTACTAAAAGAGGGAGGGTTACAAATTGGCGCAGAGTATCCAGAATTGAGTGGGGGCGTATTTTGCCACATGATGGAGAAATGAATCAGAACGCCAGTAGTTGTACGAAAAGCCTTGGTGTTTTATTCTGGATGGTTCTTGCCGCATCCGTCCTGTTGTTTTTCTGGGGGATCTGGTCGGTCCCTCTGCAGTCCCATAACGAGGCCCGGCGACTGGTTGTGGTGCAGGAAATGCTCGCCAGTCACCAGTGGCTTACTCCCATGAAAAACGGGGTGTTTTACTTCGAAAAACCACCTCTTTTTTACTGGGCAGGCATTTTTTTCAGCTTGCTGTCCGGCAGCACAGCCGAGTGGGTATTACGACTTCCCTCGGCGTTGGCGGCAATTTTTGCGACCGGTTTTCTTTATCAGCGAATCAGTCTTTATATTGGCCGGCAACCGGCGTTGTTCAGTGCGCTGGTCCTGATCAGCTCCCATTTTTATGTGGGGAACGCGCGCCGGGCCGAAATTAATGTATTTTTCGGGACGCTTTGTTTCACAGCGTTGCTGCTGTATTACGATTATCTGCAACGTCAAAAGAAAACATACCTGTATCTCGCGTTCTTTATGCTCGGTTTGGCGGCCCTCGCCAAAGGTCCGGTCTCTCTGGTTTTCTTTTTACCACCACTGTTAATCTACGGCCTGTTACGCCGGGATTGGAGGGTTTTTAAAGGACTGGCCAATCCGCTGGCCTGGTTGCTGTTTGCCGTTGTGGGTGTCTCCTGGTTTGCCTATGCCCTCTACGGAGTTCCCGGCAACCCCTTGCATGCCGTGATTCAGAAAGATATCGTTGGCAAGGTGTACGACAACGCCACACGGGATCCGTTTTATTCGTATTTTGTGTTTCTGCTGGGATCGTTTGTCCCCTGGGTCCTGATCTTTTTTTACAAACCGAAGCTTTGGATGCAGAGGCTGCGCTCGCCGGAGGGACAATTTCTGGCCTGTGCTATCGGCGTACCGTTGATCATCATGTCCTGTTTTGCCAACAAGCATGGTAAATATATGCTGCCCATCTTCCCGTTTCTGGCCGCTTTTTTGGGATGGGCACTCAGCGATGCTTATAACAATTTCGGGCAACGCTGGGGAAAATGTTTCTATACCTGGTTTATCCGTCTGGCTGGAGGTATCCTGGTGATCCTGTTTGTCGTTTTGGTAGTGGCGCCGCAATATACGATGAAATATAGGTTTATCGTACTCAAGCCTTTTGTCGAAAAAATCAGGTCATTGCAGGGGGAAAACCCGGTATTTTCGTATCGTCTTGAACAGATCCAGCTAATTTATTATTACGGGGAGCCCATCCCGGTCCTTAACAAGGAGCAGCTCAAGGAGAAAATTAATGAAGGTAAACCATTCCTCCTTGTTGCCAACGATGAAGACAGGACAACACTTGAGGGAGAAGACCTCTGCCTGCTCGAAGAATTTGCACCTTTTTTAAAAAAAGATCGTATCGGGTTGCTTTACGGAGCATTCAGTTATTGTCAAACCTCAAAACGGGATGAACCCTTAGATCAACGGTCCCCAACCCTGCAAAATAAATATGAAAGGTGAGAAATGAAGCTTTTATCTGTGGTTATTCCGGTTTGCAATGAGGAAGAAAACCTCAAGACATTGTTTGCCGAAGTGCAGAGCGCCTTGGCGCAGGTGGATTGTCCTTTTGAAGTCATCTTTGTTGATGACTGCAGCATCGACCAAAGCCTTGCAGTCATCAAGGATCTGGCGGTTGAGCATCCGCAAGTCAAATACATTGCTTTCGAGATGAATACCGGTCAGTCAGCAGCTCTTTATGCTGGATTTCAGCAAGCCTGTGGGGATGTGATCATCACCTTGGATGCCGATCTGCAGAACGACCCTGGCGATATCCCTGCCATGCTCAGGTATTATGGCGACTACGATATGATCACCGGCTGGCGGAAAAATCGACAGGACACATGGTCGAAGAAAATATGCAGCATAGTAGGGAATTCCTTCCGCAACTGGATGACTGCTGAAACGATTCACGATACCGGCTGCTCCCTTAAAATCATGCGGGCCGATATGGTGAAAAAAATAAAAATGTTCCGGGGCCTGCATCGGTTTCTGCCGACCTTGATGCGGCTCGAAGGGGCACGGGTGATTGAGATCCAGGTGAGCCATCGCCCAAGACTGCACGGGGTGTCCAAGTACAGCAATTGGCGGCGCGGTTTCGAGGGGTTCCATGATGTCCTGGCGGTCAAATGGTTACAAAAGAGAAACCTGTCGATCAAGATGAAGGACATGCAATGAAATGAAAAGCTCTGAAATCGCCATACTTGCGCTCGGATTTACTGCTCAGGCCCTGTTTTTCATGCGGTTTTTCGTGCAGTGGCTTCATGCGGAAAGCCACAAGAAAAGCGTGATTCCAATCTCTTTCTGGTATTTCAGCCTGGCGGGAAGCTCTCTTCTGCTGGTTTACGCGATCATCCGCCAGGATATCGTTTTCATTGTTGGTCAATCCACAGGCTTTTTCATCTATCTGCGAAATCTCTATTTCATTCGCCGAGAAAAGAGGATAGCGGCAGCGCTTGAGCTGGACTGATGAATGTCTCGCTGACGACCGATAACAATGCCACCGCATCTCCAATTGGCTGCGACATAGTATACAAAACAGCTATTAATGGTGGGGTATGAAGTCTAATGGATAAGGATCTGTGGAGCCGCTAGTTCGAATCGTTTTAATGGAATTTCTCTCGAACTCGAAAAGATCCCCTGTTTGTCTGTTACTCTACGCCATGAAGAGCGAAGAAGCAATCAGACGAACTGCTTAGCAAAGTGTAGGTGTTGATGCCGAGATGTTATATAATGGCATGGTTTTAAAGGATTTTTCTTTATTTGGTGGACATAATGTAGCCCTTGTTCAGGGCATATTTTACCAGATTGGCGGTTTGTTTGATGTTCAGCTTGCGCATGATATTGGCGCGGTGATTTTCCACGGTGCGGATACTGATAAAGAGCAGATCGGCAATCTCCTTGTTGGAGATCCCCTCGGCAATCAGCTTCAGGACTTCACGTTCACGGGTGGTCAGAGGATCGGACAGGGAAGACATCTCCCCCTTGTTGGAGGCCTGCACCAGATCAAAGGCAAATTCACCGGACAGGAGCGGGGAGATATAGCAGCCATTGTCCCTGATCTTTTCGATGGCGGCAAAGAGTTCCGTATCCGCATCCTCCTTGAGCAGAATGGAAGGGCTCAGATCCCGGGACAGGCGGCGGACGTTTTCCGTGACCTCATTGATGTAACCAATTACGGCATCACATTCATTTTTTAGACCGGCCTCGGCACCCCAGGACCTTTGGATGCCCCGCACCTTGAGTTTAAGCACCATCAGCGACTGTCCCAGTTCGTCATGGAGTTCCACGGAAAGTCGCCTGCGTTCTTTTTCCTGGGCGGTAAGGAGCTGGGCGGACAGGAAGCGGAGTTCCTTCTCGGACTGCCGGAGCGCCTCCTCCGCTTTTCTGCGTTCGGTGATGTCACGGGCAATGCCCACGACTCCCTCTTTATCTTTCAGAACCGCGGCTGAAAAAAGCATGGGCACACTGGTGTCATCCTTGGCCAGATAGTCTATTTCCAGATTGACGATCTTTTCTCCGGCAAGCACCCGCCGAAATCCCGCTTCACCGAAAAACGTTTCTTCCATGGGAAGAATTTTATGCATATCCCGCCCTATCAGTTCATCCGCCTCATAGCCGAGAAGCTCACAGGTCGCCTTGTTCACGCTGCTGATCCTGGTATCCCGATCAAGCACGACAAGGGTATCGTTCATGCTGCCGATGATGTTTGCCTTTACACTGTGCGAGCAGAACATCCGTCTTGATCATTAAATTTCCGCAATAAATGTTACACAGAATTTTTTCTCGGGGATGTCTCCTTTTTCTCAGGCTTGTCAAGGGCGGTAAGATTGTCGGCTTAACAGATCAGTGACAACATCTCGATTCCCTTAAAAAATAGGTTAGAGTAGAATGCAGGAGACCTGAGTAGTAAAAGTAATTGCCCTCAACTCTCCCTTATTGCCCTATTATCTATGGTCGAACCAAAGACTATAGATCAAAAAAAATCCCCCGGCATTACCGGGGGACCCTTTTAAAGAAGGAAGGACACCTGAATGAATGTTTCGAAATCTTTATTCGGCTGCTATTGCTCTCAATTCTTATTGTACCTTGATTGAATGCTTCTTCTACGGGATTACCCAGCTCATACGACAGGGTTCCCGCTTCATACCGCCGCTTGGTTTACAGGCACGTGCGCAAAGCAACAGTTTCATCGGCAACCGTAATTTCGCAGGCTTTAAGTACGGTTGTACCATCGGAACATTCCCATTCGTAAACTTCAAAACTCACGTCTTGGTCTACCGTAAGAACAATGTCAAATTGGTTGGCTAGATAATTAAACTTGACACCATAAACCTCGATTCCGTCGACCACGACTACATTAGGCCGAGTTGAAATTGCATCAATCGTTCCTTCCACCGTCTCGGCACTCACGCTCTGCACCGCCACGAAACTAATGCCAATTGCCAACATTACAAATAATTTCTTGATAGGATTTTTCATGGTACCACTCCATTAGTTTTAGGTTTTTTCTTGTTTTTTTTCGGCCTTGTTCTTCATGCAGATTACAAGTCCACCTCATGCACCATTCTGCACTACTCCAAGGAGAGAACAGGAGCTCACCTCGTTTTTTTCATCGCCTCAAATTGGCTTCAATTGTGTCTGCGACAAAAAATACAAATCGAAAAAAGGGCTCCATCTCTCAGAGGTTCAAGCGTCCCGTCTTAACAGTAACTATATGTTATAAATCTAGAAAAATGAATCAGCCTTAATACTTATTTAGGCATAGGTATTACTGCTTAAAAAAGAGATAAGAAAAAGACGAAAAACATGAATTGGTAGAATTTTGAAAAACACCTGAAGAAGTTTCCTCAACCGAAACCACGCATCATGGTGAATCTGTTAGCGCCTTGGTAAATGTACTTTTGAGGAGCCGTGTGCGTTAATAGCGCAAGCACGGTTCTGTGAGAGGGGCCGGGAACAATGGAGCGGAGTGCAGCGACATGCTGATGGCACGTAGTAGCCGCGTGCGGCGGGGCGTTATGAAAAGACTATCTGCAATCGTTTATCTCCCCCA
>JAHIVT010000169.1 GCA_018816555.1 Pseudomonadota bacterium
GCCAGCTCGCCATGACAGAAGGCGCAGCTCTGGGCATAGATGGTGGGGCCGTTGTCGTAAACGACAGCGAGTTTGCTCTGGTAGCGGTCAAGACTTTCCTTGGCGAATGCGCCTATCTCCTGGCCGTGGGTTCGCGATTTTTCCTCAAGTGCCGCCGTGACCGGAAGAAACGCCCGGTTCTGGATCAGCTGCCGCGTCAGCAGCATGGCCACCAGGATAAACAGCGCCAGGGGCACGGTGGTGCGCAGCGAGAGAGGGTCATCGCCCCGGCTGCTGGTGAAGAGATACCAGAGAAAGAGCGCGCAGCCAGCCACCCCGGCAAAGAGGCAGAGATTGACAATCATCTCAGGCCTTATTGGCAGCAGACCATAGAGCATGATTCCCAGCAGAACCTGCAGCAGGGTGCCGGCCGTAAGCCACCGCAGCAGGGACCGCCGTTCCTCTCCGCCCTCTGCGGCAAAGAAGTAATGGAATGCGGCACCAAACACCAGGGCCGCCCCCAGCACATGAAGATATCTGAACAGCCAGTGAATGGCCAGAGAGCCTTTCAGGCAGTATCCCTGGTTAATGATGGGAAGCCAGCCGCCGGGATGCTCGGACACCGACAGGATCAAAACAAAGATTCCCGGCACGGCAAGCAGGAGAAGCAGGCCGATGATCCCCATGAGCAGCGCCACAAAGCGGTTGCCCTCCAGGCGGTGGGCCAGTAAATCAAAGACGAGAAAGGCAACGATGAGCAGCCCGATGACGGCAAGCCAGTAGGGGGCAAAGAGTGTCACGCCGGTAAAGAAGGGGATGGTGAAGGTGACCTGGATCAGCAGCAGGGGGGCTACACCCAGCACCACGGCCAGGCTCTTGTGACTCATGAAGGAGCTGGCGATGCGGACGGCCAGGCGCAGAGCCCGGGGGCTGCCGCCCCAATGGCCGCGCAGCATGTAGGCAAAGGCCAGGATCGCCGTACCCAGGGTGAACAGCACAAAGAGCAGATGCAGGGTGAAGGCGGTAAAGAGCAGGCCCTGCAGCCAGGGATCGGGCAGGGGCTTCTGCAGCAGAATATCAAAGAGGATATTCATGTCACCGGCCTCCGTTCAGCGGCGTGAAGCGGGACGGCACACCGACATTGCTTGTGCCGTCGGCCAGCCGGAAGAGAAAGTCGGCCACGGTCCGTCGTTCCTGATCAGTGCCGGAAAACGGCGGCATGAAAGGCACCATCTCCTGGGTATGGCCGAGGATGACGTAGATACCGTCCGCGGTTCTGCCCTGCACCCGGTCAACGATACTGTTGATGCCGCCGATGGTATGGCAGGCGGCACAGTTCTGGGCAAAGAGATAGGCGCCCCGGGTCTCGGGATCGGCCTTGCCGGCAGTGGCGTTGTACCAGTAAGAGCGGGGCAGCATGCCATCTTTAATGAACAGCGGGCTTTCCTCCAGCAGCACCTGGTTGGCATACATATAGCCGGGCATCAGATAGGGGCCGCGGATAAACTCCCGAATCCGCTCAAACTCGGATACGAAAAGCATCGCCACCACCAGCGCCGGCACCACCAGCAGCCGGGCGGAGATGACCGACCTGGTCAGGGCCAGCAGGGAAAAAAGCAGCAGAAAGACCGCGCCGACCAGGTTGATCTGCCAGAACAGGTCGGGCTGCTGGGACAGGCGGGAGGTCATGACCGCATAGAGGGAGTGGGTCTTGTACGCGGACGGCACCACGGTGAAATACCAGGTGGCGGCAAGCAGCGTCACCGCCAGGCCGACAAGTGCGACTTTGCCGAAAAAGGCCAGGGCCTCCTGGCGGAACTGCCGGTCCCGTCTGGTAAAGACAAGATAGGCGATGGAAAAAAGGGCGCCAAGGACTGCGGCGATGCCCAGGCGCAGGACAAGTTGCGGCACATAGCTGGGGTTGAAGAAGGCCGATATGAGCCCTTTGTTCCACGGCCAGCCGTCCGGGGTGAGCATGAAGCCTAAGATTCCGGTGATCAAAACCGCCGAGCACATGGCTGTCAGCACATAGCCGACCCCGAGCCGCAGATGCTGTTTCTTTTTCTCTCCGGTCCATTTCTGCCAGGTGTAGTAGTAGATGAGCACGATGATTACCTCGGCGGTGAAAACTCCCCACTCCATAAACCAGGGCCAGAAAAAGACCCTGAGCAGCGAACCGATGCCGCGGGGCGACAGGGCGCTGGTGATCAGCCAGATGCCCACCCCGGTCATGGCGCCGACGCTGGTGGTCAGAACAACGATAAAGCCGAGAAAATCCCTGGCAAAGACTTCCCAGGCCCCGGAAGCCCGGCGGTGGCCGAAATATTCCGCGCAAACCACCATGGAAACCGCACCGATGGCCAGGCCGTGGCTGATGATGACATGCAGCACGGCATCAAGGGCAATGGTCATGCCGTTGCCGAGAAAGGGCACCTGGAAGATCGGAAATTCCATGCTCTGCTCTCCTCGCTGTTATTTGGCGCTGAAATGGGGTCGCGGCTGGCTAGCGACAAAGTCCGCCACATCAAGGGCGTCCTCCACGGTCAGATCAGGATTGCCCAGGGGCATGTTGAGGTGGGCAAAGGCCGACATGTTGACCGGCTTATGCATGCCGGCCCCATCGTTGAAGGAATCATCGCCCCACAGAGGAGGGGCGGCGGCGGTGCCTTCGCCGTTCTTGCCGTGGCAGGCGGAACACTTGGCGCCATAAAGCTGCTCGCCCTTGGTCTTGTCCGGAACATGGGTGCTCTGCAGAGGCTGCGTGCCCAGCCAGGGGATCTCGGCGTAGACCGGCAGTCCCTTGGATATCCACTGGTAGTAAGTGACAATGGCGGTCATCTCCTTGCTCTCCTCGGGCAATGGCCGGCCGTTCATGCTTCTTTTGAAGCAGTCATTGGTGCGGGTAACAAGATCCACGGCATAATCCTGCCGTTTGCGGTATTGCGGATAGGTGGCGCCCACCCCCACCAGGGACAGGCCGCCGTTTTTGCCCCCCTGGGTGATACCGCCCTTGAAATGGCAATTGGTGCAGGAGAGCTTGTTGCCCACGTTGTCGGGAGCGTATTTGCCGGTTTCCATGAGGAGGTTGTAGCCGAGCAGCACCGCTTCCTTGATTGATGGCGGCGCATCTTGGGGAGAGGGTGGGGAGTAGGTGATCGCTGTCGTGGGCTCCTGCAGCGGGGCGGCCTGGGGCAGGGCGTTTGACGCAGACATGGGCGCTGTGTCGCCAAACGTGCCGCTAAGATTGATAAATCTGCTGAAAAACACCGATAGCCCGGCGCCGACAATGGCGATGGCGACAGTGGTGACCAGAACAAATGCCAGTCCGTTATTTTTCATTTCCTTTCACCTGATTGTAACGGGGACGGAGTGAGAGCAGCGGGTCTGCGGACTTCCCGTGCATTCCCGTTCACTTTCATGGTCCAAAGGCATGTTGTACACGCTCACCCCGTTGTTGTGCAAGTGACAATCCGGGGTTATGCGTTAAAATTAAATCACTCCCGATTTCCCATTCATCATTTGAAACTCAGTTCATAGAGTGATTGTTTTATATTTAAATTTTGTTATTCTCTATTCTAGAATTGACGGATTCGTAAAAACTGATAATTGACCACAGAGTGCACAGAGCCAGCAGAGTTAACTAGCTGTAATAAAAAAATATTTCTCTGTGATCTTTGTGTGCTCTGTGGTGAAAATAGACTTTTACGAAGCTATCAATATCTGAGACATTGGTCGGGCGTAAATGGAGCTGTGGTAATGAATGAGCTGTTTGCCTGAAGAAGTTGTGCCGGGAGCAGCGAAGAATTACAATAAACTCACGTGGAGAGCACGGAGAATGGCGAAGGGTGGATTGACATCCAGGTTTCGGTGTCTCTGCGGGAGAATAAAAAATTGAAGAGGTGCAACCATGAATCGAAGGGAGGTCTTGCAGGCTCTTACCCTTGCCAAACCCGAACTTGCCAGGCGCTACGGAGTTGTCCGGCTGGCTTTGTTCGGTTCCGTGGCGCGGGATGAGGCGCATCCGGGCAGTGATGTCGATGTTATGGTGTCGTTCAATGGCCCGGCCACGTCGAAAAATTACTTTGGCGTGCAGTTTTTTTTGGAGGATACCCTGGGCTGCCCGGTCGATCTGGTGACCGAAAAGGCCTTACGCCATGAACTGCGCCCCTTCATCGAACAGGAGGCCGTTAATGTCTGAGCGCGAATGGCGGTTTTATCTCGACGATATGATCGGTTTTGCCGAAAAAGTGCTGGTCTATACGGAAGGGTTTGACCAAATCCGGGCGTAGACAGGGTGCCGGTAATTCCGGTTTCTCGCAGAAAAATTGTGGCTATCCCTTCCATTTAACATAATAGTGTTTTGCAAATGAACTCCGAAGAACTGAAACAACTTGAAAACGATCTCTGGCGCAGTGCCGACACCCTGCGGGCCAATTCCGACCTGAAGGCCAGTGAGTATTCCACCCCGGTGCTGGGGCTGATTTTCCTGAAATTCGCCGATAACCGCTACCGCCGGTATGAGAAGGAAATCTTAAAGGAGTACGCCAGGCTCAAAGGCACCCGGCGGGAAAAACCGTTCAGCGATATTGCCATCGAGAAGAGCGGCTTTTATCTGCCGGATCATGCCCGCTATGACTATTTGCTTAACCTGCCGGAAGACCAGGACATTGCCAAGGCCATCAAAAAGGCCATGGAGGCCATTGAAGACTACAAGCAGGAGTTGCGCGGCGTTCTGCCCCAGGACGAATATTTCCGGCTGACCCGCACCGACAAGTCCATACCCGGCCAGTTGCTGAAAAATTTCTCCAACATCCCGCCGGATGCCGAAGGCGATATCTTCGGCCAGATCTATGAATATTTTCTGGGCAATTTTGCCATGGCCGAGGGCCAGGGCGGCGGTGAGTTCTTTACGCCCCGCTCGGTGGTGCGGCTGATGGTGGAGATCATCGAGCCCTTCGGCGGCGCGGTCTTTGATCCGGCCTGCGGTTCAGGCGGCATGTTCGTCCAGTCGGCCAAGTTCATCGACCGCCACCGGGACGAACTGGCCAATGGCGACGGCGGCGATATCTATGTCTACGGTCAGGAAAAGACCCTGGAAACCGTGAAGCTGGCCAAGATGAACCTGGCGGTCAACGGCCTGCGGGGCGATGTCAAGCAGGCCAACACCTATTACGAAAACCCCCATGACAGCTTCGGCCGCTTTGACTACGTGCTGACCAATCCGCCCTTCAATGTGGATGACGTCAGTCTCAGCAGCGTGGAAAAGGACCGGCGTTTCCACACCTACGGCATCCCCCGCAACAAGAGCAAGGCCAAGAAGGGCGAGCTGGGCAAGGAGTCGGTGCCCAACGCCAACTACCTGTGGATCAACCTCTTTGCCACCTCCTTGAACGAAAAGGGCAGGGCCGCCCTGGTCATGGCCAATTCGGCCTCCGATGCCCGCCACTCCGAGGCCGATATCCGCCGCACCCTGATCGAGAACAATCTGATCTCCGGCATGCTGACCCTGCCCTCCAACATGTTCTATACCGTCACCCTGCCGGCCACCCTCTGGTTTTTTGACAAGGCCAAGCAGGATGACCGCATCCTGTTCATCGACAGCCGCAATATTTTCACCCAGATCGACCGGGCCCACCGGGAGTTTTCCGAGGAGCAGATTAACAATATCGCGGTGATCAGCCACCTGCGTCGGGGCAAGCGCCATAAATTCGTCCAGCTCATTGACCGCTATTTCGAGCAGGGCATGGCCAAGCTGGCTGAGAACAAGGAGAAGGTCGGGCCGGTGGCCGAGCAGCTCCTGGGGGTGTTGGACAACGGCGGGGGTAAACAGGCGGTGGCCGATCTGGTGGACCAGTGGGTCGGGCTGAAGAAACTGCAGAACCAGTATCAGCAGTATCTTGCCAAGAATGCCGGCGAAGCATCCATCGACAAAAAGAATGCGGCCCAGCAGGCACTGCGGCAAGCCTTTGCTCCTTTTTTTGCCGCTTTGCATGAGGGCTTGAAACAGCTCGGCCGGATCATCCGCGGCCATGAAAAGGAACAGGCCGAGGCCGCCAAAAAGGCCAACAAACGGCTGGCCGTGGATCGGAAGATCAAGGTCTTGAAGACTGCCCTGGAGGAGCTGCAGGCCGAGGTCAAAAATGCCGAGGGTTTTTTCCGGCATATCTATTGGCTGCAGGAGCGTTTTCCCCAGGCCGAGTATGGGGATGTCACCGGCCTGTGCAAGCTGGCCACCCCGGCGGAGGTCAAGGAGCAGGATTATTCACTCAATCCCGGCCGCTATGTGGGGGTGGTGATTGAGGAGGACGGTAAGAGCGAGGAGGAGTTTATTGCGGAGTTGCTGGCGATGAATGAGGAGCTTTCGCGTTTGAATGAGGATGCAAAAACTTTGGAAGCGGTAATTGCCCATAACATCCGACAGATTGCGGGTGAGTCGTGATGCCTCGACAGGGTACTGAGTGGAAACAATTCAAAATCAGTGACCTTATAGAGAATAAATCACTTGAAATTGGAGATGGCTATCGAGCAAAAAATAGTGAAATGGACTCGGTTGGGCTACCTTTCGCAAGGGCAGGAAATATTAACAGCGGTTTCAATTTCGGGCAATGTCACCAAATAGTTGACATTTAGCTCCAGCTGCAATATGATTGTTATGGTTGAATTAATTTTTGCGCCGGAGGCAATCAATGAGCGAGCTTGAGCAATTTTTCTGTCCCAACGAACAATGCAAGGATTACGGCC
>JAHIVT010000170.1 GCA_018816555.1 Pseudomonadota bacterium
CCTTCGAGCCGTCGCCTGGCAGAATTTGCCGCAGGAACTTCCCTGGCTCGATGGTACAAATTTGACCTTGCGGTTCAGTTGACATGGCAATGGCAAACGTTAGTGGCTGTGTCGGTTATGACTCCCGCGAAAATCGGTGTTAAAGGTAATATGCTTTCTGCAATCACTCGGTATCTGTAGCCACCAGCCCCCATAGAACCGTCCTCCTTTTGTAAACGACCCATCATTGAAGATTCGTTTTAATACCTTGCTAGAATAATCAACAGGGGCTCTTCTCTCCTCAGGTTCAGCTGCCAATTGCCTGTTGAGCTCATACCATTCATCATCAGTGACATTCAGTGTTATGCAGTGTTTATCCAAGATTTCATTCAGATGACGAAGGTCGCCTCTCATCTGTTTGGTTCGTTTAGTATCTTCGTACTTTATCTTTCTTCCCTTGTTCTCGCCCTTCTTCTTCTTGCCTCTGAGTTCGACCAGTTCTTCCTCTTCCGCTCTCTCAATCATTGAAGGAACTATTTTGTAGCTTTCCTCTAAAATTGCTATAAGATCGGGATTCGCCCGCATCCTTGAAAGCTTGCCATACCTAAAATTATCAAGATCTGCATAGCCTAGGTGGTTCTCCACCAAGTTCAACCTGATTAGGGTATCGATCACCTTCTGTAGATTGGTCCAACCTATCTCGAGAGGGTTGTATCTGTTTTTCTTCGTGTAGGTCTTCCCTCTATATTTATATCGGTGGTTAACCTGGTATCCTCTTGCAGAGTGATGATAAGCCACATACATTTCTGAGTCAGTCACGTAGGCAGCATAGAGGTTGAGCAGCACAACCTTGATATGGGTTTTGAACTTCCTCCTTGGCACCTGCTTGAGCCCCAAAGCCTCAACAATTTTCTCAGCAAAAAAGTCTACAGCTTGATCAACTTCAGGATGGGTAGACCATTTCAAGATATCGAATAAGACAGAGCGTTTCAGACGTATCGCTTTTTGCTTTGCCTCAGTTCGTTCCGCTTCTGTTACTAATGTTACACGCATAATATTCTTCTATAATCCTTTAGCATTTTGCCACTTCTGAAAGAGTTCCGGGTGCTGCTCAGCCCACCATTGCAAATAGTGACGATTACAGCAGAATTGCTTGACCTCTCGCACTTCAATGCCCTTGTCGGATGATTTCCCGCAGACGCTGCATAGAGTCGCTGCAATGATCTGTGGCTGGATCTTTCCATGGGCAGGCACCTTGAAGCATCCACGCTCATAAAGCCCCTGGACGAACTCCAGGCCCCGTAAAACCGGAGGACGATAGACTTCAGTTGCGCAGTATGTCCAGAGAGGTGAAGGGACCGGGAACTCCCTGATGGAATCAGTTGAGGTCGAAAAGAATGGGCAATTCGTCTCCAACCTGACAGGCTTGGTGTCGTCAATGGACTTGGCAATGTAAAACTTGTTCATCCTCCCTGCTGCACAGTATTTATAACTGAGGACGACCTGATCAAACGGCACGCCTGTTCGCTTACTTTCCTTCTCAAACCTCCTCTTATGGCCTGCTGTTATCTCCGCAGAGACCACCTCATCCCACCTGTCACGCAACTGGCTATACGTCAGCCCCTCAACAACCCAATGCACACATGATTTACACTGCATAACCACCTCTTATCTCTGCAAAAACAAAGTTTTTCATCTATATTCCATATTATTTTATTGCCCATATATATATATCATGCTATAATATAATGTTTTATTTAGTTTGCACCATAGCACACTCTTGCTCTTTTGGCAATCCCCCACTAACCTGCTGTGATCACATGCATTTCTCAATAATCAACAAACCATTATCAGATTTTCTTCCAGCTTCCCTCAAACTCGCTCAACTGCTTCTGTCTCACCCTTCGCCCATGGGTTAGCATGAGGGGGATGCAGCTATCCTGGGCGTTGAGCCACACTATCCACACCCTGGCTGTGATCACTATGGAGAAGCTATGCTGATTGTTTGATATTTGCCCAATGCAAGGCATGATGGGGGCTGATTGACTTCAGCACACGTAAACTGTTATAGTTATGTATTGTTGACGTAACGGAATTTAGCCCAAAAGACTGGTACATTCGACAAAAGGGGTAGCTGCAAAAGGTTAATAGTATCAGGTAGTTGGCTGTTGTGTTGGTGGAGACAGAGACTCCCGCCGCCTCCACCACATAATTAGCCGGTTTCATTAGGATTGATTCTTTTTGAACCCGGCTATTTTTGTTTGCAAAGTAGTTGCAACTTTTTCTTCCGGAGTTGCATTCGCATAAATGCTTCTTAGGTCATCACCTTCCAGCCTGAAATATCTTTCGAAGGCTTTATTTGTCGTGTGCATTGTTCCCCGTTTGATCTCTTCCGGGGAATGATGTTTACGCAATGCAACGGCAGAAGTGTGTCTTGTGCCGCCATAGAGATCAACACCTTCAACGCCCAAATTCTCACAGGCCTTTTTCCACCACTTATAGAGATACTTTTCGCCAAAGGGTTGCCCTGGCCTGCAGCCGCTTAATCTTTTTGTATGCCGGAAGAAATGAAGATGCGGCAATCCGGTAGGCATTGACTTTATAATCTCAATGTCAGCTGGCAATATGGGAACGGACTTTATTTCACCCTGCCTTTCTGGTTTGTGATTTTTTAAAAAAATGTATCCGTTTGAAATGTCTATGTCTGATTCATTTATTTTGACGAGTTCCCCAGGGCGGATAGCGATATAAGTGCAAAGCCATTTAATACCGAGCCAAATTCTCGTGTTGATATGAAAGGAAATTCGTTTGATTTCATCATGGATAGCTATTTGCTGCTCTTTACCAATAAATTTCCGGTAAGAAAGTTTGTATTTAACCTCGGGGAATTCGGGAATTTGAGCAAGAGTTATGACTTTCCGTTTTCTAAGCCAAATCCAAAAGGAATGAAGGCAGGACTTCATATTACATGGAAACCGGCAACGCTTCCGAGGCATACAGGCAGGTTTATAACGTCGGCAAGATGAAGTCCGCGAGCATTGGTAACAAAAGCCAAAGAGTTGATGGATAAAGGCAAGATCACGGCACATATCGATGAATTGAGAGCACCGATCCTGAAAAAGTTGGAGGCCAGCGAAGAAAAGACCATCAGGAGATTGATGCAGGGGCAGGAATTTGATATTCGTCAGCTCTATCACCCTGACGGCGGGATCAAGAAACCCCATGAACTTGACGACGACACAGCCCGCGCTATTGTCGGGGTACGGTATGACAAGGTTGGCAACATCCTGGAATACAAGATCACCGATGTGAAGGGCTGTTCTGAGCTTCTCGGCAAACACCTGAAACTCTTCACCGACAAGGTGGAGCAGAGCGGCGGGATAGAAGTAGCCTTCACCCGGAGGATTATTCGTGGTTGAGGTTTTCGCTGTCCGTCATACTTCCATTGAGCTATCTCTTTTTGCGAAACTCAACAGCAAAAGAGTTTGGAAATAGATGAGAAACAAGTAAATTCGATGCGGCAATCTTAGAGCTGAAGGTTGCGATAACCTGTCGCAAGCTAACTGGCATTGTGCCAAGGCAGGTAAACACGAAATAAATTAAGGCCAACAGGCGTGCTTGCGGTCTGCGTTTATTGGCCTTGTTATGCTTTTACGAAATACAGAGCTAATCCCTCAGCTATGCTGGGGAGAATGGCAAAAGCTATGCTGTAGTATTTAAGAAAAGCTCCAAATGGATTAAGGGAACAGTGATGATTCTGTGGAACCAGGCTTGACTTATGGGCATTTATTTCTGGATAGAACACTCATAAGTCAAGCCTGACCCCGATTCACAATATTAAGTCATGGCAAATGTTGCTTAACCAACTGTCCGTGGAATCAAGTGGGCTGCGTATGCTCAATAATCCTGTCCGCCACATGCTCCGGGGTCAAGTGATCGGTGTCGATTTCATGCAGGGCGGCATCCTGGTATTTCGGAATCCTTCGTTCCAGAACCTCCGCCACCTCTTCGGTGAAGGTTTTACCCTCGGTCAGGGCAGGTCTTTCAGTGCCATCGGTAATTCTCTTTACAATGACGTCCACCGAGGCCTTTAACCAGAAAATAACGGCATTGTTCCGCAGGGCCTCAATGTTTTCAGGCCGTTCAATGATGCCGCCACCGGTGTCAATGATGACGTTGTCAAGTTCTGAAAGCTCCCTTGCAAGTTCTGACTCCATATCGCGAAATTTCGGCCAGCCGTATTTTTCCACAAAATCCGGGATTGACATGTCCGCCTTTTTCACTATTTCCGCGTCCATTCCCACGCATTTCAGGCCAAGGCGATCAGCAAGAATGCTTCCTACCACACTTTTTCCCGTGCCACGATAGCCGATGAGTACAATGTTCATTTTGTCAAGTGCTCCATTACCACCCGGCGCATGACCTCCTCAGGGGCGTCAGTGCCGGTGAATTGTTCAAATTGTAAAACTGCTTGGTTGATAAACATATCCACCCCGGAAATGATTTTGAGTCCGCTGGCCTTGGCCTCTCTGACCAGTTTGGTTTCAAGAGGGGTATAAACAATGTCAAACACCACTTGGTTAGGACGAAAAAGCCTGGCCGGAACCAGAGAGGCATCTACTTTCGGATGCATGCCAATGGGGGTGCAGTGAAGGATGAGATCGGCACTTTCCATGGCTGCGGCGAGCGAATTGTCATTGAGGATCTCATGCTTTATGGACGCCTCAGTACCGGCTCTAAGATCAGCGGCCAGCCCGTCGAGCATGTCTTTATTAATATCCAGCAGGTTGAGTTCAGCGAGCTCGGTATTACGGGCCAAGGTAAAGGCAATAGCCCGGGCCGCGCCGCCTGAGCCCAACATGAGGACGTTCATGCCGCTGATGTCCACCCCGGCATCAGCGATGGCCTTTTGCGCCCCCGGTCCGTCGGTGCCCAGACCTATGAGCCTGCCGTTTTCATTAATAATCGTGTTGATGGAACCAATGTTGCGGTCCACATCCGCTATTTCGTCCACATGCTTCATGGCCTCGATTTTATGGGGAATGGTGACGCTCATGCCTCGAAAGTTTTTTATGGCCCGCATGCCTACCAGGGCATTTTTTACATCCTCCACCGGAAAAGCCACATAAACGTAATTCAGGCCTCGTTCCGTAAAGGCGGCATTGTGGATTGCCGGTGAAAGGCTATGCGAAACCGGGTTGCCGATAATGGCGCATATTTTGGTGTCGCAATCGATTGATCTAACATTACTCATTTGAACCTCCATGAGATTAACCTGTTATTTGCCAGGCCTTCCCTGTGACGGGAACAGCATCTGCTCTTTTCGCGCGTGCCATTTTTCACACGGCGCTTAATATTAGCACATATTCTGCCATATTCAAGTCCTATAGCCCAGTGGGATTCATCCCTGAGATAAGTAAAGCTCTTAAGTCAGGTCTTAAATTATCATGTTCATTTCTTGACTTTTACAGTGTTTGCAAAAGTCAAGAAAGCTCCCTAAATGTTTGACCAGATAGGAGTTAATCTAAGTTGAATCCTAACTCAACCAGAAATTTATCAGGAAAAGATATCCTTTGGATATACCCTTGGTCTGGATAGTCTACGACAACTTTAGATACTTCCTGAGCCATTCGGCAGGAAGCGTTATTAAAATATTCTTGAAATTTTACAGCACTGAATATGCGTAACAGGAATAGTAGAAAGATAAACCTTGGACTTGTATTTCTTTTGCTAATCTTCGATTTGGTCATATTAACCACAGAAAACAAGCAGGGCGACTTTTAGCTGTAGGCCAATTGGACTGAACCGGCTGTATGCCCTCCATTTCCCAGATGCACAAAAAAAGAGCAGACAGAGTGACCTGCCTGCTCCTGGTTTTATCCGGATCGAGACCCGGTTTGTTTACGGAATGGTTACTGTCAGGTCACCATCTTCGCTGAAGGTGTAGTCGGTCATGTTGTGGGCAGTATCGATTGTCTGTACCCGGATGTTGTAGTCACGTCCTCCACGGCCATAGGTGTAGATGATGCCTGCAGCCAGATCTACTTGAGGTTTGGTGGAAACAGTGCGTTTCCGGTCACCCCAGTAGATGTAAGCGCGTACCACCGAGGCATCCAGGGTGGGCGCAGTGAGAGTCACCGTGTTGCCGTTCACTGCGGTGGCAAAATCCGCAGAAAGCCCCTGGGGCTCAACCAAGGCTGCCGTGGCGGTCACAGTTTTGGAGGCAGTCACGCCACTGATCGGTTCGGTCATGGTGAGCGTTGCGGTGTAGGAGCCCGGAGAATCATACTGATAAACCACATGGTCGTCGCCATTGCCGCCTACCGCAAGACCCGTCCCGCCATCACCGAACTCCCAGCTGTACTCACAGGAAAGTTCCACCGGATAGGCGATGCCCATGGCGTCATAGGCCAGGTCATAACAGGTGGAGCGGCTGGCATCAAAGCTCACCACAAGATTGGTGTCCAAAGAGGACAGGGCGCTGGGAGAGGGAACGACATGAACATCGCCGATCAGCTCACCCACCACAAAGGGCGAGAACGATGTGGTCTCGCCGCAGACGGTGTTGTTCACATCGTCCACCGTGGTGGTGATGTCCTCCCACAGGTTGTTGGTGTAATGGAAGAGTTTCAGGTCAAGTTCACTGATGTGCACCTTGGTCTCGTCATAGGTGAGGCAAACCGTTGCTGTGCTTAACGCGCAATCGGTGCTGATCTCATAGATGTCGCCAATCGCCTGGTAGCCCACCGGCATGTCAACACTGGTCGGAGCGGAGGCGAGGCTGCAGGCGTCGGTGACGTCGGCCAGGGTTACCTCAATTCCCGCACCGGGATTCACCGTCACCTCGGCAGCCGGTTCCACCTCCACCTCCGTTGCCGCACAGCCGCCGAATCCCGGCGCGGTTTTGGTCGGATTTGTGGGGCAGCCGTCAACACAGTCGGCCACGCCGTCGCCATCAGTGTCGATCAGGTTATTGCAGGTGTCATTGCAGTCAGCGATACCATCAGCGTCGGTATCGGTATCAGCCACGCCGCAGCCGCAAACGCCGGCAGTAGTTTTGGCCGGATCAGCCGGGCAGCCGTCACTCATGTCCGGGGTACCGTCGCCGTCGCTGTCCAAAATAGCATTGACCTTATAGGCCGGGCTGCTGTTATTGAAATGGATATATCCGATATTTTCCCCCCAGGCGTAGCCAGCGAAATCACCGGTGGCCAGATCGATGGTCACCTGGCTGTGGCTGCAATTGAAGTTGATCCAGCCGGCGGTCTCGCTCCAGGCATAGCCTGAAAGGTGGCCCGCGCCGTCATGGTTGACCCCCCAGTTGCTGGCGTCCGTGTTGGCATAGGGGCCGCCGCCGTCGCTGCCCAGTTTCACCCAGCCGATGTTTTCCAGCCAGGTATAGCCTGAAAGATGACTCCCGCTTATCATCACCCCGCCATGGCTGGGCCGTAAATTGGCCCAGCCGGCGGTTTCGCTCCAGGCGTATTTGTTCGTCGCGCTGATATTACCCGTGGCGGCACCGACTGTCATTGGCACAACCAGACTTGTCAACGAAAGAGCGGCAATGGTGTATTTGCAGATTGATCTCATTCTGCTCTTCATCATTTTATCCTCAACTTATTTATTTAATTGTTTATTCACAATATTTATCTTTTTATCCGGTAGCCGCTAACGCGGCTGGGGGGGAGGATCCCCTGCACCCCAAAAGGGTCAAATACCCCAAAGACCATAATGATCTATTTTCCACCTCGTACCGGCCAGACATAGTAGCCGTAGTTCTTAGCGATGTCGGTGACGGCGCCGCTGCTTAGGTAAATGCGCCAGGCATAGGTCGAATTAACCTTATCAGTAGTAGACGACCAATAGAAGTTGAGCTGCACGCCGAGAAACGGATGACCGATTGGCAAGGCTGGAGAGTAGCTGCCGAAATCTATCAGGCTTTGCAGTTCCTTGATTTGAGGCAGACGCCAAGTGCCTGGTGCTGACCCGTCGCTGAGGCCGCACTGGCCGTTGCCCAAGTTGTTGGATTGAGCGAGAGCACTAGACCAAAGCATCGGTCCCCCGCAGTTAGCGTTTTTCAGCCAGATAAGGCCGGTGAGGTTGTCAGTAACGGTGCCGTTACTGTTGTCGGTAAACCGCGGAGTTGGCATGGAAACCCCACTGCGGAGTGCACCATCATCTCGTGTGTCGTAAGCGGTGATCTGGCCAGATTCTTCCACCGGAGCAGGGTAGGCCGTGCCCGTCTGGAGGCCCCAGGAACCGTCAGTGCGCAGCCCCCAATAGGTCTTGCCCTTGCCAACATCCACCGGGGCCGCGCCGTTGGTGTTGTCCGCCTCCGGGGCCACGGTCATGATCTCGTCCAAGGTGTGTCCTGTTGAGCTAGGTTCTGCGGAGGGCTCTCTGAAAGCCCCACTGCGTTTTGCCCCTACCGCCCCACTATCGAGGCGGTAATACACATCCTCCAAACTATGCATGGCGCTGCCTGCATCAGTCGGGGCTGAAGGTGAATCAAGGTCCCCTGCCTGCGCTGAGAACGGTAGCAGGGAAGCTGCCAGCAGAGAGACTCCGCACAAATATGTACAAGCAGTTCTTCTCAAATTGAATGATTTCATCATTTCCTCCTTAGGTATTTGTTTTGTTTTTTTAATCCGTAGTTTCATATTTGTCAGGCTGCCCATGGATTTTTAATGCGCACCAATCTTTCAGTAGATACAAGATGCCCGCGTCACAGGAGTGGGAAAACCGGTTCAACAAACCTTCCATATTGCCTGCGCAGAGATACCCTTGACGATCACGGGCATACAAGGGTACCAGTAAAAATCTCTATGTATTTTTTCTAAGGCGCTGCCGCCTTTTCTATTAAGTAGTCGTGGGATTTGCCGTCTTGTCACTGACCGGCTGAGTGCGGGACCGAAAACCCCTTTTGGAGGTATTTCGCTGAATCCACAGAGGTGAATAGGTGGTAGGTGATGGAAAGCATCTGTCGGTTGATTGTGGCGAGCTTATGATGTACGAAAATACCCGCAACACACTGAGAGAGACCTAACATTCTTCTCTTAAACTAACAGTTCTCCTGTCCGCTCAACAAAAAAATGTAGCACAATTTGAGCCGTGTGACAGAAGAGACCCTAACTTTTTTTAAATCGAAACAAAACCAATGAGTTAGGTGAATGACGGCTCATTTTCGAGGGAATAACAAGGGGGACCACACGGAAAGGACTGAGTCATCACACCCACTATTGCGTAAATTCACCCATCAGCGGGTGATGGAGTTGAGGAAATCTCAATGGAGTGCATTGAGATTTTTGGTAATATTGATACGACCCTGCATGGATTGAAAATAGAGTTTTGAAAAAGCAACTTTATATAAATGTGAACTGGTAAGGTTATGATTTTAAAAATTATCAGATGGATAGGTGTTTCCTGAGTATTCTTGGTGAGTTACAAGGAAGAAAGTTTATTGCGATTTTGAATAGCCCTTGATGACGTGCTGACTCTGTGTAGCAAAATGTTCAATTGCATCTGCCGCATCACTCACAAAATTATGGAATTTAAAATTGAGCATGAAGGGAGCTGATTGAATTTAAGCATAAGCATAACGTGACACTAACTTATGCGTAAATTGATTGACCTTTTGATAAATAAAATTAATCTGAGCGTTAGAAATTTAGCGTTTTCATCATGCGGCAGGAGCAGGCATGGCCCGCTCCTTCCTTCCTTCAGAAATCAACCTCTCGTCAACTGCCGGTATTTGATGCGGTGGGGCTGTTCCGCCGCGGCACCCAGCCGTCTTTTGCGGTCAGCCTCGTATTCCGAATAGTTGCCGTCAAAAAAAGTCACCTTGCTGTCTCCCTCAAAGGCGAGGATGTGGGTGGCGATGCGGTCAAGAAACCAGCGGTCATGGCTGATGACCACCGCACAGCCGCCGAAACTTTCCAGGGCCTCTTCCAGGGCGCGCAGGGTGTTGACGTCCAGGTCATTGGTCGGTTCGTCAAGCAGAATGACATTGGCCCCCTCCTTGAGCATCCTGGCCAGATGGACCCGGTTGCGCTGGCCGCCGGAAAGCTGACCGACCTTCTTCTGCTGATCGGACCCGGAAAAGTTGAAGCGGGCCACATAGGCCCTGGAGTTGACCTCCCGGTTGCCTAAAGCAATGACATCAAGGCCGTCGGAGATGACCTCCCAGATGCTCTTGTCAGGGGCAAGATCTTCTCTGCTCTGGTCCACATAGGCCAGCTTGACGGTGTCACCCAGGCGGATGGTGCCGGAATCCGGCTTATCCTGGCCGGTGATCATCCTGAACAGGGTGGTCTTGCCGGCGCCGTTGGGGCCGATGACACCGACAATGCCGCCGGGCGGCAGGGAGAAGCTCATCTCATCCACCAGCAGCTTGCCGTCATAGGCCTTGCTCACCTTGTCCGCCTCAATAACCACATTGCCCAGCCTGGGACCCGCCGGAATATAGATCTCCAGATCCCTGGTCCGCTTTTCATTCTCCTGGCTGAGCAGGTCCTCATAGGATTTGATCCTGGCCTTGGCTTTGGCCCGCCTTCCTTTGGGGTTCATGTTGATCCACTCAAGTTCGCGCTGCAGGGTTTTCTGTCGTTCAGATTCCTGTTTTTCCTCGGTCTGCAGGCGCTTTGCCTTCTGGTCCAGCCAGGAGGAATAATTGCCCTTCCAGGGAATGCCATGGCCGCGGTCGAGTTCAAGAATCCAGCCAGCCACGTTGTCAAGGAAATACCGGTCATGGGTGACGGCGATGACGGTTCCTTCATAGCGCTGCAGATGGTGCTCGAGCCAGGCTACGGATTCCGCATCCAGGTGGTTGGTCGGTTCGTCGAGCAGCAGAATATCCGGTTTTTGCAGCAGCAGACGGCACAGGGCTACCCGTCTTTTTTCACCGCCGGAAAGCACCTTGACTGTTGTGTCGCCGGGTGGGCAGCGCAGGGCATCCATGGCCATCTCAAGTTTTGAGTCAAGGTCCCAGGCCTCCAGGGTATCAAGTTTTTCCTGCACCTCGCCCTGGCGCGCAATGAGGTCGTTCATCTCGTCGTCACTCATGGGTTCGGCGAATTTTTCGTTGATGTGGTTGAATTCCGCAAGCAAATCCACGGTGGACTGCACCGCCTCTTCCACCACCTCTTTGACGGTCTTGTTCTGGTCAAGCTCCGGCTCCTGCTCAAGCAGGCCCACGGTAAGCCCCGGAGAGATGGAGGTGCGGCCTTGAAAATCGGGATCAACCCCGGCCAGAATCCGCAACAGTGAACTTTTGCCTGAGCCGTTGAGGCCCAGCACGCCGATTTTTGCTCCATAGAAATAGGAGAGGTTGATATTTTTTAATACCGGTTTTTTATCATAGAATTTGCTGACTCCGATCATGGAGTAAATGATTTTATTTGGTTCGTTGTTGCTCATTTGTTGCTCCTTGTTGCACTTTGCTTGTTTTCATGTTTCTTCACGCCGAACGGCAGAGAACTAGATAAAATAGCATAGTAGGGCAATTTACACCAGTGGGAAATGGATCCCTTTAATCCGTCTGTTGGGTATCGCACCAGCAGACGCTGCGGTTGCGGCCCCTTGCCTTGGCGTGATAGAGCGCCTGGTCCGCCTTTTTGATGAGATCGTTTTTGTTCTCTGCATCCTGGGGAAAGGAGGCCAGGCCAAAGGACATGGAAATCTTGATGATGTTGCCGCTGTGGTGAAATTCCAGGGCACTGATGGCACGGCGTACCCTCTCCACCTGCTTGCGCGCTCCGGTAATATTGGAATTCTCGAGAAGCAGGGCAAATTCCTCACCCCCGTAACGGGCGGCAAGGTCAACTTGTCGGACCGTACCGGCCAGCACCACGGCCACCTCCTGCAGGACGGCATCGCCAAAGGGATGGCCGTAGGTATCGTTTATCTTTTTGAAGTAATCGAGATCGCAGAGCACCATGGTCAGAGGAATTGATTGGCGCAGGGCCCGCTGCAGCATGTTGTCAAAGGCATGCTGGAAGGTGCGGTGATTGGCAAGCCCTGTCAGGCCGTCCGTGGTGGCCAGCTGGTAGATTTTTTCGTGGGCCCGCCCCAGTTCGATCTTGGTGGCAACCTGGCAGGCGATGACTTCCAGGATTTCCCGCCGTTCCTTGGGGAACATATCAGGTTTCCTGCCGGCAACGGTCAGGGCGCCGATGGCCTCCTGCTCCCCTTTCAGCAGGGGCAGGATGAGCAGGGATTCCAGGCCGGCGATGCGCATGCTGTTGCTGAAAACAGGGATATCCTCCTGAAAGTTGGCATGGGTCGGCATCCAACGGCGCAGTTTGATGGCCTGCCCCACCAGGCCGTCATCCGCCGGGAAGGAAAGGTCGTTAAAGTGACTGGACTTGGGGCCGCTGGCAATAACGATGCGGTGCTCTTCGCCTTCCAGCAGGCTGATGGCGATGAAATCAGCGGAAGTCAGCTGTTTGACGGTTTTAATGGTGGCCTCGAATACGGCTTGCAGCCCCAGGACCTGGTTCAGTTCCAGCATGCCCATGCAGATCTGGTGGATGGCCTCCATGTTGCGGTTGGTTTCCTCCATTTTATGGGTGAAGCGCAGATCATGGGAGAGTTTGCGGCAGGTGAGATCCACCACCTCACGCTCCTGCTGGGTCCAGGGAGACTCGTTTTCCCGGTCAAGGCAGAGTATTGCCGTGGCGGGGAGCCCGATCTGTTCGTCACTTTCCGGACCGGCAGCGATGGTGATGGACAGGGCCAGCAGGCTGCCGGTTTTGCTGTCGGCAGCATAGTAGGGGATGGAGAGATGCGGCGGTACCGGGCTGACGGCAATCTCCGGGCAGCCGGGACGCAGTCCGCCGATAATGCCGCTGCCCCGGGGGAAAGGCTCATGGACAATATCATCGCGCAGGCTGGCCACACTGAGTATCTGCAGGTTTTTGTCCCCTGGGCCTGCCCATAGCAGAATGGCGGTGGTCAGATCAAGAGTCTGCCGCAGGATCTCAAGCTGCAGATGCACATTGTCGCCCGAGGGCAGCGATTGGGGACGGGGGGAGAACTGCAGATCATTCTGGCCGGACGGAGGTGGGGAAGGCGCAGCAACGCGGCGCTTCGTAACTGTCTTCTTTTTTTTGAACCGCCATATTGCCAGAAGAAGGACGACAACCGCCACGAGTCCTATGCCGAGCCACACAATGAGATTTTCCATATGGTCAATTACGGATAAAATCATAAAAAATACGATTTTATCGGCTTCAGGCTGTTAGACTTCTTGCTTTATTGCCTTGCTCCGGCCTGGGCGGAGTTGTTTTCTCTGTTCGTCATTTTCTGGTTACGGCGGCAATTGTCGCATGCCCCGCAACGGTCGGCATGATCCATGCCGAAATAATCATGGATGAGCGCCTTGCGGCACCCATCTGTTTTAATATAACAGACCATGAAATGCAGTTTTTTTTGTTCAGCAAGCATTTTATCCGCAATTTTTTTTGGGCTGAGTTCGGCAGGCAATGGCGCTGCAGTATGCAGATCGTGGTCTTCAAGGCTGCCCTCTGTCGTGCCGTAACGATCAAACATGGCTAAGGCTGTCTCCAGCCGGAAATCAAATCTGTTTTTAAAGAGCAGTCTTTCCTTCAGCCATTCGCTGCCACCGCTGTTTGCCGCCTCCTGATCGTCAGCCAGCAGCTGATAAAGGCGGCGGTAAAAATCGGCATCAGGATTGTTCCATTTGATAAAATCCATCTGGATGAGCAGATCCTGCTCATCATAGAGCAGGGTGCAGTCCGAGCGGGCACCGTCCCGCCCGGCCCGGCCGATTTCCTGGTAATAGGCCTCCATGGAACCGGGCACCTCGGCGTGGATGACATGGCGGATATCGGCCTTGTCAATACCCATGCCAAAGGCATTGGTGGCCAGAATCAG
>JAHIVT010000171.1 GCA_018816555.1 Pseudomonadota bacterium
CTACCAAATCCGCTAATTGGAGGGGAACAACAAAATTGAAAAAACCGACTAAAAATTTAGAATAATATTAATCATTAGACGCAAACAGGAACGGCAGCCCCGCTATGCAGGAGGCTGCCGTTCCTGTTTATGAGGCTTCCCTCGCGGTTAAACTCCACCGGTAATGAAGGGAGGCTATTATGACAAAAAAAAAGCCTGTCAAAAGACAGGCTGAAACTTCTCTGGTGCCGAAGGCGAGACTCGAACTCGCACAGGAATACTCCCACTAGACCCTGAACCTAGCGCGTCTACCAGTTCCGCCACTTCGGCATTGCGTGAAGAGCTTATTTACCGAGTTTCCCTCTCCTTTGTCAAGTTTTTTCGTCATGATTTTTTGATGGATTCACAAAAACTGAAAATTTACCACAGAGAGCACAGAGCCAAGGAACTCAGCAATTATTGATATGCGTTTTATCAAGTCTCGAACCGTCCGTCATTCCGGCATTTTTTAGCCTGAATCCAGGTCATCCACTGAATGCCAGGGAGAACCATGCTGGCAGGACGACACAGATAAGCAGTACTTTTATAACTTCTCGTTCCCTGATGCCTGACTGTAATAAAATATATCCCTCTGAGTTCTCTGTGATGGAAAAAGAGTCCCCCCCTCGACAGCCTTACAGTGCACAATACGCTCCTTATTTACCGTCACGAAAATTCAATGCCATGACTTTTTACGAAGCCATCGATTTTCATTCTTGAGACATTCCGGCTTTGTGATTATCATTGTCACCATGAAAACATATACTGATCTCTCCGAAATCATCGAACCCATAGCCAACCCCTTTGTCACCATCGGCAACTTTGACGGTGTGCACCTGGGCCATCAGATGCTCTTCAGCGAAGTGACGAGCAAAGCATACAAGAATAACGGCACCAGCGTAGCCATCACCTTTAATCCCCATCCCCTGAAGGTGGTACGGCCCGATATCGGCATCAAGCTTATCTCAAACTGCGAACAGAAACGCGAACTCATTGAGCACGCAGGCCTTGACGTGCTGATCATTATGCCCTTTACCAGGGATTTTGCCGCCACCTCTGCCGTCAATTTCGTCGATCAGGTGCTGATTGGCACCATCGGCTTGAAAGAGCTGGTGGTCGGTTATGATTATGCCTTTGGCAAGGGGCGGCAAGGCGATATCAATTTTCTGAAAAAGCAGGGGGAGCTGAAAAATTTCCCGGTCACTGTTGTTGAGCCCTATTATGTGGATGGGGTTCTTGCCAGCAGCACCAAAGTCAGGGAGCTGGTAAGTGCCGGCGAAATGCAAGAGGTAAAAAAGCTCCTGGGCCGCTTCTATCAGATCAGAGGTGAGGTAAAAAGAGGCAAACAGCGTGGCGGAGCGGAACTCGGCTTTCCCACCGCCAACCTCCATATCTCCGAAGAGGACCTCTGCCCAAAACACGGTGTCTATGTAACCCAGGTCATATACAACGGCAAATGCTACGGCGGCGTACTCAACATCGGCTACAATCCCACCTTCGGCGAGGAGAAGCTTTCGGCTGAGACGCACATTTTTGACTTCAACGAGGATATTTACGGCAAACCGATCAAAATCAACCTGCTCAGATTCTTACGGGCGGAGAAGAAATTTTCCGGCCCCAAGGAACTCGCCCTGCAGATCGCCGAGGATATCAAACAGGCCAAAGAGGTGCTGGCGGTCGCCCAGAAAGAAATCCTTCTCTCCTGCGAAGAGAAATATAACAGCTGATATTACGTCAGTAAGGTCAAGTGGAGAGTTGAAAATAAAATTGGAGATTTGACATGGCTATCATTATGACTGCAAGCAGGACAAGTTTAAAGTAAAACTGATTTTTCAAGACCCTCTGTCTGCACTCTGTCTGTGTGCAGAAGTCATTGCCAAGAAAATACAGGGACTGACAGGAAGCGATCTGTTCCAGATTCAAACTGTAAAACCGTATCCGGTAGATTATACGGAAACAACCCGTGTAGCGCAGGATGAACTGAGCGGCAATGCCCGGCCTGAGCTCACGGAAATGGTTCCTGATATGGATTCTTACGATTTCTCGGGAAAGACCATTGTTCCCTATTGTACCCATAGGGTAGTGACCTGGGAAGCAGCGAGCGTGATATTAAAAAATTTTGTCCGCCTGCAAAGGTCTTATCCGGTTTGGTGATTAAAGGCATTACTGTCGGCAGGGCAGACAATAATGTAGCAAACTGGCTGAAAAATTTGGTTTGCTATCGTAACAGCCCGTCCACTTTTGGCCCCTGGCACCGCAATCAGTATCGTTCCACAAAGTGAATAGTTGAGTAGTGATCCCGAGTGATTTATCAACGCCATTGCATATTTGCCTTGTATTTTTGCAATGACGTTGATATAAACACGGCATGGAGAGTATCAAACGCTCAATAACCGACATTATAATCACCCGCCTAAACCATGAGCAGGTTGTGGCCTTGACCGGCGCGCGCCAGACCGGTAAGACCACGCTCTGCGAAATGCAGCTTCCCGAACTGCTTGACCTTTCGTTTACCTACATCTCCTTCGACGATCCCGACGAACGGCTTCGTTTTCAACGCTCGGCCGTGCAGATTCTGGAAAGCATCACGACACCGCTGGTGGTGCTTGACGAGGTGCAGAAAATCCCGCAGTTGTTCGACCCGCTGAAGCTGGTGGTGGACCGGGAACGGAAAAAACCTGCCAACGAGCGGAAACGCTTCGTTTTGACCGGATCGTCGCAATTGCTGATGATGAAGAACATCCGCGAGACCCTGGCCGGGCGAGTGGCGCTCTGCCAGATGTACCCGTTTTCCCTCTTCGAACTGACCGGTGGCGGCGAACCGCCGCTTCTCTCCCGAATTTGGCAGGATCAGGCGCTTTCGCCACAGGCCGCCGGGCGGCTCCCCCTGGTTTCGCTCCAACAATTGCGTACCCTGCGCGGGGTGCGGGACGAGCATCAACGATGGGGCGGCTATCCGCCGGTGTGGCAACGTACGGGAGAAACGGAGCGGTTGAACTGGCTCAAGGACTATCGCAAAACCTATCTGGAGCGGGATATTGCCGATGTGGGGCAGGTGGCGAACATCGATACCTTTGCCCTGGCGCAGAAGTTGTTATGCAGCCGCACCGCCAACCTGTTCTCCATCAGCGAGGTGTCACGGGAGCTGGGAGTGGCGGTCAATACTATCAAGCGCTATCTGGAACTGCTGACCATGTCGTTTCAGTGCATTCTGCTCCCCCCCTGGCATGAAAACGTCAGCAAACGGCTGGTCAAGAGTCCGAAACTCTTCTTCCCGGACGTGGGGTTGAACAGGGCCATTGTTGGGGAGCTTTCCATCAGTCGCGGCGCTGCTTATGAAAGCTGGCTTTGCGCCGAACTTTTGAAGTGGAAACAGCTCCAGCCGGTGGAGCCGGAGCTGTATTTCTACCGCACCGCCGCCGGGTTGGAGGTGGATTTTCTGTTGGCGAGTGAGCACGGCATTCTTCCCATCGAGACCAAATCATCGGAACGGGTAACCGCGGCAGACGGCAGAAGCGTGGAGACGTTCATGGCGGAACATCCGGATGCGGCCAAAGTAGGGTTGGTGGTCTATCCGGGGAATGAGGTCGTCGAATTGCGCCGGAATGTCTGGGGGGTACCGGACTGGTATCTGCTGGGGCCATTGTAACTATTGCCACCGGCAGAGCCAAGATATGACGATGCAGAAGACGCGAAGGGGCTGGATGGGAAGGGTCGGGAGAGGTTAAGGGAGAGATGCTCAAACTGAAATATGTGGAATGTAGACCCTTTGGTTTCCTATGTCTCAGAAAATTCCCAATAGATCAATAGATAACGGTGTCCCGCTACTTGCCAGAATGGCCTGACAGCCTCCTGAAAAACCTGGGATCGAGAAGCAGAAGCCTGGACGAGGAACTTGGGGATCTGAGGGCAATTTATGGTATGAGGAATGATCAGGGGGATTGGTATGATGGCTCCGGAATTCCGGCTGATGGCCGCCTGTTGAAAAAGCAGATTAGTGTCCTGTCGTGCAAATAACTGTGAAGAGTTGAGGATATGAACAACGAAAATATAGTCCAAAAAGTCTGGAATCTCTGCAACATTCTGCGTGGTGACGGCATCAGTTATCATGAGTATATTTCAGAGCTAACTTATCTTCTGTTCCTGAAAATTGCCAGAGGAGACAGGCACGGAAGACCTCATTCCTGATGGATACCACTGGGAAGATTTAGTCAGTTTCAAAGGCGACAATCTGTTGTTTCACTATCAGGAGATGTTGACCCATCTAGGAGGTACGGCTGCAACGAAAACGGTTCAGGAGATATATGCATTCCCTACAACAGTCTTTAATCACTCTGAAAACCTCAAGGCGGTCATCGACGGAATAAACAAAATCGACTGGCACTCCGTATCAGACGATGGTTTTGGGCAGATATACGAAGGGCTGCTGGCCAAAAATTCTGAAGATGCGCGTTCCGGCGCTGGTCAGTATTTTACCCCCCGTGCGTTGGTCGATTGTATTGTTCAGGTGATGAAACCGCAGTTGGGAGAGCGGATTCAAGATCCGGCATCGGGGAGTTGCGGCTTCCTGATTTCCGCCGATCACTTTATTCGGACCAAACGCAGTGAATCTCAATATCATTCCAACCCACCTGTTTACCAAGGCATGGAGATTGAAAAAGGAACGCACCGTGTCAGTCTGATGAACACATTTCTGCATCGAATGAAATCAAATATCATACTGGGTGACGCCCTAACCGAGGATTGCCGGGAGTTGCAACCTGCTGATTTGATACTCGCCAATCCGCCCTTTGGAGCAAAAGCTGGCAGTGCCAGAAAGGGACGTAACGATATCCCTTTCACGACGACTAATAAACAGTTCATGTTTTTACAGCATATCTATCTTGGCCTTAAGCCCGGTGGCCGGGCTGCCGTGGTGCTTCCCGATAATGTCCTGTTCGAGAGCGGCGTGGGCACGGAGATTCGCCAGGATCTAATGGACAAGTGCAACCTTCATACGATCCTGCGTCTTCCCACCGGCATCTTCTACTCCCAAGGAGTGAAAACCAATGTCCTCTTCTTTACTCGCGGAGAAAAAGGCAAAGAGAATACGAAAGAGGTTTGGGTTTACGATATGCGGGCCAACATGCCCTGATTTGGCCATGAAACCGTAGATGTCAATCTAGCCGGCGAATATTTGGATAAAGAGCCTCTTGCAAAATGAACGTCGTAGCGAGATCGAGAGAAAAATTTTCTGTGCAAGGATGAGTTGTGAAACCGCCCGGAAGCGTAGCAGTGCTACGTTGAGGACGATTTCACCAGGAAGACACCGCACAGGATATTTTTAGCCGATCGGAGTAGATGTTCATTTTGCAAGAGGCTCTAAAGATAGGAATAAATTCAAAACACATTTATTCAATGTGTTTTGATGTCATAGGGGGAAATAGCCCATGGAGGTTCAGCTCACTGGGTAAAAGCCGGCTCAGTGACTATAAAGAAAACGGAGTTATCTCGAACTAGGAGCGGTAATCCGCGTTGATGCGGATATATTCCACTGACAGGTCACAGGTATAGACTTTGGCCTCAGACTGTCCGTTTTTGAGGTCGATGACCACGGAAAAGGCCTTCTTTTTCAAGACGCTGGTGGCCAGCTTCTCCTGTTGAGGTCCCAGGCCCAGGCCATCGCGGACCATCAGCACCTCATCAAAGGAGATATCCACCCGGTCCGGGTCAACGTCAATGCCGGAACGGCCGAGAGCGGCAATGATCCGGCCCCAGTTGGCATCCTCGCCAAAGAAGGCGGTTTTCACCAGACTGGAATTGGCCACTGTGCGGGCGGCCTGATCAGCCTCCTGCCGACTTGCGGCCCGTTTGACATGGACGGTAATGAGCTTGGTGGCTCCTTCACCGTCCTTGACGATCTGCAGGGCCAGATCCAGGCAGAGATCATCGAGACACTGGTGGAAAAGTCTGCCGTCCGCCGAATCAAGGCTGCAGATTTCCGCGTTGCCGGCCTTGCCGTTGGCCAGCAGCAGCACGGTGTCGTTGGTGCTGGTATCGCCGTCCACGGTTATGGCGTTAAAGGATTTAGCCACACTCTGCCCCAGCATCTCTTGCAGCACAGAGGCATGCACCGCGGCATCGGTGACGATGAAGCTGAGCATGGTGGCCATGTTGGGCATAATCATGCCGGAGCCCTTGGCCAGGCCGAGCAGGGTAATCTTTTTATTGCCGGAGAGTTGCACTTCCCGCCGGGCGGTCTTGGGCACCGTGTCGGTGGTCATCATGGCCCGGGCCACATCGCTGAAGCCATCTTTTCGTAAAGATGCGGCCAGCGGCTTCATGCAGTTGCTGAAAATACTCAGATCGAGCTGCTGGCCGATGACGCCGGTGGAAGAGACCAGCACCAGCTCATCGGCTATGCCGAGTTGTCCGGCCACCAGGCGGGAGGTGCCCAGGGCCAGTTCCATTCCCGGCTTGCCGGTACAGGCATTGGCAATGCCGCTGTTGACGATGATGGCCTGGGCCTTGCCGCCCTGCAGATATTCCATGTCCAGCAGGACCGGCGCCGCCTTCACTTTACTGGTGGTGAAAACCCCGGCCGCCGCAGCCGGAACCTCTGAATAGATCAGGGCCACATCCAGTCTGTCCTTGCCCCGGATTCCAGCCTTGACCGCCCCTGCCTGAAACCCTGCAACCTGTAATTTTTCTTCCATCGTCTTCCCTGCCTGATTGACGTCACTGTGTATTTTCACCACAGAGAACGTTTTTTTATACAGCCCGTTAGCTCTGTGGGCTCTGTGCTCTCCATGGTAAACTCTCAGTTTTTACGAGAGAGTCAAGCTTACTCCGTCTCGCCGCAGCACTTCTTATATTTTTTCCCGCTGCCGCAGGGACAGGGGGAATTGCGGCCCACCTTCTGGGCCTGCCGGTGGGGCTGCTTCTTTTTGTCCGCCGGCTGCTGCTCGTCGCTGCGCTTCATTTCCATCTCCTGATGCTTGCGGCGGCGCTCCGCTTCCATTTCCTCCACCTCTTCGGGCCTGGCCAGCTGGACGCGGAGCAGGGTGGAGACCGCTTTCTCCTTCACCCTCTGCATCAGCTCGGTAAACATCTTGTATCCTTCCTTCTTATATTCATCCAGGGGATTTTTCTGACCATAGCCGCGCAGGCCGATCCCCTCTTTCAGATGGTCCATGCTCAGCAGATGATCCTTCCAGAAGGTGTCGACAATCTGCAGGAGAATGACGCGCTCCAGATGGCGCATATTCGGTTCGCCCACCTCCTGCTCCTTGGCGGCATAGGCGGCCCTGGCGATCTGCAGCAGCTTCTCTTCAAAGGCGGCGGGCTTCAGGCCCTGGCGCTCGCTCTCTTCCCAGTGCATCATCACGCCGATGGAGGCCAGCACCCGCTCATGGATCAGATCCCATTCCCACTCTTCCGAGGTGAACTTCTCGTCGCAGAGCTCCCGGGTGACGTCGCCGCACAGATCAACCAGCATATCGTCAATGATGTTTTTCACACTGTCGCTACCAAGCACCTCACGCCGCTGCTTATAGATAACCCCGCGCTGCATGTTCATGACATCGTCATATTCCAGCAGATGCTTTCTGATATCGAAGTTATGGCCTTCCACCTTGCGCTGGGCGTTTTCAATGGCCTTGGAGATCATATTGTGCTCAATGGGCTCATCCTCTTCCATGCCCAGCTTGTCCATGATGCCGGCAATGCGGTCGGAACCGAAGATACGCAGCAGGTCATCCTCCAGGGAAAGATAGAAACGGGAGGAGCCGGGGTCGCCCTGCCGTCCGGAACGCCCCCTGAGCTGGTTGTCGATACGGCGGGACTCATGCCGGCCGGTGCCGAGAATATGCAGGCCGCCAAGGTCAGCCACGCCTTCCGCCAGCTTGATGTCCGTGCCGCGTCCGGCCATGTTGGTGGCAATGGTAACCCTGCCCTTATGGCCCGCTTCGGCAATAATCTCGGCCTCCTGGGCATGATGCTTGGCATTGAGCACCGAGTGAGGAATACCTTCTTTTTTCAGCATGGCGGATAGCATCTCGGAAATTTCAATATTGACCGTACCCACCAGCACGGGCTGGCCCTTGGTATGCAGCTCATTGATTTCCTTGGCCACCGCCCGGAATTTGGCCTTGGCGTTTTTGTAGATGACATCGGCATAATCAATCCTGATCATATCCTGGTGGGTGGGAATGACCGTCACCTCGAGCCCGTAGATCTTCTTGAACTCCGCCGCCTCGGTGTCCGCCGTGCCGGTCATGCCGGCCAGCTTCTCATACATACGGAAATAGTTCTGGAAGGTGATGGAGGCAAGGGTCTGGTTTTCCCGCTCGATCTTGACCCCCTCCTTGGCCTCAAGGGCCTGATGCAGCCCGTCGCTGTAACGCCGGCCCGGCATGGTACGGCCGGTAAACTCATCGACAATGATCACCTCGCCATCCTGCACCAGGTAATCAATATCCCTGGTGAACAGATGATGGGCCTTCAGGCCCTGGTTGAGGTGATGCAGCAGTTCAATATTTTTCGGGTCATAGAGATTTTCCACGTTCAGAAGTTTTTCGCCCAGGGCAACACCTTCCTCGGTGGTGGCCAGGGACCTGGCCTTCTCATCAAGCTCGTAATGCACATCCTTCTTGAAGTTGGGAATAATCTTGTTCACGTGATGGTAAAGTTCCGTCGACATCTCGGACGGACCGGAGATGATCAGCGGCGTTCGGGCCTCGTCGATGAGAATACTGTCCACCTCGTCAACAATGGAGAAAAAATGCTTGCGCTGGCAGTAATCCTCCAGCCTGAATTTCATGTTGTCACGCAGGTAGTCAAAACCGAACTCATTGTTGGTGCCGTAAGTGACATCCGCGGCGTAGGCGGCTCGGCGCTCTTCATCATCCAGGTTGTGCAGGATGGTGCCGGTGGAAAGGCCGAGAAAATTGTAGATACCGCCCATCCATTCACTGTCACGTCGGGCCAGATAATCATTGACCGTGATAACGTGCACTCCCTTACCCGCCAGGGCATTCAGATAGACAGGCAGGGTGGCCACCAGGGTCTTGCCCTCACCTGTCTTCATCTCGGCGATTTTGCCCTGATGCAGGATAATACCGCCGATAAGCTGCACGTCATAGGGCCGCAACCCCAGAACCCGCACCGCCCCCTCCCGGGCCACGGCAAAGGCTTCGACCAGCAGATCATCAAGGGTTTCACCCTTTTCCAGCCTGCTTCTGAACTCGATGGTTTTGGCTGCCAGGGCGGCATCATCCAACTTCTGCATCTCCGGCTCGAGTTTGTTTATCCGATCCACCACAGGTTGAATCTTCTTCAACACCCGATCGTTTCTGCTGCCAAAAAACTTTGTCAGAACCTGTCCAATCATGAAAACTCCTTATCCCTGCTTCTGCCAGATCATTGCTTCTTCATTGCAGTCCGGAAATTTGGGGCAATTAATGCAGTCGCTCCAAACCTTATGGGGCAGTTCTTTTTTATCGATAGATGTAAAGCCGAGGCTTGCAAAAAAACCCGGCTGATAGGTCAACGTGAACACCCGCTGGATGCCGAAGGTCTCCGCTTCGGCCAGACAGGCGGAAACAAGCTGGGAACCGATACCCTGCCGCTGAAAATTTTCGTCAACCGCCAGTGAACGTATTTCCGCCAGATCCTCCCAACACATATGCAGGGCGCCGGCGCCGACAATCCGATCAACCGCACCCCGGGACTCCACAAAAACATGAAAATCACGCAGCTGGTCATAAAGAGAGCTCAACGACCTCGCCAGGAGCAGACCTTTGTTGGAAAAATGCTGCAGCAGATTATAAATCGCCTTCACATCCTCCATGCGGGCATTACGGATCATATACTGTGTATCCTTTCTCTTTCATCTGCCGCCTGATCGCGGCATCATGCCACAGGCAACAAATCGTTAACAAATGAATCAGACAACCGGAAATGCTTTATTGTTCTGCCGGGACCGCAGAAAGTTTGGAGGCCGGCAGCAGGGTTACATAGGCCCGTACATCTTCTTCATTCTCAAGGCTTGCAGCGACCTCATTGGCTTCCGCCAGCTTCTCGAACCTGCCGACAAAGACCCGGAAGGCATCGGCGCCCTCCTCGGGAGGCAGAAAAAAGGCATCCTGCCCCTTTGCCTGCCAGCCCAGGACTTCACGCTGCGCCTTTTTTTTATCGCGAAACGAACCAACCTGCAATGAAAAGAATGACGGCTCAGTCTGTCCCTCCGGGCTTACCCCGGTCGTCACGGGCGCATCCTTGTCCGGCCCTGCCTCATCAACCTGCTCGTCCGGCGGGGAAACCAATCCCTCCTGCACCGTGGCTTTGCCCTGCTGCCAAAGTTCCGAGGCCATTCTGGTCAGCATGTCCGGTCCCTTGCCCGGCTTGGAAGGCAGCAGCACGGTCTGCCCGCTCCACACCCCCAGCAGAAACATCCACAAGAAAATGCAGAAGCAGACCACCCCCACACCCAGCATGCCGACGATGCCCAGTTCAATGCGGAAGGTAAACAATCTTTTTTTCTGTCTTTTTACCGCCATGCCTTACATATGCTCAGGGGCACTCATACCCAGCAGGGTCAAGCCGTTATGAAAAACAATCCGCAGCCCTGCACAGAACCAGAGACGGGCCCGGGAAAGCTCCGCATCGTCGGAAATGATCTTGTGCTTGTTATAATAGCTGTGAAAAAGCCCGGCAAGCTCCTGCAGATAATAGACGATCTTATGGGGGGCCAATTCTTTTGCCGAGTCAAGCACCAGGCCGGGGTAGGCGGCCATTGCCTTTAAAATTTTCTGTTCTTCCGGCGTGGTCAGCAGGCTAAGGGACGCGGTGCCCAACTCGCCTCTTGCCACGCCCTTCTCCATGGCCTGCCGGTCGATACTGACCAGCCGGGCATGACCATACTGCACATAATAGACCGGGTTTTCCTGGCTCTGTTTCTTGGCCAGGTCCAGATCAAACTCAAGCTGGCTGTCCGCCTTGCGCATGAGGAAAAAGAAGCGGGTCGCATCGGTCCCCACCTCATCAAGCAATTCATCAACGGTGACGAAGTTGGCCTTGCGGGTGGACATTTTCACCTGCTGGCCGTCCCGCATCAGGGTGACAAACTGGTGCAGAATGACCGTCACCTTGGAATCATCATAGCCCAGGGCGCGGACACCGGCCAGCACATCCGGCACAGTGGCAATATGATCTGAGCCGAAGATATCCACCAGCCAGTCATAGCCGCGCCGAAATTTTTCCCGGTGATAGGCGATGTCAGGCAGCCTGTAGGTGGGCTCCCCGCTGCTTTTGATGATAACCCGGTCCTTATCATGGCCGAACTCTGTGGTCTTGAACCAGACGGCGCCATCCTGTTCATAAATCAATCCCTTGTCCCGCAGGGCGGAAACCACATCATCAACCAGACCGTTCTCATACAGGCTGTGTTCATTATAGTAGCTGTCAAAGGCTACGTCGAACCGCGTGAGTGTCTGATTGATGTCCACAAAGATCGCCCGTTCCGCCGCCTCCTTGAAAGGGGTGACATCAGCAACATCTTTTAAGGAATCACCATATTTGTCCACAAGTCCCCGGGCAATGTCAAGAATATACTGACCCTGATAGCCGTCTTCCGGAAACTCGTGGGGCAGACCGAGAAGCTCCAGATAGCGCGCCCTGGTGGATTCGCCCAGCACCCGCATCTGACGGCCGGCGTCGTTATAATAATATTCCCGGTCCACCTCATAACCGCTGGCCGCAAGCAGCCGGGCAATGGCGTCGCCAAGGGCCGCCTGGCGGCCATGGCCCACACTTAAAGGTCCGGTGGGGTTGGCGCTGACAAATTCCACCAGCACCCGCTGGCCGTTTTTCTCGGCTGCCCTGCCGTAGGTTTCCCCGTGGGCCAGAACCTCGGGGATGACGGACTGCCAGACCGATTCTTTGATGAAAAAGTTGACAAACCCGGGACCGGCCACCTCGACTTTGCTGAACAGGATGTTTTCTTTGCCCAGCAAATCCGCCAGCTGCTCGGCAATCTGGCGGGGATTGATTTTTTTGCCCGTGGCCTTTTTTTCGCAGCCGGCAATGACCATGGCCGCATTGGTGGCAAAATCCCCCTGCCCCTCAAATTTCGGATCCTCTACCGCATAGCTGTTGCGGGCAGCATCAGACCACAGGCCCTGTTCCATTCCTGCCTGGAAGCACTCATCAAGAAAGTTTTTAATACGTGATTTTATCATAATCGCTATTTAGGAGCCGTTACGAAATAACATGGCCATTTTTTCAATTTCGTTACGGCTCTTTATGCCGTTTCTCGTATTTCTCTGGCCATGTTATTTTTTACAACGGCTTAGGTTGTTTAGTCTGTAGTCTGTTAGACTGCCGTGCATGATTATTCCTTCTATCCACCTGAGCACCTACAGACTATCCGCCTGGGCGGGCAGTTATTTTTTTTCCGCCACATAGACCCGGCTGTTGTTATTGCCGAAAAGACAGAGGACCTCATAATTGATGGTGCCCATCCAGCCTGCCACCTCTTCGGCGCTGATCCGCCTTCCCTGCTGCGTTCCCATTAAAGTCACTTCATCGCCGGCACAGACACCGGGGATATCCGTCACATCGATCATGGTGACGTTCATGCATATCCTGCCACGCTGGGAAGCCCGCTGGCCCCTGACCAGCACCTCCGCCCGATTGGACAGTGTCCGCAGATAGCCGTCATTGTAACCCACCGGCAGGACCGCCAGCCTGCTCGGCCGACTGGTCACATAGGTATAGCCGTAACTGACCCCGGAACCGGCCGGCACATCTTTCACCTGGATGATCCGGCTCTTAAAGGACATCACCGGCTGCAGCACATCTTTGCCGGCCCACGCACCATCCCCGGCGTAACAGCCATAAAGGGAAATGCCGGGCCGCACCATATCCCAGTGCATATCCGGATAACGGAACATGGCGGCTGAATTGGCAATATGGGCGACAGTTCCGCTCCCCTCAGCCGAACCGGCCCGCTTGAGCACCTCGGCAAATAACCTGTTCTGCTCCCGGCTGGGCTCGCTGTCAGGAATATCGGCCTGGGGGAAATGACTCATCACCCCGGCCAGATAAACGCCCTTTTGTTCCTGCAGAAAAGAAACGAAATCGGCAACCTCTGCCGGCAGGATACCCAGCCGGCCCATGCCGGTATCAACCTTGAGATGAACTCCGAGGCGAATGCCGGCTGCACAGGCAAAACGGGAGATTTCCGCCACCTGCTCCCGGTCAAAGACCACCGGCTGCAAACCGTGGTGCGCCACATCCGGCAGGGACTCCCAGCCTGTCCCGAGAAAGACAACGATATCGCCACTGATGCCGGCCTGGCGCAGCAGCACCCCTTCATGCACCTCAGCTACGCCGAAGGCTCCCACGCCCTGCTGGTGCAGAGCGCGGGCCACGGCAATCATACCATGGCCATAGGCATCCGATTTCACTACGGCCAGCATCTTTGTCCCGGTGCCGAGCAGATGCTGCAGAACCCGGCAGTTATGCCGCAGGGCGTCCAGGTCAATCTCCACCCAATGGGAATTCATGTCTTGCGGAACCACGCCTGCCAGATGACCCGGCTGGCCACCAGCAGCCCCCATCCAACGGCTGTTATGACAAAACCGTAGATATGATGGGCAATGTGGGAGGTACGCAGAAATCTGCCTAAAAAAATCATGGCCAGTATCACTCCCCAGGCCTTAAAAGAATAAACACCGCCAAGGCAAGAATTGTCGCCGCGGAGAAGAATCCGGCTGATATTTTTTCTGGCGCTCTTTTCAAACACCAGAAGTCCCTTAACCGTTCCCACGACCAGCGCCACTCCAAGCATCACGTAGTGGTCTCCTTCGGCAAGAAATTTTCCGCCGCGGATGAGCAAAAAAAAACCAACCGTCGACCAGAAGAAAGCGCCGACAAACAAAAGAGTTTTACGGGATACGGAGGGTTTGAATTGAGTGAGCACGTCTGTGGACTTTGTTATAACCCGTTTTTACGGGCAAAGGCACAAAAAAAGATAGGCCTACCTTCTTGGGCAAGAAGACAGGCCTAATCAACCGGAAGGATATTCTGTAATACTTACATTATACCTCTGTTACGGTGATGGCGCCTTCAGGACATACCTCAACGCAGGTCTCGCAGCCAAGACATTCGTCAGCGTTAACCGCTTCTGCTTTACCATCAACCAGCTCGTATACCTGAGCAGGACAAGCGTTCACACACTCTTCATCGCCAACACATTTATCTTTATCTACAACAACTTCCCACATAATATTACCTCCTCTTTACATGAAGAAAATTCTTTTGGGCGAAATAACTCAAACCCAACGCTAACCAACTTAATTTTTCCCTCTGAAGTCAAGAAATCTACATTAAATTTGTAATTCCAATAAATCATAGCCCTGTATTTGTCAACACAATTTTTAAGCGATTGACCTTACTGTCCCAATATTTTAAATAGACTGAAATCGTTTAATTTATGCTTAGTTAGCTAGGCACCCCTTTTCCCATCAACGGAGTACCCATGAAAGAGAAAAAACAAGGCAAACAACAAAAAGTTTCACCGAAACTTTCCGCCCAGAAATCCGAAGAGGCAATGATCGCCGGCATCATTGAGGGCAGCCCCGACGGCATCGGCGTGGCGGTTATCAGGCTCGAGTGCGGCTGCCGCAAGATGGCGGCAGTGGACAAAAACGGCGACCCGGCAAGCAAGGTCATCATTTACCGCGACCAGGCAGAATCGATCTGTGATCAATGCAAAGCGGACAACGGCGCTTACAGCCGGGTGAAGGAGGAGTTTATTCACTGGGTCGAACCGACGCCGGACGAGGCGACAAAGCAGATGATCACCGGCAAGGTACTGGGAACAAGATCCACCCATTGACGGCTCTTCCGTGATTTACCGGCTTCCCTCTCCGGCGGCCGAGAACAGATCTTGGCAGTCGGCAATGAAAACCATCAGGGAAGGTATCGCCTTTCCCGGCTGCCTGCCTGATTTGGCCGGCGAATTGCGTCTGTATCGGCATCCAGCTTGTCCAGCTCTCATTGCGCCATTATCTCTGCGGAGGCCTGCATTGAAAAAAAGCTCGAAAAAATTCGTTTTATAATGATATACAGGGATGATATTCATACATTACAGATCCCCTGGAGGAGGATATATCATAATGAAAAATAAAATCAGCAGATTCTCTTGCATAATAGCCTGCATCATTGTGGCAGTATTTGTGGCAGAAGTGGCACAGGGCGTTGCCCGTTCGCCCATGGATATCATGAAGGAAGTGGTTGAAAATGTCTTCCATACCTTACACACGTATCCGGTTGGCGGCCCCCCTGAGAACTTAGCCAAGAGAAGGGAGGAAATCAAAAAAATCATCGACAGCCATTTTGACGCCAGGGAGATGTCAAAACGGGCTCTTGGCAAATACTGGAAAGATATTTCCGATGAAAAGCAGGATGAGTTCACCCAACTCTTTTACTGGCGGCTCTACAATTTTTATATCATGCGACTTGAGGCCTATTCCGACGAAAAGGTCGTCTACGACAAGGAACTGACCAAAGGCAACGTGGCAGCGGTCTATACCCAGGTGAGCAGCAAGAGGTACCCGGAGTTCGACATCGAATACCGCCTCAAGCAGCAGGGTGATGACTGGAAAATTTATGATGTGGTTATTGAAGGGGTGAGCCTGGTGGCCAACTACAGGAGTCAGTTCAACAGCTTTTTAAGCAGTAAATCATTTCCTGAACTCCTGAAGGCCCTGCATGAGAAAACCCCGCAAGATTCTCTGCAGTAAATCCAGGGGAAAATTTCTCCCCTGCCAGACAACTGCAGTGACTGCCGACAACCAGGGAGGGACGGGTCAGGCTGAGCGATACGCTCTTCTCCCTGGAGAGCGCTTTTTTTTTAACGGAAAGCTACCGAGATGGAGCATGACCTGCGCCGGAGCTATGTGGGCGGAGACGGATCGCCTTGGTCATCCCAGCGAAGAAAAGCAGGCTTTTTCTCACCATCATAAAGCAAACATGATAGAGATGCCCACTGAACAGCAGAACAGGGTGAGCAGAGAAAAAAAGACGATGAGAAAGACTTTGCCGGAGGTGCCGTATCTCGCCACCTTTGGACTGTGCATAGTCACCGCCACCGCATTGACATAAAAAGTCAAAACGGAAAATGTCCATAATGAGAGAAGCAGGATAATGGCATTTTCATGGCCCGGCTCATTCAGCCAATCACTGTAGAAATAGACCGTGGCCCCAAAAATAATAACCGTCACCAGGCAAATGAGCCAGAGATAAACACGCTTCTCATAGAGCCGGAAAATAATTTGTTTCAACATAATCAATCCTTTTGGTGGAACACTGCGTCAGGTCCAGCGGGAAGACATCCTCCCATTTCCTCTCTTATCAGCTTTAAGCGCTACGCTACCTGCTCCCGGCAAACTCCCGGGCCTTTGCGGCCAGGGCCGGTGCCCACTGCGGGGTGCCCACCGCGTGCACATGGGTATAGAGTGCCAAGACGTTTGTATGGATAAGCCCGTCACGGCCATCGCTGAACCCCACGCCCCGCATCATATCAAAACCAAGGGCATCCGAATGGCCTGTCCAGGCAGCCACCTTACTGTAGCGGAACTCATGGCCCTTGATCTGCACCCCCGGCTCATAAAAGGGGTTACCAGGCCGCGCCTCAAGCACCGAATATCCATGGGCCTGTGGCTTCTTCTCCAGGGTGAAATGCACAGGGAAAAGCCCCACCAGGGGATAATCCTCCCCGTCCAGGGTTATTTTCTCGCCCAGATAGATGAGCCCACCGCATTCCGCGTAAATGGGCAGGCCTTGCTGGGCCCGCTGCTTGATCGACTGCCTGAATGATACATTGTCGGCCAGCAGCCGCGCACTTGTTTCGGGAAATCCTCCGCCGATGTACAGGGCGTCTATATCCGGCAGTTCCTCCTCCACCATGGAATTGATGGCAACAAGCTCCGCCCCGCACCGTTCGAGTGCCAGCAAATTCTCCGGGTAATAAAACTGAAAGGCGGCGTCACGGATGACGCCGATACGCACCGCCTTGCCGCCGGAGCTGCCGCTGTTTTGCTGCCGGGGCGACATGACCGGCGTGGCCATCAATGCCTCCACATCCGCCAGACTGACGCTTTTGTCGATTGTGTCCGCCAGCAGCTGCAGCGCCTCATCGGATCCGTCATACTCCTGGAAGGGGGTGACCCCCAGATGACGCATGGGGAAGATGTCCCTTTTCATGCGGTGGATGGCGCCCACCACCGGAATGCCCGTATATTTTTCCACTGCTTCCCGAACGATCTTTTCATGGCGGGAACTGCCGATGCGATTGAGCACGACCCCGGCGATGTTAACGTTGGGATCAAGCAGCTTGCAGCCGAGCACCAGGGCTGCCACCGTACGGGTGGTCTTGGTGCAGTCCACCACAAGCAGCACGGGCAGACCGAGACAGCAGGCCAATTCCGCCGTGCTGTAGGTGCCGCTTGCGTCAACCCCGTCATAGAGACCGCGGTTGCCTTCGACAATAACAAAATCATTATCAGCGACATGTTCGGCAAAGGAGGCGAGCATGGCATCCTCGTCCATCAGATACGGATCAAGATTGAAACAGGGCTGCCCGGCGGCAAGGCTGAGCCAGCCGGCATCAATATAGTCCGGCCCCTTTTTAAAAGGGACAACCTTATGCCCCATCCTACGAAGCAGGGCCACAAGCCCCACCGACACCACACTTTTGCCTGATCCTCCTCCGAGACCGGCAACTACAAGTCCGCGGGGATGCCCATTTTCATTGTTCACTTACTCGGCTCCGTATTTCCATGGCAATATTCATTTTTTACACGATGTTCGCTCTCGTTTCATGCCACTGAAAAAACACAAAGTCAAGGCCGCAATAAAATTGGTACAAATCTTTTCCCTAATTTGCTCATTCACTTGAAATTCTTTACATTCATGGTTAAATTCATCAAACGTGAAATTCACAATACAGGCGACACTCCCTGGCGCGCAATCGCTCCGGATCAATGCTTACCCGTCCTTTCGGATGTTGTTCCCTTAGTGCGGTTTCGACCAAAAAATTATGACCATAAGGATTACCCATGTCCGACAAGCAAATGAATGAAGACCTCTCCAATGTGATAGCGGAGATGGAGCAGAAATGCACAGAACATCCCGATTCCATTATGGCCCACCATCATCTGGCCCTGGTTTACCGCAAAGCCGGTCGCCACAATGATGCCATCAGGGAACTGAAAAGGTGCCTGGAAATCGATGAACAGTCGGCTGAAGCCTACATCAACCTCGGCGGTGTCTACTTCGAGCTCGGCAAACTCGACGAGGCACTGCAGGCCAATAAAATGGCCCTGCTCCATGCGCCTAACCCTGCCCAGGCACATACCAATATAGGCCTTATCATGCAGCAGAGAGGAGAACAGGGGAAGGCCATCGACGCTTACACCAAGGCCACCCACCACGATCCGAAACTTGCCTTTGCCTGGGTTAATCTTGCCTCGGCCCAGATCATGGAAGGCAACTTTGCTGCAGCACTGACAGCCGCCCAAAAATCGGTTGAGCTTGAGCCGAACTTTCCCATGGCCCACAACAATCTTGCGGTCGCCTATTACTACACCAAGGATTTTCAGGCGGCCAGGAACTCCATTGCCGAGGCCACCAGACTCGGATATTCGGTGGATCCGAATTTCATCAAAGCTGTTAATGAAGAAGTGTAGTCATGGCTAACAAAGCTTTAATTAAAGTCAGGCCCTGGTGCCCGTTCTGCGGTCAGGATGTCGATGAGCCCCGGGAACCTGTACAGCGGAAAATGAACGAGTTCAAAGTCGGCACCTGCCAATGCGGTGCAGTCTACACCTCCGACCCCACCGGCTTTAATGTTGGTTCCGCCATGGTGGAATGCCTGGTTTATGCCTGTGACGACAACTGGGATTTTGCCTGGGAACTGACGGCGGATGAGGATTATCTCACCAGCCTCGTCGAAAATTACGATGAGCAGACCCACCAGATTTATGAATTAAAAAACGTTGATGGCCGCAAGATAAAGGGTGTTCTCTATTTTGTTCGCCTCACCCGGGACTTTGCCGAACTTTCCAAAAAACTGAAGGATCACCGGCAAAAGACCGATGAACAGCTTCTCAAACCGGCTACAAAATTCGTTATTCCGCCAATGGAACCGGCCAGGGACCCCAAACGAAAGAAGAAAAAAGCGAACAAGGCGGAAATACAGCAACTGGTTTTTGACGGTGACATTGATGCCCTGGTCGATTTCTGTTTTGATGACGCCAAAACCATACGCTTCATGCAGCGAGTGCTCTATAATCCTGATGAAGAGAAACGGTGGTTGTGCGCCCATGTGATGGGCCAGGTCTCCGCCAGGCTGGCGACCCGGCAACCCGGGATGGTCAGCGATCTGCTGCACAGGATGTATGAAGCCTGCTCGGATTCAGCCGCCACCCACTGGGGCTTACTTGAGTCAATCGGCTCCATTATTGCCGCAAGGCCTGATATTTTCGGCGGTTTTGCCCGCCATTTGCTCATGTACCGCGATGTCCCATCGAGCAGGGTACAGGTCCTCTGGGCCATGGGCACCATTGCCGAAAAAAGCCCGGAGGTTGTGCGTGCCACCCCCATCTACAGTGTCTTTCCTTATGTGAACAGTCCTGAACCGATCACCAGAGCACATGCAATCCGTCTGTTGGGTCGCATCAAGGCCTTGGAGCAGAAAGGAGAGATAGAAAAACAGGTTGATGATCCGGCGCAAGTTACTATTTATGAAAAGGGCCTGCCCGTTCAGACCACGGTCGGCGATCTGGCGCGGGAAGCCCTGTCACTGATGACTGACCCTGCCGCTGCTTAATTACGACAGAGAGCTTATTTTGGAGATAAACATGAAGGATTTACGACTACACAATCAAGACCAGAAACAGGATGATAAAAGTCAGGCACGCCTTGACTATGAGGAGGGCCTCGAGTTTTTGAAAAATAAGGAAACAGCCCAGGCGGCCAACATGTTTCATAACGCCCTGATCGGCTTTGAACAGGAAAAGGACATCAACGGCATTGCCAATGCCACGGATAAACTGGGTGATATCTGTGCTGAACGCCGCGAATTAGATAAAGCCATGCAGCTCTATGACCGAGTCATTTCAATCTGCCAGGATCAGGGCGACAGCATCAGTGTTTTCTCCATCGACAAAAAAAAGGCAAAACTCCATGCAGACTGCGGCAAATATGAGAAAGCAATCAGCATGTATCTCGATATCATTGACCAGTACAATGCCATGAGGAACCCGCAGGGTACCGTTGATACGCTGGAAACCCTTGCGCAGGTTTATCTTGATGCCGGCAAACGGGAGAAAGCGGCGGATTGCCTACAGACAGCAGCGGCAATCCATGAGAAATACAAACATAGAAAACATGCCGAGGATTTCATGAAAAGGGCGGAGGAACTTGTTGCTCCTGCCTGAAACAGCAATGCATCAAACCCATAAAAAAAGCCTGCTCATTGAGCAGGCTTTTTTTATGTGGAACAGAAATCAAAAACTGCTTATTCTTTTTCTGCTTCAGCTGCGTCTCTCGTTTCCTCGTTCTTGATTCTGGAAGGAAGGGCATACATGGTCGTGCTGCCGCTTGACCAGAACATCAGCTTGCCTTCTTTTACCAGATCGTTGGCAATGTTTTTGATGGCACGCGGTTTAGCATCAGGATCGCACTCATAGAAATCTTTAATATACAGCTGTGGTTTAGGAGCTTTCGTAGCCTTCGCAATCATCGCTGCCTTTAATTC
>JAHIVT010000019.1 GCA_018816555.1 Pseudomonadota bacterium
TGCGGTACCACATTGCCGCCTTCTTGTAATCTCTGGGCAGACCTTTGCCCATGGCATACATGAGGCCGAGATAATACTGGCCGTCGGCTTGGCCCTGCTCGGCGAGCTGACGATACCAGATGATCGCCTCGCTGTAATCATTAGCTACATTCTGGGCCAGCAGGAGAGGAGACAGGTCAGAAGCCGATTGTTGTGTATCGGCCTGCCGCAGGCTGACGGAGGGAAATCCTCCTGCGGCCGGGCTGAGAAAGATCATGAGCAGCAGCATCACGGCTGGTGGAAAAACAGGTATTTTTTTCATTTGCGGTTGTGGGCAGGTATTTTTTCTCTTATGTTTTGCAATGGCTCAGGCCGGATCAATTTCTGAACCAGCGGAATATACCAGAAAACAGCAAAAATGCTGAGAGAGAAAATCGCGATCTCTTAATAGATGTGGTGTGCGGTGATGACGCCGGACAGGAGAGGTTACTTGATAGAAATGGGGGCGCAATATGACGCAGATTAAAAATCCGCTTGAACTCTACAAACTGCTGAAAAAGTCAAATTGTCGGGAATGCCGGTTGCCGTCCTGTATGGCCTTTGCCGTGGCGGTTATCCAGGGACAGAAGCAACTGGCTGACTGCCCCTATATTGACAGGGAAACGCTGCAGGCTCTGGGAGGTGGGATTGTGGCCGGAAGAAGCTCCCGGGAGGATGAACAGCAGCAGGTGCTCGCCCGTCTCAAGCAGGAGGCAGGCCAGATCGATTTCCCGGCAGCCGCGGCACGACTTGGGGTGCAATTACGCGATGGCAGGCTGGGAATCAACTGTCTGGGCAAGGATTTCTGGATCGACTCTGTTGGGGATATGTGGTCGGAATGCCATAATAACCCTTGGGTGCTGATCCCGCTGCTGAACTACATTATCCACGGCAAAGGCAGAAAATTGTCGGGTGAATGGGTTGCTTTCGGTGAGCTGTCGGGTGCGGCGGACTGGAACAGGTTCTTTTCCCGCCGGTGCGAGGAGGCAATGGGGCAACTGGCCGATGCCCATGCGGAACTGATTTTCGAGATTCTCCATCTTTTCGGGGCAAATCCGGCAGCCGGGGTGACCAATGCGGATCAATCCCTTGTTATCTTTCCTCTGCCCGGCCTGCCCATGTTGATCAATTACTGGGCCCCGGAGGATCATTTCGCCTCAAAATTGAATATCCTCTTTGACCGGACAGCTACGGATAATCTTACCGTTGAATCGATTTACCTGCTGGGCAGGGGTCTGGTGGAAATGTTCCGCGGCCTGATTGTCAAACACAGCCGGGACGGAAAACTTTTCTAGCCGTTTTTCAGGCAACCACTTCTATGCCGTTTCTGGCTGCGGCACTGTTTTGTGCGGCCAGTTGCGCCGTTGCGGCCATATTCTGCGTAGTGATCTCAAAACGGGAACGATTGAGGGCGGGGTCTGTTGCCCGGGCCGTGGGCGGCGTCCTATCATAGCCGGTTCTGATTTTTGCCTGCTGGGCAAGCTGCTGTGCCTCCTCGGAGATCCGCACCTGATAGTCCCCATTTTCTGCTGTTTTTTCCTGGGGCTGGTTCATGTCCTGGGCCAGATCTTTATTGGACGCCAGGTTCATTTTATAGAGATTTGTCGCGGAAAAACCGGCGGAATTTGGGGTATGAACAGACATTTTTTCTCTCCATCAACGATTATAATTTCATTGCGCGGGCAATATGTCGGCACATTTGGTAACGCCTGGCATGAAACGCAACTCATATCCGGCAGGATAAAAACTGGCATGGTGGAAAACAGCCGAATTAAATATCTGTTCGGAACAATGGGACGCGAACTTTACAATTTTTTACAGTTTGCGGAAGAAGTTTTGGGAAAAGCATTTTCATGCTGTTGGGCGTTGTGCGGATATCAGGACAGGGCGGTTTTGCGAAGGAGATTGAGTTCCGCGTCAGAGGCGCGGACATAGAGCGGGGTGCAGCCGGCAGGATCGAGAAATTCCTGCTTGTGCCAGCGGGACAGGGCAAGAAAGCCGATACTGGAGGCCTTGGCAAAGTAAAGCTGTTCCGGGGCGAAAATGGCGTGATCCCCCAGTTTTTCCCGCAGCAGATCACCGTAAACCGAGATACCGTCTCCGGCAAAGACGGTGGGTTCGGTGATCTGTGCGGCAAGCTCTGCGGCGGGGATGACGAGATAATCGCTCAGGCGTTGCATGGAGCCGTTCTCATCGGTTTGGTAAAGGGCGGTGTAGACCTCGTTTTTCCTGGCATCAAGAATCGGGCAGACCGGCATGGCTGCATAGCTGAACTGACTGGCCAGGCCGTCAAGGGTGGGTACACCGATCAGCGGGATGGAGGTGGCCAGGGCCAGGCCTTTCACCGTGCTGAGGCCGATACGCAGGCCGGTGAAACTGCCCGGTCCCAGGCTGATGGCAATGGCGTCGATGGCCTCCCAGGTAACCTGGCATTCGGCCATGATCCGATCCAGGGTAACGAGCAGCCGTTTGGAATGGGTCAGTTTGGACAATAAGCTCTGTTCGGCAATGCAGTGGGAACCGCTCACCAGGGCGATACTGCCGCACATGCCGGAATTCTCCACTGCCAGAATAAGAGGCGGCTCTTGGGCCGGGTCTTTGGTCACGGGGGCCATGGGTAATTCTCAATCGTCACTTGTCATAAAGGTCGCTCACCCTTTGGTGAAAATGCGGACAATGTCGTTGTAGAAGACAAAGATCATCAGGCTGCCCAGCAGCAGTATGCCGACCTGCTGCAGTTTTTCCTGGGTCCGCTGTTCAAGGGGTTTGCGCCGGATAGCCTCAAGGGTGTACAGGACAAGATGGCCGCCGTCCAGCACCGGGATGGGAAAGAGGTTGAGGATGCCCAGATTGACGCTGAGCAGCCCGATGAAATAGGCCAGGTTGATCCAGCCGGCCTCCATCTGTTGTCCGGCCATCTGGGCAATGAGGATGGGGCCGCCCAGTTCGGAGGCAGGCACCACCCGCTCGATGATTTTGACGACCCCCATGATGGTGAGGTAGATGAAGGTCCAGGTCTGGTTGACCCCGGCGACAAAGGCTTCGGGGATGGAGGCCTTTTCATAGGTAACCTCACTGCTGCGGGAGATGCCCAGCATGAAACGTTCATCCACCACTTCACCGAAGATATTTTTGACATCCTGGCGTTCCGGTTGTCCGGTTGTTGTAATCTCTTTGCCTTCACGGGATATGACCAGAGCCACCGGCTTGCCGTTTGATTCACGGATGAGCCGGGAGACATCTTCCCATCCTTCGGTTTTTTCGCCGTTGATGGAGATGATGATATCCCCGGCCTTGATCCCGGCCGCCTGAGCGGGCGAGTTCTCGGTGATGGCGCCGATCTCCGTACCGGCTTTGGGCACCGGCAGACCGGCAATGGCAAAGATGGTAAAGAACACCGCCACCGCGAAAAACAGGTTGAAAGCAGGGCCGGCCAGCACGATGAAAAAACGTTTCCACACGGGCTTGTGGGCAAAAGAATAGGGCTGCTCGGTGAAAGAGACCTCATCGTCCTTGTTTTCCCCGGTCATTTTCACATAACCGCCCAGGGGAAAGGCGCTGAGCAGATATTCGGTGTCGCCGTATTTCCTGCCATATACCTTGGGACCGAAGCCGAGGGAGAATTTCAGCACCCGGACTCCGAAGAGCTTGGCAAAAAGAAAATGGCCGAATTCATGAACAAAAATGAGAAGGCCGAGAACGATGATAAAGGAGATAACGGAGTTCATAATTTGACATTCAGGCCAGGCGGTAAATCAGGAGTATCATATTGCTGGCCAGTCCTCTGTTTGAATTTAATGCACAATGCTTCGATAATTGATTCGGCCTGCACCCTGGCGGCAAGGTCGGCCTCTAAAATTGTTTCTATGTCTTTGATCTCTTTTTGACTCAATCGGTTCAATGTTTCTGCCACTACAAGTGAAATTTCCGGAAAACGTATCTTCTTGTCGAGAAAGGAAGCCACTGCCACCTCGTTGGCCGCATTGAGCACCGTCGGCATGGTGCCGCCCTGCTTGCAGGCGTGGTAGGCAAGTTTCAGGGCCGGGAATTTCCTGAAGTCCGGCGGCTGGAAACTGAGATCCATGCACCGGGGCAGATTGAGCCGGGCAAGTCCGGTCTTGAGACGTTCCGGCCAGGAGAGGGCATAGGTGATGGGGATACGCATGTCCGGCACACCCATCTGGGCGATGACCGAGCCGTCGATATATTCCACCAGTGAGTGCACAATACTCTGAGGATGCACCAGAACCTCGATATGTTCCACATCAATGTCAAAAAGCCAGCGCGCCTCGATGACCTCAAGACCTTTGTTCATCAGGGTGGCGGAGTCGATGGAGATTTTGTTGCCCATGCTCCAGTTGGGATGATTCAATGCCTCTTCCGGGGTGACGTCCCATAAATCCCTTTCGTTTTTATCACGGAAGGGGCCGCCCGAGGCGGTGAGGATGATCTTGTGCACATCCTCCCGGCGGCCGGCTGCCAGGGCCTGGAAGATGGCATTATGCTCGCTGTCCACCGGAAGAATGTTAACCTTGTGGCGCCTGGCCTCGCCCATGACCAGATCGCCGGCCATGACCAGGGTTTCCTTGTTGGCCAGGGCGATATGCTTGCCCGCTTTGATGGCGGCCAGGGTGGGCAGCAGGCCCGCAGCCCCGACAATGGCCGACACCACGGTATCGGCCTGGTCAATGGTTGCCACCAGTTCGTTGCCTGCCCGGCCGAAAAATATTTTTTCACTCCAGCCGGCGGGCAGCATCCGGGCCAGTTCTTCGGCAAGCTTCTCCGTGGCCACGGACACGGCCAGGGGACTAAAGGCCTCGATCTGGTCGCGCAGCAGGGCTATATTGCGGCCGGCGGCCAGGCCGACGATGCGGAAACGGCCTGGATACTGACGGACAACCTTCAGCACGTTGCGGCCGATGGAACCGGTGGACCCTAAAAGAGAGATGTTTTTCTGCATTCTCTGTTACCCGAGTAGATGATATGTGACCAGATAGTATAAAACCGGAGCCGTGAGCAGCAGGGAATCGGCGCGATCAAGAATGCCGCCATGGCCGGGCAGTATGTTGCCCGAATCCTTTACCCCCATACTTCGCTTTAACAGCGACTCCACCAGGTCGCCCACCACGCCGAGAGCGGAAAGAAACAGGGCTGCGGCGGCAAAACGGATCAAGCTTGCATCGTTGAAGAAAAAGACGGCAATAAGCAGGGCAAAGCCGGTGCCGCACAGCATGCCGCCGATAAATCCTTCCACGGTTTTCTTCGGGCTGATGGACGGGCACAATTTGTGTCTGCCGAACGACATGCCGGAAAAATAGGCCCCGGTGTCGGAGGCCGCGGTGATGGTGGTCAGAAACAGCAGCCAGGCAGCGCCGTTGGGGAGCGCCATGAAGAGAATCAAGTGGGCGGTGAAAAGGCCGGTATACATGGTCCCATAACTTGCCTTTAACAGCAGGTCAAAGGGCCTCGAGAGCTGCGCGGCCTTGAAAACCGCCAGCACCGCAACAAGCATAAGGGCAGCGACAAACGAGACATAAACCAGATCAATCCGCTGAAACCAGGTGACGACGACAGGCAGCAGGGCAATGGCCACCAGCAGCGGTCGGAGAGTTTTTTCTTCACTCTGCAGGCAGATGGCGAAGAACTCAAAGGCGGCAATCAGGCTGACGGCTGTAATAATCAGCCAGAAGAAAATAAAAGACTGGGAATAGAGCAGGGCAAGCCAAGCGGCAACGGCAATAAGTCCTGTAATGATTCGTTTCATATCATTTTGGTGTCACATGCCGAAAATATCTGACACGGATCCGCAGAGTATTAAAATAAAGAGGGCGTGCAGTGTGCCTGCTTTTACGGTCCCCTCATTATTGGTGGACTCGGAAAAAGTCTTTTTTCACCACAGAGCACACAGAGATCACAGAGAAATATTTTTTATTACAGTCAGTTAGCTCTGTGGGCTCTGTGCTCTCTGTGGTGAATTTTCAGTTCTTACGGAATCCGTCAATTATTTCCGCTTACCTGGTCTCCTGTTTTGCCAAAACGTCTTTGTCTTTTCTGAAAGGTGGCGATTGCCGCAATAAAATCTTCCCGGGTGAAGTCGGGCCAGTGTGTTTCGCTAATAAAAATTTCGGCGTAGGAGGCCTGCCAGAGGAGAAAGTTGCTCAGACGGAATTCCCCGCCGGTGCGGATGATGAGGTCCGGATCCGGGAGCCCGGCGGTGTAGAGATAACCGGAGAAGGCTTCTTCTGTAATGTCCTCGGGGCGCAATTTGCCGGCAACACAGAGTTTTGCCATCTCCCTGGCTGCAGCCACGATTTCATCCCGGCTGCCGTAACTCAAGGCAAGATTGAGAACAAGGCCGGTGTTGGCTGCGGTGTTGGCAATAGAGGCGTTTAATACCTCACTGATTTCCCTGGGCAGATTCTCTTTGCGCCCGATAGTGCGCAGGTGAATGTTGTTTTCCTGCATGAAGGCGAGTTCGCTTTCAAGATAGCTCTTTAAAAGCGACATGAGCCCGGAAACCTCAGTAGCCGGCCTTTTCCAGTTTTCAGAGGAAAAGGCGTAAAGAGTGAGGGCGGATATGCCGATTTCCCTGGCAGCCTTGACGATCAGCTGAACCGTTTTAACCCCTGCCTTGTGCCCCATGAGGCGCATCAGACCGCGACTCCGGGCCCAGCGGCCGTTGCCGTCCATGATAATGGCAATATGCTGCGGGAGTTTTTTTTTGTCCAGTTCCAAGGATGTCGACACTGGGGGCCGTTAAACCTCCATGACCTCTTTTTCTTTCTCAACTAGAATTGCATCGATTTTTTTGATGAATGCATCTGTCTCTTTCTGGGCTTCGTCCTGGCACTTGAAGAGATCGTCTTCTGAGATTTCTTTGTCTTTTTTGAGTTTTTTCAGGTGATCAATGGCGTCCCGGCGGCAGTTGCGCACCGCCACCCGGTATTCTTCGCCGATTTTTTTCGCCTGTTTAACCATTTCCTTGCGGCGTTCCTCGGTGAGCTGGGGAATGGAAATGCGCAGCATTTTGCCGTCGCTTGCCGGGGTCAGGCCGATATTTGCAGCAAGGATAGCCTTGTCAATGGCTGGAAGCACCTGGGGATCCCAGGGCTGGATGACAATCAGTCTGCTTTCCGGAATGGTAATGGATGCAACCTGGTTAAGCGGCATTTTAGAGCCGTAGGAATCCACCTTGATTCCATCAACCAGAGACAATGAAGCACGGCCGGTACGGATTGTCGTCAACTCCCGGCGGAAGGCCTCCAGGCTTTTTTCCATTTTGTCCTTCATTTCTAACAGAACTTCACTCATTCTCAACTCCACTGATTAAAGTACCGATTTTCGCCCCGCAAATGGCTTTTTTGATATTGCCGGGGATATTCACATCTAAAACTAGAATGGTCATGTTGTTGTCCATGGCCAGAGAAATGGCTGCCGCATCCATCACCTTCAGCCGCCTTCTCAGGACCTCGGCGTAACACATGCTGTCAAATTTCACCGCGTCATCATAGATGAGAGGGTCTTTGTCGTAAACCCCGTCAACCCGGGTGGCCTTGCAGATGATATCCGCGTTGATTTCCAGGCCCCGCAGTACCGCCGCAGTGTCGGTGGTGAAATAGGGGTTGCCGGTGCCGGCTGCGAAAATGACAATCGTACCCTTTTTCAGATGTTCAAGGGAGCGACGATGGGAATAGGGCTCGCAGACCGTCTCCATGGGGATGGCTGACAGAACGGCGGTTTTGACGTCGATCTGTTCAAGGGTGTCACTCAAGGCCAGGGCATTCATGACCGTGGCCAGCATGCCCATATTATCGGCCATGGCCCTGTCCATGCCGGCCGAGGAGCCTGCGACACCGCGGAAAATATTGCCGGCGCCAATGACGATGGCGATCTCGGTACCGAGAGCCCGCAGTTCCCGGATCTCGTCGGCCACATAGGCAAGCACATCGTTGCTGATGCCGAAAGCGGCGTCGCCCATCAGGGCTTCGCCGCTTAATTTCAGCAATATTCTTTTATATTTGTAAGTATCCATGCCCAAAGAATCCTTATGATCAGGCGCCGACCTGAAAACGGGCAAATTTCTTGATGCTGATGTTTTCCCCGAGAGAGGCGATCAGCTCGTTAAGCAGATCCTGTACCTTCAGGTCCGGGTTCTTGACATACTGCTGTTCAAGCAGGCAGACATCCGAGTAGAATTTTTCAATTTTGCCGCCCACGATTTTTTCCACGATATTAGCGGGTTTGCCTGAGTCCGCGGCCTGATTGACGTAGATGGCCTTTTCTCTGGCCAGCAGTTCTTCCGACACATCTTCCCTTTTGATGGACACGGGATTGACTGCGGCGATATGCATGGCGATATTTTTGGCAAACTCAATGAATGATTCTGTTTTGGCGACAAAATCCGTTTCGCAGCCCACTTCCACCATCACGCCGAGTTTGCCGCCCGCATGGATATAGCACTCGATGATACCTTCACTGGTGGCCCGGCTCGCCCTTTTGGCGGCAACCGCCAGCCCTTTCTGGCGGAGATAGTCAACGGCCTTTTCCATGTCGCCGTTGTTTTCCGCAAGAGCCTTCTTGCAATCCATCATGCCCGCGTTGGTTTTGTCGCGGAGTTCCTTGACCATTTGACTGGTTATATTCATGGTGTTCTTATCCTTCTAATCTTTTAATGGAACCTTGAAAAATTGCCCTCCGGCCCGATTGACTTTGTCGCGGCAAAAAGAAAAATGCTCACATCTACCCAATATGCGGAGTTTATTTCCTTTGGGGAGCTTTTTATTTTTCCGCTCCTTGTCCTCGAACCAGATGCCTGATTTTTCAAGGCACCCTAATGAAATAGTGTTGCTATACTTCTGTAATAACGTCGGTCTTATTCGCCGGCTTCCACTTGCATGTCGGCAGGGGGCGCGGCCGGTGCATTGGCTGCAGCCATGGCTTCGGCAATGGCGTCGTCGGTCTCGACCTCTTCGCCCCGTTTGGCCTTGCCGGAAAGTACCGCATCAGCAATCTTGGAGGTGATCAGTTTGATGGAGCGGATCGCATCGTCGTTGCCCGGAATAAGGTGGTCGATGCCGTCCGGGTCACAGTTGGTGTCCGCTATGGCGATGACCGGGATTCCCAGACGGTTTGCCTCGTCAACGGCAATGTCTTCCCGTTTGGGGTCAATGATGAAAATCATGGAGGGTAGACCCTTCATGTCCTTGATGCCGCCGAGGTTGCGCTCAAGCTTGCCCAGTTCTTTTTCCATGCCCAGAGCTTCTTTTTTCTTGTAGCGATGGATGCTGCCGTCGTCCCGCATGGATTGGATGGATTTCATGCGGTCAACGGATTTTTTGATGGTCTGGAAGTTGGTCAGCATGCCGCCCAGCCAGCGGTGGTTGATATAGAACATGCCGGCCCTGCTGGCTTCCTCTTTGACGATGTCCTGCGCCTGACGCTTGGTGCCGACGAAAAGAACCGAACCGCCTTTGGTAACAGTATTCACAACTGCCTCATAGGCCTTATTGAAAAGAGGCAGGGTCTTGTCCAGGTTGATGATGTAGATCTTGTTGCGGGCTCCGAAAATATAAGGTTTCATCTTCGGGTTCCAGCGACGGGTTTGGTGGCCGAAGTGCAGACCGGCAACCAGCATTTCTTTCATTGTAATGTAAGCCATTGTTAAATCTCCATTTTTTTTGGTTAGTCCGCCATCCCGTTTTCCCCAACCCATACGGGCACCAAAGGGGTTTCTCAGGGATGTGTGATGTAAAAATCCAATTCTTTTACCACTCTATTATTTTTTTTGCAAGGGATAGACCAAGACTCGGATAAAAAACTTGACAGCTTCCGGGAAAGTAAGCAATCATACGAGATTGCATGAAGCTGATTAAGAGAGTGAACAATCCTGTCCCATTTTTTTTATTCCTCCAGCCGGCAGAACCGGTTTCTACAGAAGGCATATGACGTCATCCCTGAAAGAGTTTCAACCCGAAAAAATACTGGTACGCTCCACCAACTGGATCGGCGATGCCATCATGACAACCCCGGCAGTACGGACGATTCGGCAGAACTTCCCGGAAGCGGAAATCTCCATGCTTGCTCAGCCGTGGATGGCCGATGTCTTTGCCGCCAGTCCCCATGTGGATAAAATCATCTTCTATGAAAAAAAGGGTGAGCACCGTGGACTTGCCGGTATGCTGCGGTTGAGCAGTCTGCTGAAAACCATGCATTTTGATATGGCCATCCTGCTGCAGAACGCCTTTGAGGCGGCGCTGCTGGCCAAACTGGCCGCTATCCCGGTTCGCGCCGGGTATCAAAGGGATGCACGCTCGCTGCTTCTGACCCATGGCGTGCCCATACGGGCGGAAATACGCAGAAAGCATCAGGTCTACTATTATCAGGCGCTGATGGAGGATCTCGGCTTGACCATCGGCAGCAACGAACTCTTCCTGCAGCTGGCGGACAGGGATATGGAGTTTGCCGACAAATTCAGGAAAGGTCTTGGTTCCGGTCCTGTCATCGGCATTAATCCCGGAGCGGCATATGGGCCGGCCAAATGCTGGCCGGCGGAACGATACGGCCAGCTGGCCGCCAATCTTCATCGGGAAAACGGGGCGAAATTCATGGTCTTCGGCACCGGGGCGGACCAGGCAACCATTGATGTCATCACCAGTTACGGCGAAGGCTTTATCCACGGTCTGGCCGGCAAAACGACCCTGGGCCAGGCCATGGCCCTGATATCGCTCTGTGACGCCTTTGTCACCAATGATTCGGGGCTGATGCATGTGGGAGCTGCCGCCAGAACGCCGCTGGTGGCTATTTTCGGCTCCACCGATGCGGTGGCGACCGGCCCGTTCTCGGACAGGGTGGTGGTGGTGCAGAAGGAGCTTGCCTGCCGGCCCTGTCTGAAAAAAAACTGTAAATCTGATTTCCGCTGCATGCTCGATATCTCGGTGGCCGAGGTGACGGGTGCTGTGCGGGGATTACTGGAGAAATGATGAAACCTGCGGTATTTCTGGACAGGGACGGCACCATCAATGAACAGATGGGCTACATCAACCATATCGACCGTTTTCATCTGCTGGAAGGGGTGCCGGACGCCATTCGCCGGCTCAACATTGCCGGCATTCCCGTGGTGGTGGTCACCAACCAGTCAGGCCTTGCCAGGGGCTATTTCCCGGAAAGTCTGCTGGAGGAGGTGCATCGCAAGATGGAGCTGCTGCTGGCCGATGACAATGCCCATATTGACGGCATTTTTGTCTGCCCCCACCATCCCGAGGCCAAGGAGGCTAAATTCCGGGTGGACTGCGATTGCCGCAAACCCAAGAACGGCCTTTTTGTCAGGGCCGCCCGGGAGCTGGAGCTTGATCTGGCCCGCTCCTATGTGGTGGGTGACCGCTGGTCTGATCTCAAGGCCGCGGCCAGCTGCGGGGCCAAGGGTATTCTGGTGCTCACCGGTTATGGCCGGGGGGATTATGAGTACATCGGCCCGCAGCAGCAGATCCAGCCCCATTATGTGGCCGAGAACCTGCAGGAGGCGGTTGACTGGATCCTGGCGGATCTGGCTGTCAGCCGCGTCTGACTGGAGAATTCAGGAGAGAGGAGACAGGAGAGAGAATTTTCGTTTTAATTCTGACTCCTGTCTTCTGATTTCTGTCTCCTGCCTTTAGTAATCGCTCAAATCCTGAATGGCATCAACCACCATCCCGGTTCCCACCGCGATCAACAGGATATCGTTTGCCACGCGCACGAAGCGGTGATGCTCCGGCGGGGGGCCTAGCTGCACAATAACCTCGGGCGGCAGATCATAGAAGATGACATCCCGGGGCAGCTGTTTTCCCTTCTTCCATTTCTTGGCGTGTCCGGGAGGCATGCAGCCGTTTTTCTTCTTGGCCAGGCCCGGCGGGCAGTGGCCGGAACGAAACTGCTCCCTGTAGTAGCTGTGCACGGCGGTACGCTGCGGGTCACCGAAATAGATGTTTGGTGTGACGCCCTGGTGGTGGTCGTCATGGCCATCACGACCGTCACGGTAGTCATGGTCGCCCCGGTCGTCATGTTTTTCTTTGTCGTACTTTTCACTCTGTTCGTGTTTGTTGTCCTTTTTGCCGCCGCCGGCCCATGAAGGCTTCTCCGCCAAGGCGGGCGCTGCGGTGGCCAGGATTCCGGCCAGAGCCAGGGCCAGGATACGATTTTTCTGCAGTGTAATTTTCCGCATGTTTTTTCTCCGAATAAAAAATTGCACACCCGTCCACAGGCAGAACCCGCCTGGGGATTTCTTCCCTTATTACCTTTCCAGACTCCAATTATAGCCCCGGTTAACTGATTTAGGGAGATATTTTTTCAGGCCTTGTCTGTCTCAGATGTTGATGAAATCCCTATCCCGCAATTCCATCTCTACTTTGCGCCATTTGCCATGACGAACTGATTCGGTTCATTGACTGTTGTGTTGAAAGCAGGTTAGTTCTGTTTGTTAATGAGATGCACATCCCGCTGCGGGAATGGGATTGAAATTTTGTTTTCTGCCAAAGCCTGATGGATGGCTGCATTGACCTTGAACCGGACTTGAAAGTAGTTTTGGGTAGGCACCCAGTATCTCAGGCCGATGTTGATGGCTGAATCTGCAAATTCATCGATTCCAATCTGCGGCGCAGGGTCCTGGCAGACGGCTTCAACCTTTTCAAGAACCGACTTGATCGCTGAGATCGCTTTTTTGGGATCGTCTTCATAAGATATGCCGACTGAGCCTTCCACGACTTTGTTTGCAAATGAGTTGCGAATAATTTCGCCAACAATGTGTTTGTTGGGAATGGTGATTTCCTCCTCGTCTTCCGTCGTCAGAATAGTAGCCGCAAGGCCGATCTCTTTAACGATGCCGTTTACTTCATGTATGGTTATGGTGTTGCCAACCACAAAAGGCCTGGAAATAATTATAGACAGGCCTGCACCGTAATTGGAGAGCGGTCCCTGAACAGCGAAACTGGCTCCAAAAGCAAGGGCACTGATTGCTGCAACCATCGGCGTAATGGAGATGCCGAATTTTCCGATGACGATAATAATCACAAAGGCCAGTACGAGAACCTTGATCACATTACCGAGGAATTTGGATAAAGTTATGTCAACGGAGTGCTTTTCGCAAAGGTTTACTGTCAGTCGTCCCAGCCATCCGGCAAGCTTGATGCCGATAATGAAGATGATAATGGCACCAACGATCTGAAAGCTGTATTGAACCATGAATTCAGCAGCAACATCATACAGTTTTTGGATGGTAGCCAGTTCTTCTTGCATGGATTTTCCCCTCCGTCATCTACCCGTTATTTACCTCATCTCCTAATTTCTTTCCAACTTTGAACTTTACCACCGTTTTAGCTGGAATTTCGATGGCTTTACCAGACTGAGGATTTCTGCCGGCACGAGCAGCTCGCTTGCTTGTTGAGAAGGTACCAAAGCCAATGAGACTGACATTCTCACCTTTCTGTAAGGAATCGGTAATGGCTTCCAGCATGCCGAGTAATACTCTGTCAGCATCTATTTTGGTTATGTTTGCTGATTCGGCTATCTGGTTGATCAATTCTGTTTTGTTCATTGGGTCTCCTGTTATGTCCTATGTGAGGTGAGTTTGTCGGTAAAGATAGAAGATACTATATTATTTTAGACAGCACTGGCAAGAGATAATGGGCGGGGAAAGACGTTTCTGCTGTAACGAAAACATGAGACAGGTGATGAAAATGTAACCTCAGAACTCCTGATGTCATGACGTAATTTCAATGAGTTAAGCCACCGTCTTAGATTCTGTCCTGTTACCGGATTGAGTACTTAAAGTGCCTAAAATTCCTCAAGTACTTAAGATGAAAGGTTGTATCTGGTCAGATAAGTACCATATCTTTCATTATTTACAGGAAGATAAAGGCAGTAAATCCAAGCCATCAACATCTCCATCACTATCAAAATCGCCGGCACATACAACAGTTTGACTGCAGTCTGTACGGCCAAAATCTGTAAATGCCTCTGTAAGACTTGTACCATGTAATACGCATTGGTCAAGATGAGCGGTTAAGATGTTGTAATTTACTAATAAAAACGGAATTTGAAATGAGGGCGATGATAATTTGAAGGTTCCCTGGTGTGAGTCAACCATCACTGATAGTCGCCGTGATATGCAAACGCTCCTCCAGCGAAGATTGTTGGGGATGTGATGGCCGGGTTTGATTAAGCAAAGGGGAATAAGAACTGACTTCCCGGTGATCAGGTATGATCGTCAAGATCCGTCGACAATGGATGCTGGTGCCAGCCAGGCGCCAACCTCGCCCAAGGCGGTGGAGGCCAAAAGATAAGCGATATTGCCCGAGGCGGCAAGTTCGCGGGTCAGCTGCAGCAGCTGGCGTGGGCTTTGTTCTTTTGAGCTTCGGGCCGAAAGATGGGAGACGTAGCCCCACATATGATCCAGGCCGTTCTGCAGTCTCCCTGCCGGGGGAGCAAGGCGCAGGGTGCGGACTAGAATCCTTGCCAGGGCTCTGAAGCGGAGCTTATCATCAGCGGCGGCAAGCCACGGTCCGATGATTTTGTAAAGCCTTGGGTCACGGGCCAGCACGGAGTATTTATGCTGGGCCCACAACTGCCGGGCCGAGGAGGGCAGGGGAATGCGGCCGGGTTCCTTGCCGCGATACTTCTCCTGCAGGAGGGCAAACTGGGCGTGGGGCGGGTCGATAAAGGTTTTCGGCCAGTTGGTTTTGCCGGTGACAACCGGCAGTGGACTGTGATGCTTATACCCTCTTAAACGCATCTCCTCCACCAGCAGGTCGTGACGTTTGCCGAGGGCGGCCAGATGGTCTTTCCAGCGCCTTGTTTCCGGATGGGCGGCATAGCCTTTTTTGTTCTGGGTCAGCACCACGAAGATGGCGTGCAGCTCCCGATGTTCGCCCAGCAGGCTCTGCCGGTTCAGATAGCCCGGATCAATGTCCCAGATACGCATGTCCGGCTCCTGTCAACCGTTGATCGCCGCCTGCATGGCGCCCTGGAGCAAGGGATATATGAATTTGTAGCCTGTGTCGCTGGCCTTGTCCGGCATGACCCGTTGTGAGCCGAGGAGCACGGTGGCAAATTCGCCGATCGCTGCCTTCAGTATGCAGCCGGGCACCGGCAGGATGGCCGGCCGGTGCAGAGCGGCCGCCAGGGCAGCCGTAAATTCCCTGTTGGTCACCGGATTGGAGGCCACGCCGTTTATGGGTCCGCGCACCTCCGGGTTCTGAGCTGCATGGAGTATGATGCCGATCAGGTCGTCAATATGTATCCAGGACATATACTGCCTTCCATTACCGAGCCGGCCTCCAAGCCCCAGTTTGAAGGGGGTGAGCATCTTCTCCAGGGCACCGCCGTCTTTTCCCAGGACGACTCCGGTGCGCAGCGTGACAACACGGATCCCCAACTCCTCCGCTTTCATGGCCTCTTCCTCCCAGCGCAGGCAGACCGTAGCCAGAAAATCGTTGCCGGGTAGCGATGATTCCGTCAGCATCTCCCCTCCTCGTGATCCGTAATAGCCGATGGCCGAGGAGGATATCAGGGTAAGGGGACGCTTGCCGGGCTCAAGCCGGGCAAGGGAGTTGACCAGAGTGCGGGTGCCATCAACCCGGCTGCCCATGATCCGCTGCTTTTTGGCGCTGTCCCAGCGGCCGTTGAATAAGGGTTCTCCTGCCAGGTGATAAACCGTGTCAACTCCGCTGAAAACAGCAGGATCTATTTCTCCCGCAGGGTCCCACTTGCGGGCTTCCACACCCGTGAATACCTTGCTGATGCGGTCGGGATTGCGTCCCAGCACCACGGGACTTTCCAGCCTGCCGATAAGATGCGTCCCTATAAATCCTGTTCCACCGGTGATGAGGCTTTTCATGTTTCTCTCCCGCGCTCTTATTGTCAATGATTATGCCGGTTACTGCAGATGGGGAAATTATCCTTATTCCCCGGCGCCGATCAGCGGCAACTCTTTGTCAATATTAAAATATACAACATATCGTTTCCGCATGGAATCCGGGTTGTTTACTTCCTTGCAGCGTCGGCACAGTTCCCGTACGAGTTCGTCGTTTTCCTCTTCTGCGGTTTTCGTCAGATAAAAACGGCTGCCGCGGTAGCCCGGTCCAGCTTCCAGGAAGAGAAAGGAGGCATGGGGATTGGTTTGCAGATTCTCGTGGGTTCTGTTGTCGCCCATGATAAAAACCATTCTGCCGTCCTCTGCGATATGGGGCCTGGAGAATATGGCTGTATTGACCTCACCTTCTCTGTTGGCCGAGGCAAAGACGCCGGTTCCCGTTGTATCAGTAAAATATTTGTCAAGGTTCATAATCTTTCCTCCTGGTGTTTACGTTTTTTTTCCGGACTGGATGATCTACCGACTTATCAATAAGGTATGTAGTTGTTTTCGTTTTGTCAATGTATTGTATAGTTTTTGTATTGATTGTAGGCTGGGGCATGTTTATATTCTTAAAAAAAGAGATGACAACAATTCCCCTTCATGATGCCGGGGAAGGAAAAGATTACAGGGAGTATGCACTATGGAATCATTAACAGAAAAAAGTCGCGCCACCATCGAGTTCGAACTTCGCTGGCAAAGCACCAAGGCTGCCCATACCGACTGTCTGTGGGCGGAGAAGGTCAGTCTGTGGCGGGACTGCTTTCCGGGCAGCCTCTGTTCGCAACTGCTGGGGCTCAGGGAAGGCGAACGGGCAAGCCAGTTGACCAGGCCGGAGAGCTTTTCTCAGCCCTACACGGACAGGAAAATTGTCCGCGTCAAGCCGTACCAGTTTGAAGGGAAAGTTGCCGGCAACAAGCCCATGATTCCCCGGCAGGGACGCTTTTATCCCCAGGGGCTGCTGCGCGGGGTGAGCGGGGTCTTCCCTGTCAGCAACGCGCCTTGCCGTTATCTCGGCCAGGACAAGGACCTGCTCGTTTTTGATCTGAATCATCCCCTCAGCAACACCACCCTTGAGCTGACGGCCCATGTACGCAAGATAGAACAGAAGCTGGTGGAGCGGGGCGGCCGCTGTGAAGACTGGCTTGCGGCAGTAACAGACAACGGGCCGGGCATGCAGGCCCGGCACGGGGAAATTACCACAGACTTTTTCAACCCGGCCGGTTTCCGGCGCAGCAATGAAGAAGCTGATCATCTCTTTTATCAGCAACCTCGGCTGGTCCAGCATCTTGACAGCACAGCCGAGGAAACCCTCAGCCGGCTCTATGGCAGGATTATCGAGCCGGGCATGGCGGTGCTGGATCTCATGGGAAGCTGGACATCCCATCTGCCGGATGACATGGAGACAGCGGGGCTGACCGTGCTTGGCATGAACAAAGATGAGTTGACCCGCAACATGCAGGCCACCGATATCGTTGTCCATGATTTGAACGGCAACCCGTCATTGCCGTTTGCAGATGGTTCTTTTGATGTGGTGCTGTGCACGGTTTCCATTGAATATCTTGTTGCCCCCCTTGCCGTTTTCCGGGAAGCGGCCCGAATCCTGCGCCGGGACGGGTTGTTGCTGGTGTCCTTTTCCAACCGCTGGTTTGCGCCCAAGGTGATCAGTCTGTGGCCGGAGCTGCATGATTTTGAACGGATGGGTTTTGTGCTTGAGCTTTTTCTTCAGTCGGGTAATTTTTTCGATCTGCAGACCTTTTCCCGGCGGGGTCTTCCAAGGCCGGCCGATGACCGGCATGCCGAGCTGCCCTACAGCGACCCCGTCTTTCTGGTGTGGGGACGGAAACGGTGAAAGGGAGCAGGACTGCGGTGGCTCCTTGGTGGGCATTTTTAACAGGGTGAAATCATAATGGGGTTTTCTGGAGAATAGAATAATGTACAAGATCGGCACACTGGCAAAAAAGAGCGGCTATTCCCCCAACCTGCTGCGGGTCTGGGAAAAACGCTATGGTTTTCTCCAGCCGCTTCGGGGATCGGGTGGCCAGCGTCTTTATCCGGAGGAGGATCTCAACCTGTTGCTCGTTATCAGAAGCGAACTGGAAAAGGGGAGAAGCATCGGTGAGCTGGCCCTGCTTGGCCGCGCTCAACTTCTCCTGTCCGCTGGGTTGCCTGCCGGCAGCGGCGCAGCCAGGCAACCGCAGCATGGTTTCGGCGAGCAGGGAGAGTATTGGGATTTCGTTGGTCCCATTGTTGAGGCAGCCGTCGCCTTGGACCTGACGGACTTGACCAGATGTCTTGACGCAGCCTTTTCCCGTCTCAGCCCGGATGTGGTGGTGCACAAGGTGATTGCCGCGGCCATGGAAAGAGTCGGGGATGAATGGATGAAGGGAAGGGTCACTGTGGCCGGTGAGCACATGGTCAGCAGCCTTATTGAATACAGGCTGCGCAATCTTTTTGAGGCAAGCGGCCCGCGGGTGGGCGCATCTCCGGCCCAATCACCGGTTATCTTCGCCTGTTTTCCTGGCGAGGAACACCGAATAGGCCTTTTGAGTGTTGCTTACTGTCTGGCCCGGCAGGGGCTGCCGGTTCTCTATCTCGGCGCGTCGCTTCCCTTTTCGGCCCTGGAGGTTTCCATCAATCAGCTAGGTGCCGGAAGTGTCTGGCTGTCGGTGACCAGTCCGGAGATTTTTCAGAGCAACCGCAAGCAGTTCATGGGTCTGATTGCCAGCTATCCGAGCGTCAGGTTTATCATCGGTGGCCAGGCGGTAACTGCAGAGGATGAACAGCTCAGAGAGGTTGGGTGTCATTTGTGTTTGTATCCATGCTCTGTGCCGGATGTTATTCCGCCTTTAATGAGAGCCTCTTGCAAAATGAACGTCGTAGCGAGATCGAGAGAAAAATTTTCTGTGCAAGGATGAGTTGTGAAACCGCCCGGAAGCTTAGCAGTGCTCCGTTGAGGACGATTTCACCAGGAAGACGCCGCACCGGATATTTTTAGCCGATCGGAGTAGATGTTCATTTTGCAAGAGGCTCATTATATAGGTTTCTTATTTTTACCCGGTTGTTGTTGGTAAAGGCCATCCAGCAGTTAAAGCCAGGGAGGGAAAACTGGAGAATTTTTATCTTGCCTTGATTTGCTATTGTGGATGCTTATGGTATCATGTAGAAGTAATAATGATTCTCAGATAGAAAGATTCCTGTGGAGGTTATAATGAATCTATATGATTATTGTGAAGCAGTTGCCCTGGAGCTTGGCAACTGGAGAAAGAAACTTACCGTCCTTGATCTTAAGATTGCCCTTCTTCCCAGTGATGACAAAGAAAAGATGCTTGGCAGTATAGAGGAGATGCATATGATTGTAGCCGAGATGGAAGACAGGATATACAACCTGGAGCATTCCTCTCCGACTTCATTGCGTCCGCTGCTGAGCAATGGGGAGAGGATCGGACCGGTGCTGATTGATTTTGAAGCAGTCACCCGCGGCGAAAAAGCTGATTATGATTTCCGCGGCTGAAAAGCCGGCTGGATGGCCATAAAAAAAAGAGCAGCGTCTATGCTGCTCTTTTTTTTTGCACTTTCATGCATGGGAGAGAGGAATTTTTATTTGCATGCCCCTTCCGGCAGTTGTTTGATGGTCAGAGCGATATTGACATTCTCCTCTGGCCGGTAGGTTACCTCGACAGGTTGATCCTTTTCGATGAGTTCAGCGGAAGGATAGCCTTTCCATTCTGGCCTGGCAGGCAGGGCAGGGAACCGTTTCCCCCTGGGGATGGAAAATGGAAGAGATGTCTTTGCCGATTGCCTGTTCCGGGCTTGAACCGATTATTTTATAAAAGGACCGGTTGGCATGGATGATTCTGTCGTTCAGATCGAGCAGATAAACGGCATCCTCGATGAAATCCATGGCAAAAGTCCACTCGGACGCCCTTTTTGCCAGTTCCGATTCCGTCTTTTTGCGTTCCTGGGCTATTCTCCGCGTAATAATCCCATAGCTGATATCCGAGGCAAGACCCTGCAGCAGTCCCAACTCCTGTGCGGCAAAGCAGTCCTGTTCAACGGCATAGATGTTCAAAGCGCAGGCGTTGAGCAATAGATTGACAGCAAGTGTATCTTAACAGAAAATAAAAACCGTTTGTAGCGGTTATGTTATCTGAATTTTTTTACCTGCGGGGTGATGCCACGGGGTATTAACCGATATTTAAGAAAAGAATTGCGGAGGAGGTTGTTAAAGGGGACTATTTGAATTCAAAAAGCAGCTCGTTTTTTTTAAGCAGGTTGTATTCCTCGCGGGCTAACTCTTCCAAATAGGCCGGATCATTTTTGATCTTGTCGATTTTTTGCTGCAGCAGTCGGTTCTCTTCCTTTAACTGCTCGTTTTCCGCTTGCACCGCCTCAATCTGTTTCTTTAAATGATAATATGTTAGAATCCCGTTGGGAGAAAAAAACAGCCAGGCAATTACTGCGCATCCGGAGAGGATGCTGACCAGAATAAGCGTCCGGAGTTCCTTGCTGTTTAACTGTTTAATAATTTTTGCCAGATCCATGGGATTATCTATTTATTTTTGTGAAAAGCAGATGGTAAACCAAAGCCTGGAAAAGGAAAAGACAATTTTGCATGAAAAGCCGAGGATTTACATGGTAAGTGCCTGTCTGCTCGGTCTGCAGACCAGATATGACGGCAAATTGAAGCCCTGCGAGGCTTGCCGGTTAATGGTAAAAAATGCACTGTGGATACCCGTCTGTCCGGAGCAGCTGGGCGGCCTGCCCACGCCCCGGACGGCGGCGGATATCGTTGGCGGTGACGGTTATGATGTCCTGGCGGGCCGTGCCGCAGTGGTCACCCGTGACGGTCGGGATGTGACCTCTTCTTTTCTGCTTGGCGCCCGTCAGGTGCTGGCAATCGCCATGGCGCAGCAGATCACCGGTGTGCTGCTCAAATCCCGCAGTCCCTCCTGCGGCATGACCCCGCGATTCGGCGTCACCGCCGCCTTGCTCCAGCAGCATGGTTTTACCCTGCAGGAATATTGATGGCTTCATAAGAACTGAAAAATTACCACAGAGCACACAGAGATCACAGAGAAATATTTTTATTACAGTCAGTTAGCTCTGTGGACTCTGGGCTCTCTGTGGTGAAAAAAAAGGTTTTTACGAATCCATCATTATGAGCAGGTTTACTCGGCTATTTCTGATACCACGTTCCATCCGGCTTCTGCAGCCAGGTGCCGGCATCGGCCTGGCCGGCAATCTGCAGGGCACGCCGGGAACCGACCAGTGCCGCGTCCACCCCCTGCTGTTTGGCAATGGCGGTATAAACTTTTTGCCGGTCTCCGTTTTCCTCTTTGATCAGGGCCTCCTGGCTTTTGTCGGCTTTTTTGAACTCAAGGTAGCCCTGTTTGTTCTCACCAATAACCCCCTGGGACTTTAAAGTGGCAAGGTCCGGGAGCCTTGCCTTCATGCGGCCTTTGATATCATCGCCCGCCTGGCAGGTGGCGGCAAGCAGAAAGGAAATTAGCAGCAGGAAAAGAATAACGGACCGGTTGCGGTATTGTCTGTACATGGGAAAATCTCCTTATTTACGGTTGCGCCTTGTCAATGTCGTCAAAGAAGTTGTCAAGCGCCCTGTCAACCTTGATGTTGATATCGATGGTGATATGAATCGGCTTTATTTCAACCGGCGCAATCTGTACTTCATTGCGGGATTGAATTTCATGTTTTGTGCAGGCGCACAGCAGGAAAAGGGAGGTGATGACAAGCATCGTCTTTTTGGCAAACATCATATGACTCCTGTCTTTGCGGCTCATGGAAAAATACCCGGCAGGCGGTTCGTTACCGGGCGCGTTGCAAAAGATCCTTAAGGTTTTTATCATAATCGAGAAAGGTGTTCAGGGGAAAGCGAAAATTGACATCCAGCAGAATAGGTTGGGAAATACCCTGTGCGCCTTGCACATGGGTACGCTGCAGTCCCCCTGTTGCCGAGTCAAAGGCGAAAGGCAGAGGTGATGCCGGTTTGCCGTCAAGCTTCAACTGCATCACCAGGGTATCATTTTCACTGAAGAGATGCACCTTTGCCCAGTTGTAACTGAAATTGCGCAGGGCCTCCTGGGCAAAATCCAGCTGACCGAACTGGGGGGAATCAAGGGGGATGGCCTGGGTGAGGAAATCCCCGCCGGCAATACGGATAACGCCTCCTTCGCCGGGCGTGGAGTAGAGATAGCTCGGTGCAAAGGTGATTTTGCCTTCGTTGAAACTTACCGGAATGCGGCCATTGACCGTGCCATCCCCTTCGACATTCTTGATGCCCACCTGTTCCAGGATTCCGGCAAGCTTCAGTTGGGTGCAGTAAAAAATCATCTCCGGCTGCAGATGGTTTTCGGAAAAACGCAGGGCATAGGTATTGATGGACCCATCCGCCCAGTTGAAAATTCCCTTTTCAAGTAAGAACGAGCTGTTTGACTCCACCGTGAAATGCAGGGTACCCCCGTCTATGGCAAGCTCACCTAGGCGGGCCGAGGAAAAATTGAGTTGCTGGTTCGGGGCGCTGCGCAGCTGCGGCAGAAAGGGCAGGGTAAGGGTTGTCTCAATGCCGGAGACGGTGATTTTCTGCTCTGCCAGCTCAAGGCTGCCTTTTTTCAGGGATAGCCGGCCATTGCCTGTCAATTGGCCTGCACCAAGGGATATTTGCGCCTCACCGCTGATGAGGCCGGAGAAGGAGATGTCTTTTGCCTGGGGGAATATCTGGGAAGGGGAGAAGTCCGTCAATTTGGTTGGCGGAATTGTCAGTGCAATCGCACTTTTTCCTGTCTCTCCAGAAATATCAGAGGACAGTGATAAGGATGCGGTAACACCCTGCAGCAGCTGGGAGTGAAAATCGGCTGCCATGACCAGTTTGTTTTCCTGCAGCTGGATTGTACCGGCCAGTGCGCCGATTTCCTTTTCCTGCCAGGTGATTTTTGTCAGTGCCAGTTTTCCTTCGGCATTGCCGTCGGCCAGCGGCCAGCTCAGTGGCAGGGTAAGACTGCCACCTTCCGCCCTGGTGCCTGAAGAGTGGTGGTCAAACAATGCGTTGTCAACGTTGAGATTGCCCTGCACATGCCAGCCTTCCTTGCCCTGCCGTTTGCCTGTTGCCTGCAAGACGATGGAGGGCAGCTCTACGGTGAGATCCTCGTTTTTGGCTTTTAGTGACAAGTGGGCAGCCGAGTCAATGCTGATGGTGTCAGCCGCAACAGATCCTTTGATGGCAATGGATGGTGATGGCAGTGACAGAATGGTTTTTTGCATGTCAGCGGCAAGATCAGGCAGAGAACCGGTGACGGTAAACAGCAGCGGCTGGGTGATGTCCTTCCGGCTGCCGGAAAAAGTGATGGCGATCGGCGGTGCTGCCTGCTGCGGGAGCTTTTTGGGGGAGAGGCTGATGTCATGATAATGCAGTGAGGTGTCCTGCAATGACAGTTGCGCCTTGATGTCCATGGGAACAAAAGGGGAAAGAGCCACGTCGGCGCTGCCGGAAAAATCCGCTTTGGTTTCCAGCTGCAGACCGGCCGGCAGGTCGATCAGGCCGGCAAAATGGTGGGGACTCAGGTTGTTTGCGGAAAAGGTAAGGTGTGCCTGCTGCTGGTTCAGATCAAGGGCTGCGGTGATGGCGATTTCCTGCTCTGCGGGGAAAAGCTGCAGATGAACCTGCAGAGGGCCGTTCGCTTCGCCCTTTGCCGCCAGAGCCGCATCTGCGGCAAAGGGCAGACGGATCACCCGGTCCGCCAGGCGGCAGATGAGCGCTGACCGGCGGATTACCACCCGTTTCACCCCCAGCGGTAGTTGGATGGTTTTTGTTGCTCCACCGCTGTCTTTGGCAGGGGAGGGATTGGTGATAAGTGTCTGCAGTCCCGGATCGGCAAAGATGATTCGGTTGTCGCTTAAAGCACAGTGGATCTCCACACCGCTTATCGCCACTTCTTCCAGCTTTCCGGCCAGCAGCGCAACAGGATTATACCTTGCGGTCAACTCAGAAACGGCAACGTCAGGGGATTCTTCCGGTCCGATGGTAAAGCCTGCGCCGGCCTCGGTAAGATTGATAAACAGATAGCGGGTATGGAAGTTGTCGATGCCTGCCCTGGCGGCCAGGGAGGGCAGCAGGGAATGCTGGAGATAGACGGGCAGCAGGGTGGTAATGGTCGCCCAGCCGATAACCGGCAACAGGGCAATGATTATGATGAGACGGAGGAAAAGCCTCGTCCTGGTTGTCATGGCAATAGCGTTTTTAGGCAGTGATGATCTTGTCCGGTGAATGGCGGCGAGCTTGTTTCCAGAGAATACAAGAATTCAGGAGTCAGAAGCCAGAATAAAACGTATAAAGTCAAACATTCTGAATTCCGCCTCCTGACTCCTGAATTCCAGTGACGAAGATCCGGGCTGCAATCATGTCACAAAAACGATGTTATTCCGGCAAAATAAAGCAAATCAGCCCAGTGTTTAGTTAATTTTCATGATTTTGAGAACAATAATCCCCATTTCATAGAGGAGATAGAGCGGTGCGCCCATGAGCATCATGTTAACCACATCCGGCGTGGGGGTGAGCAGGGCGGCAACGATGCTGATGGCAAGCACCGCGTAGCGGCGGTTTTTTTCAAAGGTTGAACGGGGGCAGATTCCTGCCCGGGCGAAAAAAATCATGAAAATGGGCAGTTCGAAGATGAGACCGAAGGCAAGGACAAAGATGGTGACAAAGGAGACGAATTTGCCTACGGAGATAATCGACTTCAGCTGCTCTGATTCGAATCCCAGCAGGAACTTCACCCCGAAGGGCAGGGTGACGAAGTAACAGAAAAGGGTGCCGAGGTAAAAGAGAAGAGAGGTGAAAAAGACAAATGCCGTCAGGGCCTTGGTGGACAGGCCAAAGGGTCTGGCCATGGCGCGCCAGAAACAGAAAACGATCCAGGGCATGAGCAGAAAGAGGGTGACAAAAAGGGCCAGTTTGACATGGGCGACAAAGGGTTCGGCCACGGTAAAGAAGGCCAGTTTCTGGTGGAGATGATTCTGCACCGTGGCAAAAATTGCCGGGGAAAGAAAGTAGAACCCAAAGGTGCCCAGACCGATGCCGCAACCTAAAGACAGGATGGTCTTGCGTATTTCGAGAAGAAAACCTAACAGCCTTTTCCCCGGTGGGGCAGGTTCGGCCACTGTTGTTGTCATGGTTGCAGAGGCGCTCAAACGTTTAAGCGTTCAAACGTTTGAGCGCTTTCCTCACAGGTTCTGTCTGATAAAATTGATGCCGTTGCGGAAAAGTGCCAGGCCCTGTCCCTCTTCCGGCAGTTCTTCCCTGGTCCAGCGCGGATGGTTGGTCCGATGGAGAAAGGCTTCGGGGTGGGGCATCAGACCGAAAAGCCTGCCGGTGGGATCGCAGATCCCGGCAATGGCATCAGGTGAACCGTTCGGGTTGGCCGGATAGTCCAAGGTCGGACGATTGCTCTGGGGATCGGTATAACGGAGGACAACCAGTTTTTCATCCTTGAGACGCTGCAGGGTTGCCTCATCCTTGGCGACAAATTTGCCTTCACCATGACGGACAGGGAAATAGAGGTTGGTCAGCCCGCTGGTGAAAACACAGGGAGAGCTCTGATCAACGGCAAGGGTCACCCAGCGGTCTTCAAAACGGCTGGAATCATTATAGGTGAGGCTGACCTGCCGGTCGTCGTGCCGGTTGTCAAAGGCCGGCAGCAGACCCATTTTCACCATGAGCTGAAAGCCGTTGCACACCCCCAGGATCAGTTTGCCTGCATCGATGAAACGGAGCAGCTGGTCCTGCAGTTTTTCGCCGCTGCCCTTGACCACCGCATATTTCATGCGGTGGGCTCCGGCCTGTCCTGCCCCGAGATCATCGCCGTCAAGGAAGCCGCCCGGCAGGTTGAGGAGATGGTAATCGTTTAAGGAGTATTCGCCGTGGATCAGTTCGCTGATATGGACAATGTCGACTTGGTCGGCCCCGCCAAGTTTGCAGGCATGGGCCATTTCCGTCTCGCAGTTTGTTCCAAAGCCGGTCAATACAATGGCTTTTACCTGTTTTGTCATCAGAGAGTACCCCGTTCATCAAAAAATTGTTGTATCAGCCAGTCTACGGCGCAATGCAATAATGCCAGATCCGTCAGTTCCTGGAAATTCCGGTCAGTGTTCCTGAAATTCTCAAGATTGTAAAGTGTGGCCAGATAAAGATCCTGCTGCTCGGCGGTGGGTTTGCATCCCTGCTTCAGCTTCTGGTGGTGCTGCAGGGGCATCAGCATGTCATTGGCCTGATAGTAGTCAGCAAGTTCCTGAGCGGCAATCCACTGGTCCACCCCCTGCTCAATCGGTTCGGCAAATCCTCGGCAGTGTGTTTCCCGCTGCACAACATAAAAGGCCTGCGGGCAGCCGGTTTTGTCCTGCCAGGCCCCACGGCCCAGGGGGTAGGTGCGGCAGGGGGCGGGACGTCCTCCATACACTTGGCACCCTTTACTCGTCACAAAGGGGCAGTTTGCCTGGCCGTCATCCACCATGCCGAGATAGACCCGGGGGAAGACGTCATCTTCTTCCCGTTCGATGATGGCGTAGCGGTCAAGAAACTCCTGGCTGGTTATGTCCAGTTCGCGGCCCAGGCGCAGCACGTCATAGGGCGAAAGGGCCAGTTCCAGATCCCGGCAGCATTCGGTAAAGCAGGGAACGGCGGAATGGCAGGCAAAGGTGAATAATTCGTTGTCCGCCAGGGGGTGAATGTGTTCCGGTAATTGCAGATCTGGTTTATTCATGGTTTTTCCCGGCGCGGTCAACTGGCCTCTTTCTGCCAGAGCATGAGCAGCGGGCTGGCCACGAAAATTGAGGAATAGGTGCCCACCAAAATGCCGACCAGCAGGGCAAAGCAGAAATCATGGATCACCGTGCCGCCCAGGAAATAGAGGGGCAGCAGGGCCATGGCGGTGGTCAGGGCAGTGGCAACGGTGCGGCTCATGACCTCGTTGACGCTGGCGTTGATGATGGGACCGAGATCAGGGCTCTGGTTCTGTTTGCGCACGTTTTCCCGGACCCGGTCGAAAACAATGACCGTGTCATTTAACGAATATCCGGCCAGGGTGAGCAGGGCGGTGACGATGAGCAGGGTGATCTCGATGTTTAATACCCAGCAGATGCCCAAAACGAAGATGACGTCATGGAAGGTGGCGATGGCGGCCGCCATGCCGAAGCGGTAATCAAAACGCAGGGCGATATAGACCACCACGCCGATCATGGAGATGAGGACGGCCTGCATGGCCTTGGTCTTGAGGGTGTCACTCACCGAGGCGCCTATTTCCGACTGGCTTTCCAGGCTGAAATGGTATTCCGGCAGTTTGTCGTTGAGGAAGGCGGTGATCGTTTCAGCGTCCTTGCCCACGATCTGCTCGGATTTTTTGATCTTGACGATCAGCCGGTTTTCGCTGGTCACCGGCTGCAGGTCCACCCCGGACAGCTCGCTTTGGGCAAAGACCTTGCGCACCTTTTCAAGTTCATAGGGTTGGGAGGCCTGGTACTGCAGCAGCGAGCCGCCGGAAAAATCAACGCCGATGTTGCCCTGGCCCCGCAGCAGCTGCACAAAGGAGAAGATGCCGAGCAGCACCATGACGGCGGAAAAGGTGTAGGTGATCCTGCGCAGTTTCATGTAGTCAATGTTGGGTTTCCTGATGAGGTGCAGAAACTTGAGCGGACGCAGGAGTTTTTTGTAGTACAGGGAGTCATAGACCATCTTGGTGCAGAACAGCGTGGTGAAGAGGTTGATGGACACGCCCAGGATGAGGGTCACGGCAAAGCCCTTGATCGGACCGGTGCCGAAGAGAAAGAGGGCGAATGAGGTGATCAGGGTGGTGACATGGGAGTCGACAATGGTCCAGAAGGCCTTGTCAAAGCCCGCCTCCACCCCGGAGTGCACTGATTTGCCGAGATCAAACTCCTCCCGCATCCTCTCAAAAATAAGGATGTTCGAGTCCACCGCCATGCCGATGGACAGGATGATGCCGGCGATGCCGGGCAGGGTGAGGGTGGCCTGCAGCGCCGCCAGGCCGGCAAAAAGAAAGACCATGTTGAGCACCAGGGCCGCGTTGGCAATGATCCCGGACATGCGGTAGTAAAAGATCATGAACAGGATGACCAGCGCCGTTCCCAGCAGACCGGATGAAAGGCCCTTGTTGATGGAATCCTGGCCGAGTGAGGCGCCGATGGTCAGGTTCTGGACAATGGAGACCGGCGCGGGCAGGGCGCCGACCCGGAGGATAATGGCCAGGTCGGATGCCTCTTCATAGGTGAAACTGCCGGAAATCTGGGCGCTGCCGCCCAGGATTTTCTCCCGGATGACCGGGGCGGAGCGCACCACATCGTCCAGGACAATGGCCAGCCGCTTATTGACATTCTTGGAGGTGACCTGGCCGAAGACCTTGCCGCCCCGGCCGGTGAGATCAAGGCTGACATAGGGCTCATTAAAGCTGCCGCCCACCCGGACCTGGGCGTCTTTTACCATCTCGCCGGTCATCAGCACCTGGTTGTGGAGCAGCAGCGGGGTCTTTATTTCACTGCCGGTCTGTTTATCCTTTTCCTTTTCAAAATAGACCTGGGTGTCATTGGGCAGAAAACGCTTGAGGGCCATGTTCAGTTTATCCCGGCTTTCCCCATCCTTCCACTGGCCGGCGGTGATGGCCTGGTTGATCAGCGCCGGGAGATTGACGCCGCTGTCGTCAACCACCTTGAATTGCAGCTGGGCGGTCTGGCCGATCAGGGTCAGGGCGCGTTTCGGGTCTTTCACACCGGGCAGCTGGACGATAATTTCGTCCTTGCCCTGGCGGACGATGACCGGCTCGGCCACGCCGAACTGATCAATACGGTTGCGGATGATTTCCAGGGACTGGTTCACCGCGTTTTTATTGATGAAATCGACCTGGTCCTGCTTGAGGGCAAGGGTGACGCGGGGAAAGCTGCCCTCCTCGGACTGGATGTTGATATCCAGGTTGGGGAAGTCGTCCTCCACCAGTTTCTGCACCTTGTCGACGGAATCAACATTGGGCAGGGTGAAGATGATTTTTTTCGGGTCGCCGGACACGGTCTGCACCATTGAGATGCGCTGTTCCTTCAGGTTGTTTTTCAGATCCTGCGCGGCAAAATCCAGCGAGTTTTCAACGGCCTTGTCCAAATCGACCTTCAGGACCAGATGCATGCCGCCCTGCAGATCAAGGCCCAGGCGCAGCCCTTCCGGGGTAACATATTTTTTCCACCAGTCCGGCATATTGCCGTAGAAAGTCGGCAGCATCGTCACACCGGCGAAGGCGAGGAGGCAGAAAAGGAGAAGAAATTTCCAGCGAAGTGACTTATTCATTAACAGTGTTCCTTGGGTAGCCTGTTTGCATGATATGATTTTTATAATCAGGTGAGAGATTATACTCCAGATGCCTCAGAAGTCAATCAGATGAATGTTGTAATTGAGCATTTAACTTGTTAGCGTAATAGTATATGTTGTCGGTAAAAATTTTTATAGAAAAAAAAGCAGGAAGGAGTAAATGATGGTTGAAGCGATTGAGCGCCGCGTGGTGGCCGGTCACTGTGAAGTTTCTTGTCTTGAGGCCGGACCAGCCGGCGGGCGGGATATTGTTCTGCTGCACGGGATGAAATTTAAGGCCCGGACCTGGCAGGAACTCGGCACCCTCGATGTGCTGGCCGGGTTGGGAAGGCATGCCGTTGCCCTTGATCTGCCCGGCTTCGGCGCGTCCCCTGCCTGCGAGAGTAAGCCTGGTGCGATTCTTGCCGATTTCCTCACGCAGATGCAGCTGACAAAACCTGTTTTCATCGGACCATCCATGGGCGGTCGGGTGGCGCTGGAATTCTGCCTTGACCATGCCGATCTGGTCGGAGCACTGGTGCTGGTCGGCGCTGTCGGCGTGCAGGAAAACAGGGAGCGCCTCTCGAAAGTCACCGTGCCGACCCTGATTGTCTGGGGCGGGGCCGATGCGGTATCCCCCATTGAAAACGGCCGGCTGCTTAACGGAAAGATCGCCGGTTCATCCTTTTTTATTATTGACGGAGCCCCCCATCCCTGTTATCTGGACCAACCTGTAATATGGCATCGTGAGCTGGTTTCCTTTCTGGAGAAAACATGAAAAAAATTCGCAAGAAAAATATTGAAAAACCGAGTCTGGAGATCGCCCGCCTGATCGGCAGGGCCGCACTCGATAAAAAGGCCGAGGATCTGCTGATTCTCGATGTGCATGAAATTTCCTCCTTTACCGATTATTTTGTCATCATGAGCGGCAGGTCCACCCGTCATGTGCAGGGTCTGGCCGAGGTGATTGACGGCGAGCTGCGGCTGAAAAAATTAAAGGAAGGTTCAACCGAAGGCCTGCAGGAAGGGCATTGGGTGCTGCTTGATTACGGCGATGTGGTTGTCCATGTCTTTTACACGGACGAGCGGGCCTTCTATGATCTGGAAGGGTTGTGGCATGACGCCCCCAGGATTGAGGTTGAAGAGGCATGATTTTTTTCCACCATGCGCTGTGAAATCCGTGTTGCCAGGGCACGGCAAGAGAACGAATTTCGGTGATAATATGAAATATATCAGTACCAGGGGCGGCATCGCCCCCATTTCCTTTAAAAAGGCGGTGATGATGGGGCTGGCCATTGACGGCGGACTGCTGCTGCCCCAGACCATGCCCCGGGTTGACGAAAAAACGGTGGACGCTTGGGGGCGCATGTCTTTTCCTGCGCTGTCCCATGCCGTGCTTTCCCTTTTTATTGATGACATCCCCCCGGAAGACCTTCGTGAGCTGATCAACCGCTCCTATGCCACCTTTACCCATCCGGAGATCACTCCGCTGGTGAAAAAAGGCAAAGTATATATTCTTGAGCTGTTCCACGGCCCCACCCTGGCCTTCAAGGATGTGGCCCTGCAGTTTCTCGGCAATGTCTTTGAGTATCTGCTCAAGGAAAGCGGCGAGAAGATGAATATCGTAGGCGCCACCTCGGGAGACACGGGCAGCGCCGCCATCTACGGGGTACGGGGCAAGGAGCGGATCAACATCTTCATCCTCCATCCCCATAAACGGGTCAGCGCCGTGCAGGAACTGCAGATGACCACGGTCATTGATGCCAATGTCTTTAACCTGGCAATCCGCGGCACCTTTGACGACGGCCAGGCCATTGTCAAGACCCTGTTCAATGATATTGCCTTCAAGGAGCAATACCATCTGGGTGCGGTTAATTCCATCAACTGGGCGAGGATTCTTGCCCAAGTCGTCTATTATGTCTATGCGGCGCTGAAGCTGACCGAACAGGGCGGCGCGGTTGATTTTGCCGTGCCCACCGGCAACTTCGGCGATATCTTCGCCGGATTTATCGCCAGAAAACTGCTGCCGGGCCGCATCCGCAACCTGGTGCTGGCCACCAATGAAAACGATCTGCTCTTCCGTTTTGTGTTAAATGGTGAATACTCCCTGGGCAAGGTGGTGCAGACCTCCAGCCCGTCAATGGATATCCAGGTGGCCAGTAATTTTGAGCGCTACCTCTACTTCCTCTATGATATGGATGCACAGCGGACCAAAGAGGCCATGGCGCATTTCGCCCAAACCGGCAGTCTCCATTTTTCAGGGGCGGAACAGGAAAAAATCACCACAGCCTTCCTTTCGGCAAGTGCCGGCCAACAGAAAACCCTGTCCATTATCCGCGATTTTTACCAGGACACCGGCTATGTGCTTGACCCGCACACGGCAGTGGGAGTGAGCGCCGCGCTCGATCATCTTGACCGGGCAGTGCCCATGGTCTGCCTGGCCACCGCCCATCCCGCTAAGTTCGGAGCAGCCGTGGAACAGGCCATCGGCCGACCGCCTGAGATGCCCGAGAGTTTCCGGGACTTGGATAAAAAGGAAAGCCGCTGCCAGGTGCTTGATGCGGACGTGGCCCAAGTCAAGGCCTTTATCGAAGCAAACGCCATTTAGCAAGCTCTGCTGTTCTGTTCAGAATTCCGCTTTGAGACGGTAGCCCACACCGGGCTCGGTCAGGATATAACGGGGGCGGGAGGAGTCCTTTTCGATCTTGTGCCGCAGGTTACTGATGTTTACCCGCAGAACGTGCGGCTGCTCGAGGTAACCGGGGCCCCATATCTGTTTCAGGATCTGGCGATGGGTCAGGACCTTGCCGGCATGATGTGCAAGCAGCCGCAGGAGGTCGTATTCGGTGGGAGTCAGCTGTATTTCTTTGTCGTCCACCAGGACTCTGCGGCGGGCCAGGTCGATTTCCAGATCATCTATTTTGTGGATCGGCGCCGGCGCCTGCTGCACGGCCCGCCGGAGCGCCACCCTGATGCGCGCCAGCAGTTCGCCGATGCCGAACGGTTTGGTCAGATAATCATCCGCGCCGGCATCCAGAGCCCTGATCTTGTCATCCTCTCTTTCCCGAACAGACAGCACGATGATAGGCACCTGGGACCATTCCCGTATTCGCTTGATGACCTCCACTCCGTCCATATCAGGGAGCCCGAGATCAAGAAGGATCAGATCAGGACGGACCACCGCCGCCGCGGCCAGGGCCTGATGTGCGTTTTCCGCCTGGTGCACGCAGAATTCACTGCTGCTTAACACCGTTTTCAAAAAACGTAGGATGGCTGTCTCGTCATCCACTAGCAGGATGCGGGGTATATTCGTACCGTTGCTTACCATGTCCATGTCATGCTTTTGCCTCGGGTAAAATCTTCAGCGGCAGTCGGCAGATAATCCGGAGGCCACCGCCAGTTCGTTTTTCCGCCCTGATCTTGCCGCTGTGGGCTTCGATTATTCCTTTGCAGATGGAGAGTCCCAGTCCAGTACCGGACACTCCCCCCGGGGCCGGCACATGATAGAATTTTTCGAAAATCCGGCTGAGATCATGGTCGGGAACCCCGCATCCGCGGTCACTTATCTCAATAAACAGCGACGTTCTGTCCGTGCGTACGCTGATATCCAGGGCGCTTCCGGCAGGCGAGAATTTCAGGCAGTTATCCAGTATGTTGACCAGCACCTGGTTCATCAGGCCCATGTCCATGCTGACGAGAGGCAGGTTGGGCTGCAGGTCGATATGGACCGGTCTGCCGCTGAGGCGGGACTCGAGATGGGCAAGGGCGCAGCCGACCAGATCCTGGATGTCGCAGGGCTCCTCCTTTAATCTGATGACACCGGCCTCAAGACGGGTCATATCCAGCAGATTACCGACAAAACGGTTCAATCTGGCCGCTTCCTCGCAGGCTGTGGCGAGGAGTTCCTGGCTTGCCTTAACGTTCAGACGGCTCCCTTCATCATGCAGACTCGTAAGGATTCCTGTTATTGAGGCAAGGGGTGTGCGCAGATCATGGGAGATGGAATTGAGCAGGGCACGTTCCAGGTTTTCTCTGGTGAGAGCCATCCTGGCCTGTTCGGCCTGATGTGAGAGTTGCACCCGCTCCAGGGCCATGACCGTCTGACTGGCAAATGCGTCCAGCAGAAGCCGGTGTTGCCGGGAAGTATAATCTGCCTCTTTAGCCAGTTTTATTCCCAGAACTCCCATGGTGCTGGAGGACGTTTTCAGGGGCAGATAAAAATTGGTCGCAGAACCGAGTGTGGCGGTGCCGCGGCCGGCTGGCTGCCCGTTGCGAAAGGCCCATTCGGCCACCGCCTGTTCCTTGAGATCGGGTTTCAGCCCGTCACTGGTGTCCATGAGTTTGAGCTGTTCGCCGGCCGGGAGAAAAACCATGAGTTCCGCATTAAGGCTTTCTCCGGTGTTTTTGCGGAGAGCTCCGATGATGGTGGCGGTATCGGCAGCAGCCGCCAGATCACGGCTGAGATAATAGAGGCTGGCCGTCTCTCTTTCGCGGGTCCGTATTGCCTCAATGCGTTCCCGTCCCCTGGCCACCAGGGTGCTGATTACCACTCCCACCGTGAAAAGCGAGAAAAACGTCAGCAGATATTCCGTGTCTTCAACGGCAAAAGTGAAGCGCGGCGGCACGAAAAAGAGATCAAAGGCGAGCACGCCCAAGAAGGCGGTGAGGATGGCCGGTTCCCGTCCGAGCCGGATCGACGCCAGCACGACCCCCAGGAGATAAATCATCACCATGTTGGTCGGCGAGAAGAAGGGCGTAAGCAGCAAACAGAGCAATGACGCCATGCAGACCAGGGCAACAGCCGCCAGATAGCCTTGCCAGAGCGTGCTTTTTCGCGGTTTCGGCAGCATCGCCTCGCTGGTTTCAGCGGTGCCGATACTGACCACATACACATCGATCTGTCCGCTGCACCTGATGATCTGATCGACAATCGGCGGCCGCAGAAACTCCCGCCAGCGGGATTTGGCCGGTTTGCCCACCACTATTTTCGTGACATTATGATGGATGGCATAATCGACGAGCGCCTCGGAGACCGAGCTTGCCGTGATGGTTGTCACCTCTGCGCCCATACTTTCAGCCAGTCGCAGATCGTGCCAGATCCGTTCCCGGTTTTCCCGGGCGTATTTATCATCACTCGGGGATTCGATGTACACGGCATGCCACGGCGCCTTCATTTCGCTGGCCAGCCGCCGGGTGACGCGCATGAGCCTTTCGCTGAACGGACTGCCGCTGATACAGACCAGCAGCCGTTCCGCCGCAGGCCACGGCCCGGGAATGGCGCGGGTTTCCATGTAGGCCCGCAGTTGATCATCGACGCGGATCGCCGCATGGCGGAGTGATAATTCGCGTAGCGCGATGAGGTTGCCGGGCTGGAAAAATTTTTCCATGGCCTGGGCCGCCTGCTCGGGAATGTAAACCTTGCCGTCGTGGAGCCGCTGCAGCAGCTCGTCCGGAGGGATGTCCACCAGGCGGATTTCTGCCGCCTGGTCAAGCAGCAGGTCAGGGATGGTTTCCCGTACGATGACCCCGGTGATCTGGGTGACAATATCATTGACGCTTTCAAAGTGTTGAATGTTGACAGTGGTGTAGACGTCAATGCCGGCGTTCAGCAGTTCCTGCACGTCCTGCCAGCGCTTCTCATGCCGTGAACCTGGAGCGTTGGTGTGGGCTAGTTCGTCCACCAGGGCAAGCTGGGGCTGGCGTGCGAGCACCGCATCGATATCAGGTTCGGACAGCAGCATGCCCTGATAGGGAATATTCTTCCCGGGCATGATTTCCAGTCCCTCCAGCAGGGCATCGGTCTCCGGTCGGCCATGGGATTCCACATAGGCAGCCACCACATCCGCTCCCTCTTTTTTCATCTGCCGGGCCACGCTGAGCATGGCGTATGTCTTGCCGACCCCGGCGGCGTAGCCGAGAAAGATTTTCAGCCTGCCTTTGGCCGCCCTGTTTTCTTCGGCCTGGGCCAGTTTCAGCATGGCCTCCGGTGACGGCCGCCTTTCTTCGCCATTGGGTGTGTTCATGGGGCCAGGTTGTCCAGAGCCAGGTTCAGTGCCAGAACGTTGACCCGTGGTTCGCCGAGGATGCCCCACTGGCGGTCCTCAACATGGGTGGTTACGATCTGTTGTAATTCAATTTCGCTGATGCCGCGAGCCTTGGCAATCCGGGGAATCTGCGCCAGGGCGGCATCCGGGCTGATATGGGGGTCAAGGCTGCTGGCCGAGGCAAGTACCAGGTCGGATGGGATGGGCAAAACAATGCCGGTCGCATGAAATTTCCTGACCCGATTCTCCACCAGCTTGAGAAAGGAGGAATTGGTCGGGCCAAGGTTGCTGCCGCCAGAGGCGAGGGGATTATAACTGTGCCCGCCGGTTGCCGAGGGGCGCGGCCAGAAATAGTGGTCCGCGGAAAAGGGTTGACCGATCAGCGACGAGCCGATTGGCCGACCATTTTTGTCGGCAATGAGACTGCCGGCCGCCAGCCTAGGGAAAAAGAGCTGTGCGCAGCCGGTAACCATCGCGGGATAGACACCTCCCAGCAGGAAGGTGAAAACAAAAAAGAGCAGTATGGCTGACTGGATATTTTTCATGACCTTATTCCCGATTACCTCTATTAAATGAAAATTGTGATCAGCATGTCAATCGCCTTGATGCCGGCAAAGGGAACAATCATTCCTCCTGCCCCGTAGATCAGCAGGTTGTGTATCAGCATCTTCTCGGCAGGCATGGGACGGTATCTGGTTCCTTTGAGGGCCAGGGGGATCAGCAGCGGAATGATGAGGGCATTGAAGATGACCGCCGACAGGATGGCGCTCTGTGGACTGGCCAACTGCATGATGTTGAGGGCGGCCAGTTGGGGGTAGATGGTGATCAGCGCCGCAGGGATAATGGCGAAGTACTTGGCCACATCATTGGAGATGCTGAAGGTGGTCAGATTGCCGCGGGTCATCAGGATCTGTTTGCCGATTTCCACGATATCCAGCAGTTTGGTGGGATTGCTGTCGAGATCAATGATGTTTGCCGCTTCCCGGGCCGGCTGGGTGCCGGTGTTCATGGCCACTGCCACGTCAGCCTGGGCCAGGGCCGGGGCGTCATTGGTGCCGTCACCGGTCATGGCCACCATGTAGCCTGCCTGCTGGTTTTCGCGGATTAGCCGCAGTTTGTCCTCGGGTTTTGCCTGGGCCAGGAAATCATCCACCTGCGCTTCAGCGGCAATGGCGGCTGCCGTATGGGGATTGTCGCCGGTGATCATGACCGTTCTGATGCCCATGCTGCGCAGCTGTTGAAACCGTTCCTGAATGCCTCCCTTGAGGATGTCTTTGAGGTTGATGACCCCCAGTATGTCAGCTTCACAGCAGACCACCAGCGGTGTTCCCCCGCTCCTGGCGATCTTGTGTGCCTGCTCTTCAAGGTCGCTTGGCGGCTGGCCGCCAAGTTCCTGCACAAAGACGACAATGGAGTCTGTCGCCCCCTTGCGGTAACGCATTCCAGCCATATCCGTCCCGGAGAGACGTGTTTCGGCGCTGAAGGGCACATTTCCCGCCCCGTCGGGCAGCTTGTCCAGCCGCAGATGATAACGTTGTTTGGCAAGCACGACAATGCTCCGGCCCTCCGGCGTCTCGTCGGCCAGCGAGGCGATCAAGGCAACCCTGATCAGTTCTTCTTCCGTGTGGCTGCCGACCGGAATAAAGTCAACGGCCTCCCGGTTGCCGAGGGTGATGGTGCCGGTCTTGTCGAGCAGCAGCACATTGACATCGCCTGCCGCTTCAATGGCCCTGCCAGACAGGGCTATGACGTTTTTTTGGAAGAGCCGGTCCATGCCGGCGATGCCGATGGCCGGCAGCAGGGCGGCAATGGTGGTGGGCGCAAGACAGACGAAAAGGGCGACAAGCACAGTCAGCGATACCGGCGTACCCTGGCCGGCGGCCTTGACGCTGTATATGGAAAGGGGGCTGAGATTCATCACCACCAGAAGAAAGACAAAGGTGAGCGCGATCAGCAGCACCTCCAGGGCGATTTCATTTGGGGTCTTGCGACGTTTTGCCCCTTCCACCATGCCGATCATCCGGTCGAGAAAGGTTTCGCCGGGGTTGGCGGTGATGCGCACCACAATGGAACCGGAAATGACCGTGGTGCCGCCGGTGACGGCGCTGCGGTCTCCCCCGGATTCGCGCACCACCGGTGCTGATTCGCCGGTAACGGCTGCTTCGTTGACCAGCGCGGCGCCGGAAACCACCTCGCCGTCGCCGGCAATCAGTTCACCGGATTCAATCAGGATATGGTCATCCCGGCGGAGAAGATTTGCGGCAATCACTTCATGTGAGGCTCTGTCCCCGGGCGAGACAAGCCGTCTGGCCTGCACCTCGGTCCGGGTCTTTCTAAGGGAGGCGGCGCGTGCTTTGCCCCGGCCCTCGGCCAGAGACTCGGCAAAGGTGCCGAAAAATACCGTGAGCCAGAGCCAGAGGGAGATAAGCCCGCTGAACCAGATCTGGATATTGTTTCCCGTTGTCAGGTCGAGCAGGAAGTTAACCGAAGTGATGCAGCCGCCCACCTCCACCAGGAACATGACGGGACTGCGCCACAGGGTGCGGGGGTCGAGTTTTTTTATCGCCTCCAATACGGCAGGACGCAGAATCGTTGGGGCAAAAATTGACAGAGGCGGCTGGATGTGTTTTGTCATGACTATCTTCCTCCGGCCATGGTCAGATATTCAGCCAGCGGTCCCAGGGCCAGGGCGGGAAAAAATGTCAGTGCGCCGATAATGACAATGACTACAACGAGCCACAGGGTGAAGATGGATGTGTCCGTAGGCAAGGTCCCCAGACCCTGGGGGACATATTTTTTTTCTGCCAGGGCACCGGCCATGGCGAGCATCGCCATGGCCGGCACATAACGTCCGAAAAGCATGGCAGTTGAGGTCATCAGCCGGTAGAAGGGAGTTGCGGCGTCAAGGCCGGCAAAAGCACTGCCGTTGTTGTTGGCAGTGGAGGCAAAAGCATAAAGCACCTCTGAGAGACCGTGGGCCCCGGGATTGGCCATGGAAGACAGTCCTGCCGGCAGCAGCAGGGCGGCAGCGACGAAGACGAGAACAATGGTGCCGGCGGTCAGCACGGTGACAACCGACAGCCACATCTCACGTACTTCAAGTTTTTTGCCCAGATATTCCGGCGAACGACCGATCATCAGGCCCGCGACAAAGACAGCTATGACCACAAAGGCCAGCATGGTGTAGAGTCCGGAGCCGACACCGCCGAAAACCACTTCCCCCAGCAGCATCAGAATCATCGGTATCATGCCGCCGATGGGGGTGAGCGAATCGTGCATGGCATTCACCGCCCCGCAGGAAGTGGCGGTGGTGAGGGCGGCAAACAGGACCGAGCCGCCCACGCCGAAGCGCACCTCCTTGCCCTCCAGGTAGGGTCCTGCTGCCCCCATTTTCTGCACCAGGGGATTGCCGGTGATTTCCGCCCAGTACATGGCGGCCACAGCAGTCACCAGCAGGATCAGCATGGCCAGAAACAGGGTTTTGCCCTGACCTGGATTGCCCGTCATATGGCCGAAGGTGAAGGTGAGGCCGGCGGGGATCAGCAGAATCAGCAGGCCTTCAATAAAATTGCTGAGGGGTGTCGGATTCTCGTAAGGATGCGCGGAGTTGGCATTGAAAAATCCGCCGCCATTGGTTCCCAGTTCCTTGATTGCCTCCTGGGAGGCAACCGGCCCCATGGGAATGACCTGGTCCCGGACGATGAGGCCCCCTGCTGTTGCCTTGCCGCCTTGGTCAATGCCCTGTCCACTTTGCCCGGCAGGTTGCAGCCCTTCCAGGTGCAAGGGCTGCAGCAGGGCCACGCTTCTGTATGGGCTGAAATTCTGAATGACCCCCTGGGAGACCAGAAAAATCGAGATGAGCAGCGACAACGGCAGCAGGATGTACAGGATGCCCCTGGTCAGATCAGTCCAGAAATTACCGATTCCTTTCGTGTTTTTCCGGGTGAAGCCGCGGATAAGGGCGATTGCCACAGCCATGCCGGTGGCCGCGGAGACAAAGTTGTGCACCGTAAATCCTGCCATCTGAGTGAAGTAACTGGCTCCCGTTTCACCGGCATATGACTGCCAGTTGGTATTGGTCGTGAAACTGACGGCTGTATTCAGGGCCATGGTCCAGGAGGCGTTTGGAATCTCCCCGGGGTTGAGCGGCAGCATCCCCTGGCTGAGCAGCATGATCAAAAGTGCCAGAAAAAATATGCCGTTGCAGAGAAGCAGGGCCCCGGCGTATTGCCGCCAGTCCATTTCCTCTCCGCTGATCCGGCTGACCCGGTAGATCAGTTTTTCGACAGGGGTCAGGACAGGAGTCAGAAAGGTTCGTTCCCCTTGATAGGTTTTTGCCATGAAGAGGCCGAATGGTCTGGCAAGCAGGAAAACAGTCGCCAGGTAGGCCAGAAATTCGAGAACATCAAGGTAGATCATGGGGGGAGCTCCTCTTTGGCGCTCTGTGGCGGGTAGGTCTTCCTCATCCTGGGTAAGAGTGGATGGTGGGAGGATTTTTCAAGGTACTCATTATGTTATTTATACAATTAATATAATTGCAAGGATATAAAAATGGTCTCAAGATAGGTGATGAATGCATCAAGAAAATATCAAGATCCGTACAACAAAGGAAACAAGGAATGGGGATGAACGCGGAATATGACCGGTTTGTTCCATAATTGCCCGAAAGCTAAAAGCTTGTTATTTTCCTGTCTTTGTCGCTGCGTTGTCTTCCGAATTTCAGTTTGACATCAAATCTCCATTTCCATACAGTATAAGTCTGCCGTGAAATTTTCTAACTATTTAACTGGGTGGGATAATGTTTGAGAATGTAAGGATCCGCACAAAGCTCATTCTGACCTTTCTGGCTGTTGCCGGGCTGTCGGCAATCTCTATCTGGCTTACCCTGGTAAGCGTTATCAGCAGCGATGGCCGTAAGGATATTGCCGATTTTGAAAAACGGGAGATGAGCCGGATTAAAACTGATCTACAGGATTACGTGAATATCGCCTGGCAGATTGCCGATCAGAATCTGCGGGCAGCCCAAAATAAGGAGCACCTCCAGAAAGTCTATGGGCCAAAGCTTGCCAGCGTCATTGATATGGTCGACTCCATTGTGCAGCAGGCCATAAAGGACGCGGCAAGCGGCAGGATGACCACTGATGAGGCAAAAAACTTTGTCAAAGAGGAAATCCGTAAATTACGCTACGACAACGGCACCGGCTATATTTTCATCATTGATGATCAGCTTCCCGTGCCCAGGGCCATTCTCCATCCCCTGCAGCCAAACCTGGAAGGCAAGATTCTCGATGCCCCGGAATATAACTGCGCCCTCGGGCTGAATAAAAACCTTTTTGTTGCCATGGTGGAAGTCTGCCGCAGTGCCGGCGCGGGCTTTGTCGATTATCTGTGGCCGAAACCGGGCAAAGAGGGAGCCCAGCCGAAACTCTCGTATTGCCGGCTGGTCAAGGAGTGGGGCTGGATCCTCAGCACCGGGATCTATGTGGATGACGCCATCGCCGATGCCGTTGCCCAGACCAAGGAAGATATCCGCAAAATCCGTTATGGCAACGGAGCCGGCTATCTGTGGATCAATGATACGGGAAAACCGTTGCCGAAAATGGTGATGCATCCCCTGCAGCCCGAACTTGAGGGCAAGGTGCTGGATGACCAGAAATTTAATACCACCCTCGGCGGGAAAGAGAATTTTTTTAAGGCCATGGTTGATGTCTGCAACGAGGCCGGTGAAGGTTTCGTCGATTATACCTTTGATAAACAGGACGCGGACGGCACAAATCGGCAGCAGGACAAGCTCTCTTTTGTTCGGCTTTTCAAACCTCTGAATTGGGTGATCGGCACCGGGGTCTATCTGGATGAGGTGCAGAAAACCCTGGCGGAGAAAAATGAGGCACAGAGACAGCAGCAACGGGTTCTGCTCGTTAAATTATCGCTTGTTTTTGTTGTCATCGGTGTGCTGGCCCTGGCCCTCTTCTGGATAATCAGCAATCGCATCGCTCTGCCCCTGCAGAAATGCGCGGCATTCTGCGGGAAGCTCGGCCTCGGTGATCTGGGTGAGCGGCTTGAGGTGAAGTTGTCTGCAGGAGCCAGTGGGAAAAAATCAGGCGATGAAGTCGCCGCCATTGCCCTGGCCTTGAACTCTCTGCGTGACAGTCTCAAGGAAAAGGTAGACATGGCGGAAAAGATTGCTGACGGTGATCTGCAGAACGAGCTTCATGTTGCCTCGGACAAGGACATGCTCAGCATTTCTTTGAACCGGATGATCGCCAATCTGCGTGAGCTGCTTGCCGAGATTCGGGAAACGGCTGATGTGGTGTCCTCCTCCTCCCATGAAATGACGGCCATTACGACCGAACTTGCCGCCGGAGCGGAAGAGACCAGTGTGCAGGCAAATGCCGTGGCCGGTGCCACGGAAGAGATCAATGTCAATGCCAGCAGTGTGTCAACCACTTTTGGTCAGGTGGCGTCAAATGTGGCCGGGGTTGCCCAGGCCACCGAAAACATGAATAAGGGCATTGCCCAGATCAACAGCAAGGCTGAGGAAGGGGCGCGCGTCACGGATACTGCCTACCAGAAGGCTCAAAAGGCCAACACCACAATCCAGAATCTGGTGACGGCTGCGGCGGAGATTGATAAAGTCACCAAAACAATTGGTGAGATCACGGAACAGACCAAGCTGCTTGCCTTAAATGCCACTATTGAAGCCGCTCGGGCCGGTGAGGCCGGCAAGGGATTTGCCGTGGTGGCCAACGAGGTGAAGGAGCTTGCCCTGCAGAGCGCCGGGGCCGCGGATAATATCTCCTCCAGTATCCGGGAGGTGCAGAAAAGCATCGGTGAGGCGGTGACGGCCATGACGGAGGTGGCTCTCATCATTAAAGAGGTGAATGATTCCTCCACCGCGATTTCCGGCTCCATCCAGGAGCAGGGCAATATTACCTCGCAGATTGCCGGTCAGATCGCCGATTCCAATGCCAGTATTCTTGATATCAACAGGGCCATGGAAGAGTTGTCCCTGGGTATCCGGGAGGTTTCCTCAAATATCCAGGGGGTAAGCCAGGTGGCCCAGGACAGCGGCAAGGGGGTTCAACAGTTGAGCCAGGCCGCCGGCGATCTGTCCAGGCTGGCAACCAGACTGCAGACCCTGGTGCACAAATTCAGGCTGTAAAGTCTACTTTTATAATTTCTAAGTCAATGTCGTTAACTTAAGAGCGAGCTGCAGAGGGGACTGAATTTTTTTCGCGGTTTTGGCGAAAATCATTCAGTCCCCGGCTTTGCTGTCAACTTAAACACCTGCAGACTATCCACCTGAGTCGTTACGCTTGTTTTACCCTTCTCGGTCCATTGATCGCCGCACGGGTCAATAAACTGATCTGCCCCGCAGTTTCCACTCGTCCTGTTCATATTCCCGTCATAATCATCGGAAAGGGATTGATTTCAATGAAAGGTTAGGTTATTTATCAATAATCATTGGAAGATCCGATGGATAGTTGCGGAAGTTCTCTGTATGACGAAGCAATTCGTGAAGATCGGTTGACAATGTGGCGACAAATCCTTTCACAGCGTAAGACAGACCAATACCTGAAGGAGAAAACCATGACCATCTGCCTGCGTCTGATCTCTGTAATTTTTTTCCTTTTCTTTCCCGCGTCGCTCTTCGCCGCACCGGCAACAGGAGAAATCACCCTTTTTTACAGTAATGATGTTCAAGGTGCAACCGCACCTTGTGGTTGCAGGCCGATGCAGTTGGGTGGTCTGTCCAAAAGAAAAACCCTCTTTCAGCAGATTGACGCCAAAGAGAACCGCGTTCTGTTTCTTGACGCGGGAGCATTGCTGTTTAACAAAAGAAAACTTCCTCCCGGTGAGTATCTCGATCTGGCAAAAATAAATGCCGAGGGAGTTGTGGAGTCCTATAATATCCTTGGCTATGAGGCTGTTGGGGTCTCCGTGTTTGATCTTGCCGGAGGAGTGGATTTTTTAAAGCAGTTAGAGAGACAATCAAATTTTACCTGGCTCAGTGCCAACCTGTTCGACTGGCAAAACAGACAAAATCTTTTCCCCCCGTATATCATCAGGGAAAAAACAGGGCTGCGCATTGCCGTTATCGGCCTTACCGGAAACGGCGCGGCAAATATACCCCAGGATCGGGAGGAGGACTACCTCATCCTTCCCTGGCAGGATCTGTTGCCGAAAATCATGAAAGAAATCAGTAACCAGGCCGATCTTGTCATCCTGTTATCCAGTTTGAGCCCCCAGGAAAACGAACAGATCAGCCGGGAATTTCCCCATGTCAATATCATTATTCAGGGGGGGATGGACGCCCATAAACAGGATATTTCACTGATAAACAACACATTGATCTGCCAGGCGGAAATGCAGGGGAAATACGTAGGTCATTTGCTTATCAAGTGGAAAAAAAACGGCATATGGATCGATGAAACAACAGATCCGGCCCTCATAAAAAAACAGGAGCTTGACCGGTTAACATGGCAGATAAGAAAGCTGGAAATTCAGGGAGACCCGCGTATTGTCTACAAGGACACCCCGGCAATTTTACAATCCTATGATAGACTTGTTGAACGGCTGAGAACCATTGAAGAGGAAATCAGCGATGCGAAACAGAACAAGAAGCAGTCTGCGGCAAGCTCCTTGTATAGTAATACTTTTTTAGCGATAGAGCCGACTATTCCCGCAGATTCTGCCATGGAAGAAATCATGAGGAAGACGAGGGACAAAATTAATGCTTTCGGCAGAAGCGGATTCCACGAGGGCACCCTGAGCGATTATGTGGGGAGTCATGCCTGTGTGAAATGTCATGCCGAAATAGGCGAGCGTTGGCAACAGACCCGGCATGCCCATGCCTTTGAAACCCTGGTTGAGAAAAAACAGCAATCCAACACCCACTGTCTTCCCTGCCACGTAACAGGCGTTTCCATTTTCGACCGACAACCATCCTTGGCTCTATCGCTCACTGACTCTTTGCACAACGTGGGCTGTGAAACCTGCCATGGGCCGGGTATGGCCCATACGATAAATCCGGAAGAGGCAAAGCTGAACAAGCATCCTGACGCCTATCTCTGTCTTGAATGCCACAGCACGGAGCATGATGATGCATTTCATTTCGAGCAAGACAGTAAACTTGTCCATTGACAGGAAGCAAGGGAGAAAATAAGTTAGATCCCATGGTTCAGAAATTTTTTAATAAAAAAAACCGCATCGGAAAAACGTCTCGCGAAATGCGGAAACAAGCGGAACAGTTGCTTGGCAAAAAGGCGATGATGGTTCAGGATATTGACCCGGAGGATATCCCGGCGCTTATCCATGAACTGCAGGTCCATCAGATCGAACTTACCTTGCAGAACGAGGAACTGATTGCGTCCCAGCTTCAGCTTGAGGAATCCTGGGCCCGGTATATTTATCTCTATGATCACGCGCCGGTCGGTTATTTTACCTTTGACGGTAAAGGGCTGATATTGGCGGTAAATCTCACCGGATGCAGGCAGTTGGGATTGGAAAAAGAGGCCTTGCTCCAAAAACCTTTTACTTCCTTTATGAGCCAGGATGACAGTGATCTGTTTTATCTGCATTTAAAAAAAATATCTGCCACAAAAAGCCGGCAGACCTGCACCCTCACGCTTTTTCGAGAAAAAGGCAAACCGTTTCATGTTCAGCTTGACAGTATTCCTTCAGTGCAAGGCACTGACGAAAATCTTCTCTGCCAGAGTACGGTCACCGACATCACCGAACGCAAGGAGTTGGCGGATGCACTGCAGGTTTCGGAAACTTTCTTCCGCCGTCTCTTTGAAGAGGCCAGAGAGGGAATAGTAATTCTCGATGCCGAGACCGGGCAGATATCCGATGTCAATCCTTTCATGATGGAAATGCTGGGCTATTCACACGAGGATTTTTTGGGCAAGAAACTCTGGGAAATCGGCCTGTTCAAGGATGTTGAGGCGTGGAGGGTTTCATTTGCGGAACTGCTGAGCAAAGGATGTGTCCGTTACAACAATTTGCCGCTGGAGACCAAAAACGGCAGGATAATTGCCGTGGAATTTATCAGCAGTGTTTTTCTGGTCAATCATCATAAGGTGATTCAGTGCCGCATCCGCGATGTCACCAGACGCCAATTTGGGGCGGTTTCAACGCAAGAAGTTCATGACGGCACTGAACGACGCGTGCGGGAGCGGAGGTCCGTATTGCGGTCGAGCGATGAGCAGCTGGAGCAGGAGAGAAAAAGACACCGGCAGCTGGAGGAATCCCTGCTGCAGGCCCTGGCGGAAATCAAAACATTAAAAGACCGGCTGGTGATCGAGAATTTATACTTTCGTCAGGAAAGCATAAAGAAACAGCAATTCGACCATATCATCGGCCAAAGCGATGGCCTCAAATATGTTCTCTATCGCGCGGAGCAGGTAGCGCCGATAGATACGACCGTGCTTATACTCGGCGAGACCGGCACGGGAAAGGAGCTGATCGCCGAGGTCATCCACAACTTAAGCCCCCGCAAGGATCGACCGCTGGTCACCGTCAACTGCGCAGCCCTGCCCGTCAATCTGATTGAGAGCGAATTGTTCGGCCGGGAGAAAGGGGCCTTTACCGGGGCCGATACCCGCCGGATGGGCCGGTTTGAGATCGCCAATGGCTCCACCCTGTGTCTGGACGAAATAGGGGAACTGCCCATGGAGGTTCAGGCCAAGCTGCTGCGGGTGATCCAGCATGGCGTGTTTGAGCGCTTGGGCTCATCGAAGAGCATCAAGGTCGATGTGCGCATCGTGGCCACCACCAATCGCAATCTTGATGAGGCGATCCGCACCGGCAGGTTCCGGGAGGATCTTTTCTATCGGCTCAACGTTTTCCCCATCACGATCCCTCCCTTGCGGCAGCGAATCGACGATATTCCGCTGCTGGTTGAGGCCTTTGTAGAGCGATATGCCCGCAAAATGGGGAAACAGATCACCTCGATCCCCAAGGAAACGATGAAGGCATTGCAGGATTACCCCTGGCCCGGCAACATCAGGGAACTGGAAAGCATCATCGAACGGGCCGTGATCCTCTGCCGCGGGCCGATTCTGCAACTGGCGGATAAACTGCATATCTCGTCACTCCCCTTGCCTTCCCCAGGGGGAACCATGAAGGAGATGGAGCGCAGCCAGATCCTGCAGGCCCTGGCAAAAACCGGGTGGCGCATTGAAGGCAAGAACGGGGCTGCCAAGCTCCTGGGTCTTCACCCCAGCACCCTGCGGGCGAGAATGCACAAGCTCAGCATCGTGCGGCCTCATTCCGGATCGCCGGTTTAACCAGCGCTTTCCCTCAATATTTTGAGGAGCCGCCATATGTTGAGGCCAGGCAGCTCCCTCTCACCCTTCTCTTCTGTTTGCGCCGTCTCTTCTCAATACTTGTCAGTAAAGGCTTTTCCCATATGTTTCCGCCTGCCTCCGGTTGCAGGCACACCTCTTGCTTTGCTCTCTGGATGGTTATGGCGAAATTGAAAAAGCAATAAAGCAATACTGAAGGAGGCAATTATGGGGTTAGTAATCGGTATTTTGGTTGTCGTTATTCTCGTTATCGTGATAATGCGATTAACCTAGCGCACATGAGGGTTCGGCAAAATTAAGGCCGTTGTAATAAAATAATGTCCGCATCCGGCTGGTCCAAACGGCACTCTTTTCAGTACCCCCCTTTGAGGGGTATAAAGAGCCGTAACGAAAAGGCTAAGAAAGCAGATGTTATTTCGTAACGACCCCTCAAAGGGGTAATACTGAAAGGAGGTAATGATGGAATTCGTAATCGGTGTTTTGGTTGTCGTGATTCTCGTTCTCGTTATCATGCAGTTAACGTAGCGCCCATGAAAGTCCGGCCAGGCAACATTCTTTCTCAACCGGCGGGCGGGCAAGGGATTTCTGAAGGGTGACGTCGTTTGCCGTCAGTCCGTTTTGCAGCAGGCTCTAAAGATGATGATCTCGACAAAAGTCCGTTTTCACCACAGAGCACACAGAGCACACAGAGATCACAGAGAAAATATTTTTTATTTTCAGTAAGTTATCTCTGTTGGCTTTGTGCTCTCTGTGGTTAATTTTCAGTTTTTACGAATTTATCAAAGATGCGATGAATAAGGTATGCAGCTAGAAATCCTGAATCTGACAAAGCTCTATGATCAAAAAAGGGGTCTGCAGCCCACCAGTTTTGCCGTAAAAAAAGGCGAACTGATCGCTGTTGTCGGTCATAACGGCGCCGGCAAATCCACTCTGCTGAAAATGCTGGCAAACTGGATTCTGCCGGACAGCGGTCAAGTCACGATTGACGGCATCGATCTGAAGAACAGGACGGCTGTTGTTAAAAAAGTGGGTTTTGTTCCGGAAGTGCCCAATCTTTTTGATTTTTTCAGCGTTGAATACAATCTCAAACTCTTTGCCTTTCTCTTTCAAACTCCCTTTCTGCGGGTGGATGAGATCTTGCGAGAGTTCAATCTGCTTGCTTTTCGAAAAAACAAAATACAGGAACTGTCAAAGGGTTTAAAGCAAAGAGTGAACATTGGGCGCGCCCTGCTGGCGGACCCTCCGGTGCTCCTTTTTGACGAGCCGACATCAGGTCTGGACTTCGAGATGACAAAAGAACTCTACCGGCTTTTGCACACTATCCATGCTGCCGGGAAAACAATCCTTTTCACTTCCCACCGGCCTGAGGAGATTAAAAGCCTGGCGACGCGCATCATGGTGCTGCACAAAGGCAGTCTGGTCTTTGACGGATCTCCGCAGAAATATTTTCAATCCGAAGTTCATGAAAATCTCTACGCATGATGATCAGAAATATTTTAGCCCTCGCATTCAATGATTTAGCCATCGCCTTAAAGAATAAAACGATTTATCTCATTCTTTTTATTCCTCTTTTTGTTTTTGTTTCTTTAAAGTTGCTGGACCGGACCGACGTGGAAGTAAATAAAATCAGAATCGGTCTCCTGCAGCATTACGCCTATGCGCCCCAGATTGTGGGCAGCGTCAAGGCAGCTGAAAAAATCATTGAAGTTACCTGGGTGCAAAATGAAGAGGAAGGCACTCGTCTTTTGCAAGAAAAAAAAATAGACGGAGTTTTGCTGGGAAATGAAAAAGAACCGGGCAGCCTTGCCCTCCTGGTTTTAAAAAAAGAGTCTCTCCCCACCCTTGCCATCGTGGAAAGTTTTTCAGCTTTGCAGAAAGCTGCGGAAGGAGGCAGTGCCAGTTGGATCACCGACATTAAACCGCTGCACGAGGGCGGTATTCAAAGGCAGACTTTGCCGACCTGGATTTTGATGCTTGTTCTGCTCGTCGGTTTCATAATTCTTCCGGCGCAAGTCGCCGAGGAAAAAGAAAAAAAGCTGCTCCTGGCGCTCCTACAGACCCCCATACGCGAGGTGCAATGGCTGATTGCCAAAGTAATCATGGGGATGGTTCTGACCATGATGGCGATCTTATTTCTCCATCTTTTGGGAAGATTTACTGTGGTCAATCTCTTCGACTATATCGCCTTCATCTTGGCAGGCAGTTTCTGTTTCAGCGCCTATGGGGTTTTCCTGGGTTTTCTCTGCCGCAATCAGGCCAGCGCCAGAACCATAGGGGTTCTCTTTTATCTGCCGCACCTTCTTCCTTCCGCGCTGTCCGATTTCTCGCAAAAATTGACCATTGTTGCGCCTCTGCTGCCGTCCTACCAATTTTATGAGCCGCTTAAATCCCTTCTGCTGGAAGACGGCAGGGCAGCGAACATGTCTTTTGAGTTGGTCTATTTATTTCTCGTGGGATCGTTTACCTTTTACCTTTCCTATTTATTGATGAAAAGACGCTGGTTGATGTGATTATGGACCGCCAATTCGATAATAAAAAATTATTTCTCTGTGATTTCTGTGTGCTCTGTGGTGAAAAAAGGTTTGCTCCGGATTGAAGGATACTTTGCTCCCCCGGAATATTTTTTTGCCAAGCCAAATGGATTCATGTATTGTTAGGGAAGCAAGTATAGGAGACGATTATGCACATAGGGAATCTCGATGAATTGCGCAAACGGGCAGTAGAAAAGCTTGGCGCCGGAAACCACGGCTTTTCAGAGAATTTCCAAGATGGATTCCGGGCGGTGCTTCATGAGCTCCAGACCTATCAGATCGAGCTGGAATTGCAGAATGAGGAGCTTCGCCGGGTTCAGGAAGAACTTGTGGAAACCCGCGACCAGTATGTTGATCTCTATGATTTTGCTCCAGTCGGCTATCTCACCCTCGGCGATAAGAATCTGATCGAAGAGGTAAATCTGACCATGGCCGACCTGCTGGGCGAAGAAAGGAAGTCGCTCCTCGGCCGGCCCTTTTCCCGCTTCATTTTTCCTGAAGATCAGGACATCTTCTATAAACACCTCAGAGAACTTAGTGGTACGAAAAGTCGGCGGGTATGCGATCTGCGGATGCAGAGAAAGAATGGTGACTGGTTCTGGGCCAGGCTGGAATGTGTTCCCAAGGAAAAACGCCATAAGAGCGGGATGCGACTGCGAATAGCCGTCAATGACATCACGGAGGCAAAGCGCCTGGAAAACGAAATCATCAAGGCTAAAAAGCTTGAAGCCACGGCACTGCTCGCCGGCGGCATAGCCCATGACTTCAATAATCTTCTCGCGGTAATTCTGGGTAACCTTGATCTCGCCAAGGAAGATATGCTGCTTGGCCGGTCAATTGCCAAAGGATTGCAGACTGCGCGGGAAGCGTGTCTGAGCGCCGGAAATCTGACCAGGAAGTTCCTTACTTTTTCAGCAGGCGGTGAACCTTTTAAAGAACCTACCCCTGCCGAGGCGTTCATTACAGACGCGGTGAGTCTTGCGCTTGCAGGATCAAATGTCAATTCCGAAAGTTCATTCCCGGAAGGTTTGTGGCCTGTTGTGGTTGATGCCGGTCAGATGACTCAGGCAATTGCTAATGTGATCAGCAACGCAAGGGAAGCCATGCCCCAGGGAGGCGTGATTCGCATTCGCGCTGAAAATGTCGACTCAATCCCTGGGAAAAACCGGGAATTGCCGGGCAATCAGGATGCAAAGTATGTCAAGGTTTCAATCCAGGATCAAGGAGTGGGCATACCCGAGGATATTCTCCCCAAGGTGTTTGACCCTTATTTTTCATCCAAGGAGATGGGACAGGAAAAAGGAATGGGCCTGGGGCTCACGGTTGCCTATTCCATATTAAAAAAGCATGGAGGTTTTATAGATATTGCCTCGCAACCAAATATCGGCACGACGGTCTCGATGTATCTGCCTGCCACCGACAAACCGATCGTCTCCTTGGAGACCAGGACCGAACATACCCCTCTGGTGAACAACAGAATTCTGGTCATGGATGATGAGGATTTGATAAGAATGGTAACCCGTAATATGCTGGAAAGATTGGATTATGACGTTGAAGTGGCATGCGATGGGGAAGAAGCCGTCGAGCTCTATTTGCATGCGCTACTTGAAGGGTCGCCTTTTGGCTCGGTTATTCTCGATCTGACCATCAAGGGTGGCATGGGGGGCAGGGAAACCATCAAACGGCTTAAGGAAATCGATCCGCATGTCAGAGCCATTGTTGTCAGCGGCTATTCCAATGACCCGGTTATGGCAAACTTCAAGGAGTATGGTTTTTTTGATGCACTCCATAAACCATATCGATTGGAAGATCTTGAGAGATCCCTGCGGGCTATCGCCCACGCTTGTGGAAAGCAGTTTTCCCGGGTATAAACGAGGAGTAACTGCTCAGGTTGCTTGGGCCTTTAGGTTTGCAGTCTTGCAGTTCAGGTTGTTTAGGCCTTTAGGTTTGTAGTCTTTTAGCAAAAAACCTAAACCCCTTCAGACTATCGACCTTTTTAGTTGCCGGAGTTGAACATGCCCCCCAGAAAAGAGAAAAAATCCACGATCCACACCCCCGGGGCGACTGCCGGGACAAAAAAGGCCGTACCCCCCCAAAATAAAACCAAGGCCAAGGCCTTGCCGGCTTCCGGCGAAGACGCCTTCCGGCCCAGGGGAACACTGCCGATTGTCGGAATAGGCGCCTCGGCCGGCGGCCTGGAGGCCTTTGAAGCATTTTTTACCGCCATGCCGGCTGACGCAGGCCTTGCCTTTATTGTGGTGCCTCATCTCGATCCAACCCATGGCAGCATCATGCCCGAACTGATCCAGAAGCGCACGGCGATGCCGGTCCTGCAGATCAAGGACGGGATGCGGGTGGAGCCGGACACCGTGTATGTCGTGCCGCCCAACCAGAACCTCTCCATCCTGAACGGCACCCTGCAGCTCATGGAACTGAGCCGGCCCCGCGGCGTCAATCTGCCGATTGACAGCTTTCTCCGGGCACTGGCCCGGGACCAGGGGGAAAATGCGGTGGGCATCATTCTCTCAGGCACCGGCAGCGACGGCACCCTGGGAGTAAAAGCGATCAAGGGCGAGGCCGGCATGGTGATGGTGCAGGATGAAGAGTCCGCCAAATATGACGGCATGCCGCGAAGCGCCATTGCCACGGGGCTTGCCGACTATGTCCTGCCGCCCGGCGAAATGCCGGGGCAACTGATCAAATACCTGCGACATGCGGTCCATGAAAACACGGCAACGGTTCTGGCCGATGACGGGAGGATGCCCGACACCCTGCAGAAAATCTGTATCCTCCTGCGCACCCGCACCGGACACGATTTTTCCCTTTACAAAAAAAACACGATCCAGCGGCGCCTGGAAAGGAGGATGCACGTCCACCAGATCGACGTGGTCAAGGACTACGTTACCTATCTCCAGAAAAGCGAGGTTGAAGCTGATATCCTGTTCAAGGAACTGTTGATCGGGGTGACCAATTTTTTTCGGGACGCTCAAGCCTTTGAGGCGCTCCGGGGAAAAATCCTGCCCGAACTGCTCAAGGAGAAACGGGACGGCGATACACTGCGAGTCTGGGTTGCCGGCTGCAGCAGCGGCGAGGAGGCCTATTCCGTTGCCATCCTCCTGCAGGAGGTCATGGAGGATCAGGGGCGCCGCTTCAACGTCCAGATATTCGGCACCGATATTGACGAGGACGCCGTGGCTGCGGCCCGGGCCGGGATTTATCCGGCCAGCATCATTGGTGACGTGAGCGCTGCACGCCTGAAGCGCTGGTTCGTCAAGGAGGATAAGCAGTACCGGATTAAAAAATCGATCCGGGAGATGCTGGTCTTTGCCGAGCAGAGTATTATCAAGGACCCGCCGTTTACCAAACTGGATCTGATCTGCTGCCGCAATCTGCTCATTTACCTCGGCCCGGAATTACAGAAGAGGCTCATACCCCTTTTCCACTACAGTCTGAAACCGGATGGTATTCTTTTTCTCGGTTCCTCGGAAGCCATTGGGCAGGCCCTGGACCTCTTCGCCATGGTGGACAAGAAATGGAAAATATACAGACGCAAGCCGTTATCCGCGGCCTCCGCCCGGCGGGGGTTGGAACTTCCGGTGGCTCCCGTCATCAGGGAGAGTGCTCAACCACAACTTCCGGAACCCATCAGAAAGGCCGAAGAGCTGAGCGCCTTCCAGCTGGTCGAAACCATTCTGCAGCAGGTCAACGCCCCTCCCTGCGTCATTATCGACGAGGCGAGCAACATCATCTATGTCCATGGACGCACCGGCAGGTATCTGGAACCGGCCATCGGCAAAGTCAGCGTTAATATCCTGGATATGGCGCTTCCCGGTTTGCAAATGGATCTGGCGGCCGCAATCCGCGGGGTCGCGGCCAACCAGCATGAATGTATCCGTCAAGGAGTATCCATTGAGCATGACGGAGGTCATCTGTCCATTGATCTGATCGTGAAGCCGGTTCTGGAACACAGAGCCTTGCGCGGCCTGATGATGGTTATTTTTAAGGAGCCCCCCCCTCCCACGAAAAAAAAGGGCGCCTTGCAACAGTCAGGGATAGGCACAAAAAACCCTTCTGTCGAGACGCTCGAACAGGAGTTGCGGTACACCAAGGAAAATCTGCAAACCACCATCGAAGAGCTGGAGACCGCCAATGAAGAGCTTAAATCCACCAATGAAGAGTTGCAGTCAACCAATGAGGAGTTGCAGAGCACCAATGAAGAGCTGGAAACCTCCAAGGAGGAACTCCAATCCCTGAACGAGGAAGCCGCCACGGTCAACGCTGAACTGCAGAGCCGCATCGACGAGCTGTCTATAACCAATGATGACATGAAAAACCTGCTCGACAGCACCCAGATTGCCACTATTTTCCTTGATTTCGATCTGTGCGTGAGAAGGTTCACCCCGAAAGCCGTTGACATCATCCCCTTGTCCGGCATCGACGCCGGCCGCCCCATCAGGCATTTTGCGACTGCTTTGATCGACACCGACCTGGCGGGGGATGCCCACGAAATTCTCCAGAATTTGGGTATGAAGGAAAAGGAGGTGCGGAGTAAGGGCGGCGCCGTTTACCGCATGCGGATCCGGCCCTATCGCACGGTGAACAATGTGATTGACGGGGTGGTGATCACCTTCGAGGATATTACCGCACTCAAAGAGGCCCAGGCAGCGCTTAACACATTGAATGCGGAACTTGAACAACGGGACCGGCAACGTATCTCATAAGCGCGGGATATATTGAACGCGACCTGTTGAATTACGATAACTTTCTGAAATTAAATAATATTTTTAAGCTACCCGCAGCTTGTTTCCCGAGAATTTAGAATACAGAAGTCAGGAGCCGGAATAAAACCTGATAAAATAACTATTCCCAATTCCAGCTCCTGACTCCTGAATGCCAATTTCCAGCTGAACTCCCTCTCCATTCCCCTCAGCAATATGTGGATCCACCACATATTGAGGCCGGATAACTGCTGTCAGCTTTTTCCCCTGTTCTCGCTGTTTCGCTTAATCCATTGTTAATAAATGATTTATTTTAATCTTCGTCAGCATTTGCCTGGGGGCATGCCTCTTGCTCATGAGCTTATGCATGAGTCTGGTCAGCATGCCCTCACATGAGGGTGTCTGCTGAGAAACGTGAAGACTTGTCCCAGATGATCGCCTCGATGCGCAACTCCATTCGGCAAAAGAAAATTGCAGGAGAAAAAAATGCGGAAAAGTTGTCTGCCTCCCCTCCGGAAATGCCAACCGCGTCACATGTACCGACGGAGGTTTCGTCGGGAGGAAGCCTCTCCCCTGCAAAGGGGGAGGCTGGCGGCAACGGTGGGGGAAAAAATAACAAAATATGCAAGGAGAAATCATTTATGAAAACACTGTATCATTTGGCTTTGATGGTAGTTGCCATTGCTCTGCTGGTAGCCGGCGGACCTGTTCTCGCGTCTGCGACCGGAACGGATGAGGGGATCGAATCAGCGGCCAGGAATTCGTATGTTTTCAAGACATACCTCAAGGACGATGCCATTCAAATCGTGTCCAGGGATGGTGTCGTCACCTTGACAGGGACAGTCGCCGAAGAGCCCCATAAATCTCTGGCCCAGGAGACCGTGGCAAACCTGCCCGGAGTCAAAAGCGTGGAAAACCGGCTGGAAATCAAAGGTGAACCCGTTGCCGAGAATTTAGATACGTGGATCAGCATGAAAGTGAAAACCTCGCTGTTGTTTCATCGTAACCTGAGCACCAGCAAGACTGACGTTCAAGTCAAGGATGGGGTTGTCACCTTGCGGGGTGAAGCCGCCAGTCCGGCTCAAATGGACCTGACGACTCAATACGTCAAGGATGTCGAAGGCGTTAAAGACGTACAAAATGAGATGACCGTATCACAGACACCCGGCAATCCGGACGAAAAAACCATGGGTGAAAAAATGGGTGACGTGGTCGAATCAATTGATGACGCATCCATCACCGCCCTGGTCAAGATGACGTTACTCTATCATCGCTCTACCAGCGCACTCCACACCAATGTTGAAACGAACAATGGCATGGTAACCTTGGAAGGCAAGGCAAAAAACGCGGCCGAAAAGGATTTAGTCACCAAATACGTGCAGGATGTTTACGGCGTGAAAGGCGTGGCCAACAACATATCAATCGAAGAGTCCAAGGCCAATTAGGAGCCGTTACGAAAGAGCGCTGCTTTCTCAGCTAAGCAGTCAGCTGAGGACATTATTTTGTAACGCGGCTTAGGCTGGAGGACCGTTTCCCCGGCTCCGTCGCGTGACTGAACCCGAGCCGGCAGGGAGCCAGTGCAATACAAAGGAGGAACGTTATGATCGGAAGGATTTTGATCATTGTCGTGATTCTGATGCTGGTGGGTACGTTACCCGCCTGGCCTCACAGCCGAGGGTGGTCTTACTACCCGAGCGGCGGCTTGATCCTGCTGACCCTGATCATACTGCTGCTGTTAGGCCCGATATAATTGAGGCCGAGCAGGGTCACTCTGAACGAGGAAAATTCCATGACCTTTACCTGCTCCATTGACCACGATCAAGGCTACATGGTGGCGATCGCCTCTGGTCAAATCGGGTGGGAGGAAGTCCGGGCTCATCTACTCGCCGAGCGCCTTGCCGGCGGCCTGAGTTACCGCGAGTTAATCGACGCTCGCACCGCGACGCCGACCTGGTCTTCAGCCCAGGCCCGCGAAATCATTTCGCTGCTCACCAACTTCGGCCGCAGATCCGTGCTCGGCCCTACGGCGGTGGTGGTCGCCAGTGAATTTGGCTTTGGGATGATACGCATGCTTGAGATTCTGCTTGAGGAGGTGTGCCTCGTCAAGCCGTTTCACGACTATGACGCTGCCGAGCAATGGCTCCGGGACCTGCGGGAGACCGGCAGCTGACAAGTAAACAGAAAAGTATCTCATCTCCTTCAATCCACAGCTGGAAAGGAGAAATATTACGGCGTTGATGCAATGAGTGATTGACGCTGGTCAACCAAGAGTAGACAAGGATAATAACATGAAATCAAGCACAAAAGACAAAACAGAAGGCAAGATGCATCAGGTGAAAGGCAAGATTAAAGAGATTGTCGGGAAAATAGCCAAGAAGCGTGATCTGGAAGCCGAGGGCAAAGTTGAAAATTTAGAGGGAAAAGTCCAGGAAAAGATCGGCCAGATTGAAGAAGTTGTGGAACAATAGTATCCAGGCGCAGAGAAAATAGGATTTTGGGGTCGTTTGTGTTGAATCATCATGTCCGACCTCAGGACCAATTTCCATCTTTTTTTCCTCAACATTTTGAGGTGCCACCATATATGGAGGTCAAGCAGATCCCGCCAGCCTTCTTTTTTGTTCCTTCCTCTGAGTAATCCACTGTTATTAAAGACTAATTTTGTCTCGGTGCATATTGCCGTCTGCAGGCATGTTTCTTGCCATTACCTTTTAATGAGCTCAGAGTCCAGGGCTGGACAAAGGACGAAGCCATCGCGGAAATGACCCAGGGCGGGTTCGGCTTCCATGAAGTGTGGCAGAACCTTGTTGAGTACCTGCGCGATCTCGACGTGGAAAAGCTGAAACGACAGGCATTTCCTTCGCTCGTTCATCTTCCGCCCACTAACTTCAATCGTTAGTTTTCTGTAAGGAGAAAAAATTAAATGAAAATTTCAGACTGGCTGGATGAAAAGGAAGCAGAGAGCGGGGATGTATCGCAAATCATATTGCCTACAGATATGTCTTATGATGAGGTCCCGGATGAAGCTATTTATTTCAAAGAGATTAATCCTTGCGGGTTTCTCTGTAACGAGAATCATCCCTTTTCCAAGGTCGAACGCTTTGGCCA